>JANYCI010000165.1 GCA_025360325.1 Limisphaerales bacterium | reverse complement strand
CCGAGCGTCGCTAGACCAAGTGGCTCGCGAGAACGCTCGCCCCACCAGCTTTAGTTAAACTACAACACTCCGAAAAAAAGGCCGCACCTCGCGGCGCGGCCTTGTGTAAAAATCGCGTATTAATTTAGCGCGCGTAATTCGTCAATCGTAAATCCAAAATGGTCAGGCTTTGCCGCCGTAGCTCACGAAGTCGTCCATCTCCAAAACCTCGAACCAAGTCGAGATATCTTCGCGCAACGGAGCGCCGGCTTTGTGCAGGCCGTTCAAGAATTCGCGGCCATCCACGTTGTCGGGCGCGCGACCTTCCTGCCAGCGCGACCACGCGATGATTTCCGGCATGGTGTGTTTATTTTTGGCATTGGCGTTGATCCACGCGAGCACTTCGGTGTCGCTTTTGGTCGCAACTTTTTTCAACGCTTCCGGGTCAATGCCAAGAAACGTCAGCAGGTGTTGATCGAGCGGGCAGTTGTAATGATATTCGCCGTTGGTGCCAGCGATGGTGGCGCGGCATTTGTCGAGCATACGCGGCAGCATGACGTAGCCGCCGAGCCGCGTGTGCGGACTGCGCGGTGGGAATTTGGTGAGGTCAGGAGTGTGGAGTGACATAATTTTTTGGTTGTTTGCCGCCAATGTTTTGGCGGCGGTGGGGAAATTGCCCGAAAAAAAAACTTTTGCAAGCAGGGTGAGATTATTTCGTGTCTTAGCAGAAACATTTTTCGGGCGCTGCCGTCTGAAGATTCATGCAACGATACTTTAGCTTTCTCGTCACGCTGTTGGTCGGGTTGGTTCCGTTTGGGCGAACGCTGGCCGCCGCCGAATTGCAGCCGCTGGATTTCACCGTGGCTGGCGTCACGCGCACGGCGCTCATCCATGTGCCAGCGACCAACGGCGCGGCGCATCCGCTGGTGTTTGTGTTTCACGGCCATGGCGGCAGCGCGCGGCAGGCTGCCAAAAGTTTTGGGATGGAAAAGCAATGGCCGGAAGCAATCGTCGTTTATATGCAGGGGTTGAGCACCGTGGGTCAACTGACTGATCCGCACGGCACGCGCGCGGGTTGGCAAGCGGCAGTCGGTGATAATGGCGACCGCGATCTGAAATTTTTCGACGCGGTGCTGGCGCGGCTCAAGCAAGAGTATCAAGTGGACGCGAAACGCATTTACGCGACGGGTCATTCCAACGGCGGAAGTTTTACCTATTTGTTGTGGCTGGCGCGGGGGAACGTTTTTGCGGCGGTCGCGCCGTCGGCCGCAGTCGCAAAATATGCCCGTCAACTAAAGCCAAAACCTGCGATGATGCTCGCCGGCGAAAATGATCCGCTCGTAAAATTCGCATGGCAAAAATTCAATATGCAAGCTGTGCGCCAAGTGAATGTTTGCTCGCCGAAGGGTGAAACGTGGGCGCCACAATGCACGCTGTATTCCTCATCAACCGGCACGCCGGTGGTGACCTTTATTCATCCCGGCGGACACGAGCTCACTTCCGAAGCCCCCGCGTTGATCGCAAAATTTTTCAAGGAACATCCGGGCGAAGTGGTCAAGTCACTGCCAGATTCAAAAAAATAAAAATCTCGCTGGGTAAAATGCCGAATTGCAAGTGTCGCCAGAAAAATTTATTTTGACCGGGTGAAACACTCTGGAAAAGCGTCGCAATCGGCGCTGACAATGATTGGCCTGTCAGGAGCCGCTGTGCTGGTGCTGCTCGCCACGGCCTTTCTCGGCAAAGTCATCGGCGCTTTCGTCATCGGCTTTGCCACGGTGTTGTTTGTGCTTTGGGGCTTGTTCGTCGTCTTCACCTTTTATTTTTTCCGCGATCCCGATGCGCTCACGCCCACCGCGCCCGGCCTCGTCATCGCCCCCGGCCACGGCAAGGTGGACACGATTGACACCACGACTGAAAACGATTTCATGGGCGGCGAATGTCAGCGCATCTCCATTTTTCTTTCCGTATTCAATGTCCACGTCCAAAACTCGCCGGTCACCGGGCGTATCGCGTATTTCAAACATTCGCCCGGCCAGTATCTCAACGCGATGCGCGCCGACTCGGCGGACTTCAACGAAAATGTTTATCTCGGCATCGAGTCGGTCGAGCCTCGCGGACAAAAAATTGGCGTGCGCCTCATCTCCGGTTTGATCGCGCGGCGCATCGTGCCGTGGGTCGCGCAAAACGATCCGGTGCAGCGTGGCGAACGCATCAGCCTGATTCAATTCGGTTCGCGCGTGAACGTCTATCTGCCCAAAGCCGCGAAAATAAAAGTGAAGCTCGGCGACCGCGTGGTGGGTGGTGAGAGCGTGCTGGCGGAAATTGTCTGAACTGAAATGACTAATTCCTAAATCCTAATGACTAAAGAATTCTCAATGACGAATGACCAAGTGCGTTGGCGCACGTCCGCGGTGAATTTGTCATTTGGGCTTCGTCATTCATTAGTCATTATGGTTTCGGAATTAGTCATTCCACCGGAGGCCCAAAAACCATGAGCACATCCACTCCCACTCAACCGGCAGAAAATCCAGAGCCGAAATTAAAGATTTATTTTCTGCCAAACCTTTTCACGGCGGGAAATTTGTTCTGCGGCTTCGTGGCGCTCACCAAAATTGTTGAGGCCAACCTCACGCCCGACGCGGCAGGCATGGTGAACTGGATGCCCATCAAACTCGCGCTCGGTTTCATTTTACTCGCGTGCATTTTTGATTTATTCGATGGTCGCGTCGCGCGCATGGGCGGACACGAAAGCCCGTTCGGACGCGAATTTGATTCGCTCGCTGATCTCGTTTCCTTCGGCGTCGCGCCCGCATTTCTCGTGCATCGCGTCGTGCTGCATCAGATTTTTGGCGAAGACTACAAAGAGTTCGGCTGGTTCATCGCCTCGATTTATTTGATCTGCGGGGCATTCCGGCTCGCCCGTTTCAATTGTCTTTCGGCGATGAATCTGCCCGGTGCCGGTAAAGATTTTCTAGGTTTTCCAATCCCCTCTGCCGCCGGCCTTGTCGCTTCGCTCACTTTGTTCATCATCAACCTGAACGAGAAGGAAAAAAACCTCGGCCAGTGGGGGAATTTGTTACCGGTGGTGCTCGTGTTTCTATCCGTGATGATGGTGAGCGAGGTGAAGTATCCGAGTTTCAAATCGCTCGGCCTACGTTCGTCCACCACGTTTTTGAAAGTCGTGGTTGGGGCCATTTTCCTTGGCTGCCTGCTGATTTTGCAGGAGAAAATATTGTATTACGTCCTGCCGCTATTCTTCACGGCGTATCTGCTCTACGGCTTTGTGCGCCCGCACATTTCGCGCGCGTGGCGGCGGGAAATCGAGGACGAAGACGAGGCGGAAAACTGATGTCGGCCGATCATCCAGTCTTATTCGCCGTCCTAGCCGGATTCCTATTCGGCAACGCCTTCTGCTGGCTGCCCGGTCCGATCAATCTGACCATCTTGAACGAAGGCGCGCGGCGTGGCTTCCGCTGGGCGTTCCTCATCGGCCTCGGCGCGGCGGTGATGGATGCGATTTACTGCGCGATCTCGTTCACCGGCTTCGCGCAAATTTTTGAGAACGACATGATTCGGGCCGTGATGCAAGTCGGCAGTTTTGTGTTCCTGCTATTGCTCGGCTGCAAATTTTTGTTCGCATCCAGTTTGAATGTGCCGAACAAACTCGACGCCGCCTCGGGGCGTATCGAGGCGAAGTTGGAGGAGAAAATTCATCCGCGCTCGCCGTTTCTTACCGGGTTTTTGCGCGTGGCTGCAAATCTCGGCGTGCTCGCGGCATGGCTCATCTTGGCCGCGACGCTGATGTCCGAGAAATGGGTGGATAACTCACGGATGGCGCGCGCCGCGTGCGTCGGCGGCATTTTCGTCGGCACCGTGCTTTGGTTTTTCATCTTGAGCTTCACCGTCGCGCGCGGACACGGCAAATTCAGCCAGCAAACACTGCTGCGCTTGCAACACATTTCCGGCCTGTGCCTGCTGACCACCGCCATTTTTGTCGGGCTGGAAATCGCTTGGCGGTTATCCAAACATCAATTTTAATTTATGCTAAAAGCTGGAATCGTCGGACTCCCCAACGTGGGCAAATCAACTCTCTTCAACGCCGTCACGCGCACGCGCAAAGCCGAGGCGGCTAACTACCCCTTCTGCACCATTGACCCCAACGTGGGCATTGTCACCGTGCCGGACGAACGCATGGCCGTCCTGCAAGGCATCGCCAAAACCACCGTCGTCATTCCCGCCGCGATTGAGTTCGTGGACATCGCCGGCCTCGTCAAAGGCGCGTCGCAAGGCGAAGGTTTGGGCAATAAATTTCTCACCCACATCCGCGAAGTGGATGCCATTGTCCAAGTCGTGCGCTGTTTTGAAGACGCCGACATTCATCACGTCACCGGCAGCGTGGATCCCGTGCGCGACATCGAAGTCATCAACACCGAACTCGTGTTGTGTGATCTCGAAGCGGTGACGAAGCGATTGGATAAAGTGGCCAAAGACGCCAAGCGTGGCGATAAAATCGCGCTCGCGGACGAAGCGGTTCTGAAAAAACTTTTGCCCGCGCTCGACGCCGGCAAACCCGCGCTCACCGTGGCGCTCACGCCGGAAGAAAAAGTCATCTCCAAACCATTTTTTCTCCTCACCGACAAGCCTACGATTTTTGCGTGCAACGTGAAAGAAAGTGATCTCGCCACGGCGGATACTAATCCGTTCGTCCTCAAAGTCCGCGACTATGTGAAAGCGCATCTCGCGTGCGAAGCCGTCGTCATCAGCGCCCAAATCGAGAGCGACTTGATAGATTTGTCGCCGGAAGAAACGCAGGAATTTTTGAAAGATCTCGGCGTCACCGAATCCGGCGTCGGCGTGCTGATTCGCGCGACGTATCATCTGCTCGGCCTCCGCACTTATTTTACGGCGGGCGAAAAAGAAGTCCGCGCGTGGACGATTCACAACGGCGACACCGCGCCGAAAGCGGCGGGCGTCATTCATTCGGATTTTGAACGTGGCTTCATCAAGGCCGAAACCGTCGCCTACGATGCGTTGGTGAAATGCGGTTCCGTCGCCGCCGCTCGCGAAAAAGGTTTGTATCGTATGGAAGGCAAAGAATACATCGTGAAAGACGGCGACGTGCTGCTATTCAAATTTAACGTGTAAAAGGTCGTGAAGGTGTCAGGCGGTGGCGGTTTTCGCGCTGCGAAAACCAGCGCCGCGTGCAGCGGTGCAACGCCTTGAGCAAGGCGGACATTTTTCTCTCACCCGTTTCGCCCGCTGCTGCGCGGGCGGAGTTCTCGCAGCGCGAGAACTTCCACCAACAGTGGCATTGGTAAGCTGCTCCCCACCAATTTCACCCAATAAACGCCGCGTGAACGGCCTGCACCGCCTGCTCGCCTTTCGCGAGATCAATCACGACCGAAACTTTTATTTCGCTCGTGGAGATCATGTCAATGTTGATGCCTTCATTCGCGAGCGTTTCAAATAATTTTCCCGCGACGCCGGTGTGCGATTTCATACCGACGCCAACGATGGAAAGTTTTCCAATCTTCTCGGCGGTGATGACTTCTTGGAAACCGATCTCGGCTTTCAAACCATCAATGACCTTCTGCGCCTTGAGCAAATCCGGCTTGTCGGCGGTGAAGGAAATGTCCGTCTGCGGCGTGCCGGTTCCGTGGCTGATGTTCTGAACAATCATGTCCACATTCACCGTGGCATCACCGAGCGCCTTGAAAATTTTCGCGGCCATGCCGGGTTTGTCGGGCACGCCGACGAGCGTGAGCTTGGCTTGATTTTTGTCGAGCGCGACGCCGCGCACGACGACGCCTTCCATACTTTTCGTTTCTTCTTTCACAATAGTTCCGGGGTTGTCATTGAGGCTGGAGCGGACCTCGAACACGACTCCAAATTTTTTCGCAAATTCCACCGAGCGGCTCTGCATCACCTTCGCGCCGAGGCTGGCGAGTTCGAGCATTTCGTCGTAGGAAATTTCCAGCAATTTTTTCGCCGTCGGCACGATGCGCGGATCGGTCGTATAAACGCCGTCCACGTCCGTGTAAATCTGGCAGAGGTCGGCCTTGAGCGCGGCGGCGAGCGCAATGGCCGTCAAATCCGAACCGCCGCGTCCGAGCGTAGTGATTTGCCCCGCCGCCGTCTCGCCTTGAAAACCGGCGACGATGACGACATTACCCGCGTCGAGCGCTTCGTGAACTTGCTTGGGCGTGATGTTGTGAATCTTCGCCTTCGTGTGAACGCCGTCGGTGACGATGCCCGCCTGTGCGCCGGTCATCGAGATGGCGGGAATGTCGCGCGCGTGCAGCGCAATGGCGGTGAGGGCGATCGTCTGCTGTTCGCCCGTGGCGAGAAGCATATCCATCTCTCGCTCGCTCGGCAGCGGCATGATTTCCTTGGCGAGCTTGATGAGATTATCCGTGACGCCGCTCATCGCGGAAACAACGACGACCACTTGGTCGCCTTGCGCGCGATATTTCGCCACGCGTGCCGCAACGTTTTTGATGCGGTCAGGGTTGCCGACCGACGTGCCGCCGTATTTTTGAACAATCAATGCCATAGCAAAGGGAATCAAGAGTATAGGCAGATGTGGTGGGTTTGAAAAGTTGGAATTTTGTCGGCAATGATTGCCGGGCAAATGCCCAACACTGCCACCGATAGGGCAACCTATCGGGTGGTGGCAGTTTTCGCGCTACGAAAACCAGTGCCGCGTGCAGCGGCGCAACGCGAGAACTTCCACCGCGCCAAGATGCACCCGTTGGTCGCTCCTTTTTTTTCGTTGCGTTGACGCCGCCGCGCTGAAGTTCTAGTTTCCCCGCGTGTTTGAACTCGTTTCCGATTATGCGCCCGCTGGCGACCAGCCGCAGGCGATTGAAAAACTGACCGCCGGAATTCTCTCCGGCGCGAAGCATCAGACCTTGCTGGGCGTCACCGGTTCGGGAAAAACTTTCACCGTCGCGAATGTCATCAGAAACATCGGAAAGCCCACGCTCGTCATCTCGCATAATAAAACTTTGGCCGCGCAACTTTACGCCGAGTTCAAAAGTTTTTTCCCGAACAACGCCGTCGAATACTTCGTCAGCTACTTTGATTTTTACCAGCCCGAGGCCTACATCCCGCGCACCGACACCTTCATCGAAAAAGATTCTGCCGTGAACGACGACATTGAGCGGCTGCGGCTCTCGACGATGGCCTCGCTGTTCACGCGGCGCGATGTCGTGGTCGTCGCCAGCGTGTCGTGCATCTATGGCATTGGCAGCAAGGAAGATTACGCCGCGCTCATCATTCCCGTGCGCGTGGGCATGGAGCTTTCGCGTGAACAACTTTTATCGCGCTTGGTGGATATGCAGTATTCACGCAACGATATTGCGTTCGAGCGCGGCGATTTTCGCGTGCGCGGCGACACGGTGGAAGTCCGTCCTGCCGGCCGCGAAGACGGTTTGCGAATCGAATTTTTCGGCGACACGATTGAAAAACTCACGCGCTTCGAGCCGCTCACGGGAAATAAAACCGAGTCGCTCCAGTCGAACATGATTTTTCCCGCGAAACAATTCGTGACCACCGGCGACAAGATGAAGAGCGCGCTCCTCGCCATCCGCGAAGAACTCGGCACGCGCATCGCCGAATTCGAGCGCGACGGAAAATTGATCGAAGCGCAACGCATCAAGATGCGCACCGAGTTTGATTTGGAGATGATGGAAGAAATGGGTTTCTGCTCCGGCATTGAAAATTATTCCCGCCACATTGCCAAGCGTCCGCCCGGCTCGCGCCCGACGACGCTCTTCGATTTTTTCCCCGATGATTATTTGCTCGTGCTGGATGAATCGCACGTTTCCGTGCCGCAGATTGGCGGAATGTTCGAGGGCGACAAATCGCGCAAATCCGTTTTGGTAGATCATGGTTTTCGTCTGCCGAGCGCGCTGGATAATCGCCCGTTGAATTTTTTGGAATTTCAGGGACTGCAAAATCAGACCATCTACGTCAGCGCCACGCCAGCGCCGCGCGAAATTGGTTGGAGTCGGGCCAGCAGTGGGACAGGCGTCCCGCCTGTCCGGGTTGCGGGCGTCTCGCCCGCGTTTCCTGCTTTCGAGGGCGAGACGCCCTCGCGCATGGACAGGCGGGACGCCTGTCCCACTGCTACACCCGGCGTCGTGGAACTCGTCGTGCGCCCGACTGGACTCATTGATCCCAAAGTCACCATCAAGCCGCTCAAGGGGCAGATTGATGATCTGATGGAAGAAGTCCGCCAGCGCGGCGACAAAAAAGAACGCACGCTCGTCACGACTTTGACCAAACGCACGGCGGAGGAACTCACGGATTACCTGCGCGAGATTGGCATCCGCGTTCAGTATCTGCATAGCGACATCGGTGCGATTGAACGCGTGGAAATTCTCCGCTCACTGCGCAAAGGCGAGTTCGATGTTTTGGTTGGAATCAATCTGCTGCGTGAAGGTTTGGATTTGCCGGAAGTTTCGCTCGTCGCGATTCTCGACGCGGACAAGGAAGGTTTTCTCCGCAGCGAAACCAGTTTGATCCAGACCGCCGGACGCGCCGCGCGGCATTTGAACGGCGAGGTGATTCTTTACGCCGACGTGATGACGCAGAGCATCAAAAAATTTCTCGCCGTCACCGAAGCCCGCCGCGCGCGGCAGATCGCTTACAATACCGAACACAACATCACGCCGCGCAGCGTGAGTCGCGCTGTCGAGGACAGTTTGGCCGTGCAGGAAGATCAGCACGCCGCCGCGATGGGAATGCTACGCGAAACGACCACGGACTTGGACGTGACTGAAACCATCCGCGAACTCGAAGGCGAAATGTTGAAAGCCGCCGAAGATTTGCAGTTTGAAAAAGCCGCGCTGCTTCGTGACCAGATCAAGGAATTGAAACACATGATTGACGGCACGAAACCGGAAGCGAAGCCGGTGAGTTATCGCAAAGGATCGAGAAGGGGACGTAAATAGTCAGGTTCAAGTTGCCGATTAATTCAACGTGCAAACGGATTGCGGTGCATGAAGAGATACGCGGCCACCGCGATGCCGACGATGCCAACGGTGAAGCCGGTGATGATGATGAATAAATTAATTTTCTTCGCGTGGTTGGCGACGCGTTCGGTCTTCTCTTTTTCTTCCGCCATGAATTCGGAGAAATCTGTGCCGAGTGCTTCCTTGATGGCGTCTTCGTCTTTCAGTGGCAACGTGAGCCAGCCGGGGCGGCCTTCGAGTTGTTTCCATTCGTCGGGCAGGCGTTCTAACATTTCTGCCGAGGCGGGCTGAAATCCCCAGCGCGTCCAGAAAGGCGAGGTCTCCTGCGTCCACATGCGGAAGACGCCGTGATTGGCGGCGAGGGTCTGGATGCGGTCCCAAAATAATTCGCGCGCGGCGTCGGCCACGGCAAAATCCGCGTAATCTTCCGAGTGGAGCCGCGCGGCGGTGCGGATAATCTGCACGCCGAGTGCGCCGGCAAATTCGCCGTGATGTTCCACCACTTGAAATTCGGTGAGGCGGGCTTCGAGTTCGTCGGCTGGCAGGCGCGCGGCGATCCAGAGCGCACGCAGCGCGGGCAGGTCATCCACGGTGGCGCGGCGGATTTTGAGCGGGGCGGGGTTCATCGCGGTAAAATTTATAGTCTGATTATTTTGAAAGCTGTCGAGCGTTCTCCCTCTCCCAGCGGGAGAGGGCAGGGAGCGGGAGAGCGCGCTGGACTAACCATGCCGTTCACCAATTCACCCCGTCTTGATACAAGCTGATTTCTCCCTCACCCTCAATCCCTCTCCCGCTGGGAGAGGGAAGCCAGCCGCCATTTTTTGGTTCTAAAAAATTCAGTCCGTTTCAATCGTGTCCGGCAATTCGTTTTTATCGCCGGGTTGCACGGGAAAATGTTGCGCGAGAATTTCTCCGGCCTTCGTGATGCCGGTGATGATGGCGCGTGAAAAATCGTTCGCCACAAAGTGGTCGGTCATCTCGGCGGCGAGCGCGTCCCAAAATGTTTGCCCACATTTCTCATGCACGCCGATGTCGCCGATGACGGCGAATTTTTGCGAGGCGGGCGCGACAAAAATCAATACGCCATTGCGGTGTTCGGTTTTCATCATGCCGAGCCGGTTGAATTCTGCCTGGGCCGAGACAACGGCATCGGTGATTTTTTTGGAGGAGATGAAGACGCGGATTTCGCCGGAAGTTTTTTTCTCCGCCGCTTGGATGGCCGCCACGATTTGCTGGTGCGCCAGTTGATCAATGAATTCAGTGTGTTTCATCTCACCAGCTTCCTCCTGCGCCGCCGCCGCCGGAACTGCCGCCACCACTGGAAAACCCGCCACCGCCCCCACCGCCGCCGCCCCAGCCTGATCCGCCGCCGCCGCGACTGCCCAGGTTGGCAATGACATTGCCGATGAGCCAACCGGCATTGGAATACAACGCGCCGGAATTACGCGAACGCGATAGCACGAATGCCACGATGAAAAAAATGAAGATGAAGAAAATAATAACGCCGACGCCCGGTAGGTTGGCGTGGGCATTACGTTCCGCCACCGTCTTGCCCGTTCCGTGATACTCGCCTTTCGTTGCGGCCATGATCGCGCTTACGCCCGCCGCGAGACCGCCGTCAAAATCGTTCACCTTGAAGCGCGGTTTGATGACGTCCTCGACGATGTCTTTGCACGTCGCATCCGGCAACGCGCCTTCGAGTCCGTAGCCCGTGGAGATGAACATCCGATGGTCTTGGACAAACACGAATAGCACCGCCCCGTTGCGCTTGTCCTTTTGGCCGACCTGCCACGCATTAAAAACCCGCACGCAGTAATCAGCCACATCGGAATCGCTCTGCATCTTCGGAAAAACGGCGACGACGATCTGGTTGTAAGAATCGCGCTCGAATTGTTCGAGCTGCGAATTCAGTTGCGCGGCGGTGGCGGGGGAAACGACGCTAGCGTAGTCGTTGAAATACTTTGCGGGCTTCGGCGGAATGACTTCGGCGGCAAAAGTAGAAACCAGCCAGAAGAATCCCAGCGCGGCGGCGAGGATGGTCTTGAAGGCTGGTTTCACTGGTGGGATCGCCGCAGATTATTTCTTGTTGAAATCAAAGTTCACAGCGGGCGCCTTTTCCGAACCGGCAACGGCGGCGAAATACGGTTTTTCCTTGAAGCCCATCATGCCCGCGTAAAGCGCCGTGGGCATGGATTTCACGGCCACGTTGTAAGACTGCACGGCGGTGTTGAAACTGCCGCGTTCCACCGTGATGCGGTTTTCCGTGCCTTCAAGCTGCGCCTGCAAATCGCGGAAACCTTGATTGGCTTTCAGCTCGGGATAATTTTCCGTGATGGACATGAGGCGGGACAGCGCGGAACCAAGTTGCCCCTGGGCTTTTTCAAATTCCGCAAGCTGCTCGGCGGTGGCCGGTGCTTTGGTCACGTCAATCGTCATCTTGCCCACCGAGGCGCGCGCCTCGGCGATTTGCGTCAGCGTGGATTTTTCAAAATTCGCCGCGCCAGAAACCGTCTGCACGAGATTAGGAATCAAGTCCCCGCGCCGCTGGTATTGGTTCTGCACTTGCGCCCACTGGGCGTCCACGCCCGCCGATTGTTTCACCAGCTTGTTGTAGCTGCCGAAACCGATGACCACAAAAATCAAAACGATGATGGCCAGCGCGACCAACACCCCGCAGCCGATGAATACTTTTTTCATAAGTGCGGTGAGTCTAGGGCGGGGTCGGGCAGGTGGCAACCAATTCCGAATCCAAACGCCAACGCAAATTATAATCGCCGCTGCGTTTTGCAGTTCGGTTTCAATCCAAATTGCCAGCCTGCCAATGACGTGCTAGTTTCGCGGCCACAAATTAATTATGAACAACATCGCTTCCAAAAATCTCCTCGATGCCCTCCATTGGCGCTACGCCACGAAAGTGTTTGACGCGCACAAAAAAATTTCCCCGGAACTCTGGGACGCGTTGGAAAAAACGTTGGTGCTGACGCCGACGAGCTACGGCTTGCAGCCTTACAAATTTCTCATCGTGCAAGACGGAGCCACGCGCGACGCGTTGCTGCCACATTCGTGGGGACAAAAACAGGTCGTGGATTGTTCGCAATACGTTGTCTTCCTCGCGCGCACGGAAATGAAGGAGACGGATGTGGACAGATTCATCAACCGCATGGTGCTGGTTCGCGGCGGTCTGACGGAGGAGATCGCCGGGTATCGCGGGGCGGTGGCGGCGCTCGCCACTTATCGCGGCATGATGGTGAGCGACGTGGTGAACGGTCCGCGTGGAAAAATCGCGCACGAATGGGCGGCACGGCAGGTTTGTATCGCGCTGGGAAATCTGATGACGGCGGCGGCAATTCTCGGCGTGGACGCGTGTCCGATGGAAGGTCTCGTGCCTGCGGAGTATGACAAAATTCTCGGTCTGGAAGGCAGCGGTTACGCGACGGTGGTGGCGTGTGCGCTGGGTTATCGCGCGGCCAGCGACAAATACGCGGGCCTGGCAAAGGTGCGCTACGAAGCCGCAGACTTGGTGCGGGTGGTCTGAGCCTTAGTGTTTTTTGCGCCCTGCGCTGCCTGCAAAAACTTCTGCGCGGCGGCGGAAAAATGTTTCGGGTTGTAGGCCGCGCCCACCGGCAGCAGCGGCGGGGCGGGA
>JANYCI010000126.1 GCA_025360325.1 Limisphaerales bacterium | reverse complement strand
CGCGCAGACACCGGACTGGGTGTTTCAAGACAGTCGCGGGCGCGAATTGAGCGGCACGAACGCGGATGACCGCGCGCTGCTGTTGCGCCGGATGCACGACCATATTTTCACCGTCGTGGGTCGTTACCGGGGAAAAATTGGCGGCTGGGACGTCGTCAATGAGGCAGTGGATGAACACGGAAAATTGCGGATGACGCCGTGGCGAAAAATCATCGGTCAGGATTATTTGGTGAAAGCGTTTCAGTTTGCGCACGAAGCCGACCCGCAAGCGGAACTTTATTACAACGATTACGGCTTGGAAAATCCCACCAAGCGGGCAGGGGCGCTGGCGCTGGTGAAACAGTTGCAGGCGGCCGGCGTCAAAATCACCGGCGTGGGTTTGCAGGGGCATTATCAGTTGGCGACGAACAGCCCGACGCTGCAGGAAGTGGACGACACCATCGCGGCATTCGCGCGGTTGGGCATGAAAGTGATGATCACGGAACTGGACATAGATGTGCTGCCTTCCGCGTGGGCGGCGTTGTCGGCGGATGTTTCGTTGCGGGCAAAATCCGACCCCAAGTTAAACCCATACCCGAACGGCTTGCCTGAAAGCGTGCAGGCCGAACTGACGACAAGGTATCCGGCGTTGTTCAAGATTTTCTTGAAGCATCGCGATGCCGTCGAGCGCGTCACGTTCTGGGGCGTGACCGACGGCGATTCCTGGCTCAACGACTGGCCGGTGGCCGGACGCACGGCCTATCCGCTGCTTTTTGACCGCGACGGAAAACCAAAGCCCGCCTTCAGGGCAATTATCGTTTTGGCAAATCCAATTAGTAATCGCGAAACCTCTAAACTCAATTCTGCATCTCAAGATTCAATCAAATGAAAAAACTGACCATCATCTCAACTTTTGCTCTGCTCACAATTCAAACAACACGCGCCGCGCTGGATTTGCCGGTGGCGACCGGCCCATTTGTCGGCACGCGCGATTCGCTGACGAATTATTCCTGCCCCGACTGGTTCCGCGACGCGAAGTTTGGCATCTGGGCGCACTGGGGGCCGCAGGCTGTGCCGATGGAAGGCGATTGGTATGCCCGCAAGATGTATCAGCAAGGCACACCGCAATACAAACATCACCTTGAAACCTACGGCCATCCCTCAACGAACGGTTGGAAGGATGTCATCCCGCTGTGGAAAGCCGAGAAGTGGGAGCCGGAAAAATTGATCGAACTCTACAAAAAAGCCGGCGCAAAATATTTCGTCAGCATGGGCACGCATCACGACGATTTCTTTTTGTGGAATTCCAAATTGCACAAATGGAACTCCGTTCAGGTCGGCCCGCACCGCGACGTTGTCGGTGAATGGCAGGCCGCAGCGAAGAAAAATGGATTGCCCTTCGGCGTGTCCGAACATCTCGGCGCGAGCTTCAGTTGGTTTCAAGATTCGCACAAGTCGGACAAATCCGGTCCGCTCGCGGGAGTGCCTTACGACGGTGCGAACTCGAACAACTGGGACTTGTATCATTTTCCCGCCGCGTCGGATGACAAGAGTTCTTGGTATACAAAAGACCCGCGCTGGCAGCAGCAATGGTATTACGAGATCAAGGAACTCGTGGACAACTATCATCCCGATTTGCTTTACAGCGATGGCCCGGTGGTCTTCGGCAACGAGGTCGGCTTGAGCCAGATTGCGAACCTCTACAACTTGAGCGCGGCGGATCACGGCGGCAAATCCGAAGCGATCTACAACTGCAAAGAGCCGAGTAACGGTCGCTGGGTGCAGGATTACGAACGCGGCGTGGGCGGCGGCATCAGCCCCGATCCGTGGCAGACGGACACTTCCATCGGCGACTGGTTTTACAACAAGCATTGGAAGTATCAGCCGTTGAGCTGGACGGTTCATATGCTCGTGGACATCACGAGCAAGAATGGAAATCTGCTGCTCAACGTCGTCTTGCGTCCCGACGGCACGCTCGATCCCGAAGTCGAAACCATGCTGCGCCAACTCGCGGATTGGACGGCGCTGAACGGCGAGGCGATTTACGGCACGCGTCCGTGGCTGACTTACGGCGAAGGCGAGGTGAAGGTGAAAGGCGGCGCGTTCAAGGAAGATTTCAAATACAGCGCGAAGGACATTCGTTTCACGACCAAAGGTTCGACGCTTTACGCCATCGCGCTTGGCTGGCCGGAGGAAAATAAATTCATCATCCGCTCGCTCGCCGCGACGGGCGATACCGCGCAAAATAAAATTGAAAAAGTTGAACTGCTCGGTCATGCCGGCGAATTAAAATTTTCGCAGACGACCAACGGACTCGCGGTGGAATTGCCTGGTGAAAAATTGAGTGACCTGACGTGTTCGCTCCGCATTGCGGGCAGCGGTTTCAAGCCCGTGCCCGTGCCAGTTTTGCCGGCGGTGATTACGCCCGATTCGCGTGGGCGGCTGATCTTCGGCGCGGACGACGCCACGCTGCACGGCGAAGAGATCAAAGTGGAAGAGCATGGCGGCAAACCGAACATCGGTTATTGGGACAAGCCCGACGAGTGGGCGTCGTGGAGCGCGCACATTGACCAGCCCGGCAAGTATCTCGTCAGCGCCACCATCGCCTCGGCCAACGGCGACGGCGAATTTCTGCTGGAGGCCGCCGGTGATAAACTGTCCGCGAAAGCACCCCAGACCGCCGGCTGGGACAAGTTTGCCACGACTGACATCGGCACGGTGGAAATCAAATCCGCCGGCAATTTCACCGTGAACATCCGCGCAAAAGATGCGGCGAGTTGGAAGCCACTCAACGTCGTGTCGCTCCGATTCACGTTGGAAACGAAATGAAGTCAATGGCCGTGTCGTGAGGGGAAACGGCGCGAGCAAATGCCGACGGCTACAGAATTATTTCATCCGCACCCACTCACCATTTCAAACGAAGCTCGATCTTGCCGCCCGTTTGAATCTGGCAGGATAATTTTCCCGTGGCGGTTTCATATTGAAAATCCATCGGCTGGCCGCCGGCGGTGATTTGACTTGGCTTATGCTCACACCACGCCAGAAATTTCCCGCCGTCGCGCAACGTCACCACCAACGAGCCATCCCGACCCCGGCTTTTGCCTGCGACCGCGCCGGTGCTGTTCAGCTTGTCCGCCAATCCCAGCACGGCCACACCGCGCTCAATGGGCGCATAGGAGACAATTTCCCAATCACCTTCGCCGAGCGACAGCGGAACGCGGTCGCCGCGGTCGCCGCGCCACAGCTTGCCCGACCGCTGCGCGAAGCCGACGAAATTTGTCCCACGCAATCCCGGCACATCGGACGGCGCGACCGTTCCCGAAACCACCATGCGTTCACTTTCATGCGGGTGATAGTTGCAGTTGAAAATACCGATCACGGCGCAGTTGCGATTGAAATTAAAAACTTTCAGCAGCACCGGCTCGCGGGTCACGTCGGCAAACAGGCAATCCGGCGTGGGCCGCCCGGGTAAATCCGCGCGCAGCACCGAGCCGTCGGATAAAACCAATTTTTTGAGCAGCGTGAAATCATGCTGGTCCGGCGTGTCGCTCACATAAACCGGCCCGCCGGAAACCGCCCGGCCCGCCGCATGAAACGCGCCCATCGGATGCGCGGTCTGAAACATATCCCAGTCCGGCTGCATGAATTCGCCAAACCACAGGCCCATCTGCGCGTTGCAGAACAGGTGCTGGCCGTGCGTCTCCGGGCGCTTCGGCCAGAAGTCAATCGATGTCCGCATGAGCGTGGAGCGCGGCGAGCAGTAATAGGTTTCCATCGCGTTCGCCATGCAGTTGATGAGCCGGCCATCGAAATATTTCGCCACAGATTTTTCCAGCGCGGTGCGATACGCGCGCGTCACCGCCACGCGCCCGCCGAGTCCTTGGGACACGCTTTCGATCATGGATTGGTTGTCCACCTTCACGCCGTCCACGCCTGCCGCCGCCAGCCGGCGATGATAGTCCTGATAGAATTTTCCAATGTGGTCAGGCGGGATGACCCCAACGGCGCTGCCCCAGTATTGCGTGTTCAAGTTGGCGTGCTGCGCGAGGATGCCCGGCCCGAATGACCGCCACCGTTCCTTCACTTCGTATTCCGGCAGGGCCGCGCCATCCACGCCGCCCCAATAGCCGGTGAAGGCGTGCCAGACGAGAAATGTTTCCACGCCAAATTCTTTTTTCGCCAACTGCACCGTTGGCCGCAGGTCGCCGCTGAATTGCGCCTGATTGGGTTCGAGCGAAACCAGCCGCTCCTCACCGCCGGGCATGGCACGAAAGTCCTGCCAGCCGTCGTCCAAAATCAGCAGGCGCGGCTCAATCCCGCCGCGACGAAATGATTCCAGACCTTGCCGCACGCCGTCGGCGGAAACCTTTTTGTAGAACGAATCCCAGGTGCACCAGCCGAATTGATCCACAAAGGCAGGCATTGGTTTTTCCCGGCGCAATTTGCCCGTGCCGAGAAATTTCATCACGGCCTTCGCGCCGGAATCGGCCAACGCATAGGGATCATGGCCGACGCTGACAAACAGCGCGACGCCGCCATGGCTGGTCACGGATTTATCACCGCTCTCTCCCGTGAGATTTAATCCGTTTGTCCCGCCGCTCAAAGTGAAGACTAGTTTGTCCGTCATCAACGGCACGAGCATCACGCAATCGCCAGCGTCCGTTTGCGCCAGCAACCATTGCGTCTCCAGCGCCACTTGCGATTCGTTCGTGCCCGTGCGCGGAATCATCCAGAACGGCTCGTCCCGATGGCAGCTTGTGAACCGGCGCAAGCCGGCAATGTCACCGAGCTGCGTTTGCAAGCGCGCTGACGGATGCGTTGCCGAAAATTTCAAGAACACACCAGTGCCGGTGCGGTCGGCTTGAATGTAAAAATTTTCGGGGACATTTTTCAGCACGGCCTGTTCACCCAGCCAGAGCGTGCCGTCGCGCAGAGAAAAATCCGCCGCCCATGCGCTGGGAACGAGGAGAGCCAGAACCAGAATTTTGAAAATCACTCTCATGGCTGTGCCGCCGTGATGGCCCACGAAACTTTGCCGAGCAGAGGATCGTTTTGGATTTTCCAACCCGCGCCAGATTTGGTGACAGAGATAGCGCGCAACTGCTGATCCGACGGCAGGCAAACTTGACCGCTGGCTTTCGTCGCGTCCTTAGCAAACACCGCCAGTTCGATTTTCGACCAGTCCATCTGCGCCGTGGATTGCGCCAGCGCGATGCGCGGCAGCACCGTGCCGTCGCGCACCAAAATGATTTCGGGAATTTTATCCGCTTCGATTTTCTGCCAGCCACCGGAATAGTTTTTGCCGGTCTGATAGTCAATCCACGTTCCCGGCGGCAGATAAACATTCCGCCCGGTCGCGCCTTCGTGCAGCAGCGGGGCGACCAGAATGCTCGAACCCAAAAGATATTCATCCTCCACCAGCCACGAGCCGGGATCTTCAGGAAACTCGACCAGCAACGCGCGCAGCATCGGCAGACCGCGTTCGGAACTGTCCTTCGCCTGCGCATAGACGTAGGGCATCAGGCGATACTTGAGTTCCACGATGGCGCGGAATTGGTCCATCGTTGCCGCGTCGTAAGTCCACGGCTCTTTCGGTTTTTGCCCGTGACAGCGGCTGTGCGACGTCATCATGCCGAACGCCAGCCAGCGCAGATACAAATCCGGCGTTTCCTTGCCGACGAAGCCGCCGACATCGTGACTCCAAAACGTGAAACCGCTCAAGCCCAGCGACAAGCCGCCGCGTAATTCCGCCGCCATGCCGTCGTCCGTGCTTTCGGCGTCGCCGCCCCAGTGCAGCGGATACCGCTGGCTGCCCGCCCAAGTGCTGCGCGCCCAGATAATGCTATCGCCAGTGATTTGCTTCGTGATGTCGGAAACGGTTTTGTTGTAGCGCAGCGGATAATAATTGTGCTCGTAAAATCCGGTTCGACCGGAAGCGTAAATCCCGTTCAACGGCGCGGCTTCGCCAAAGTCCACTTTGATGACGCTCACGCCAAGTTTGAGCAGGCTGGCGATTTTTTCCTGATACCAATTCACCGTGTTCGGGTTGGAAAAATCCAGCACCGCGTCCTCTTCGGGAATGTTTCCTTTCGCGTCACGCACCGCGAGATTCTGCTCAATGATTTCGGGAAACAATTTGTTCTTCGGCACGAAATACGGCAGTTGCCACAGGCAGACGCGGAAACCGTCGTTCTTCAAATCGGAAATCATCTTCGCCGGATCGGTGAAACGGTTTGTGGAAAATTGATAATCACAGCGCCAGTCCGTTTCAAACCAGCCGGTATCGAGATGCAGCACGTCGCAGGGAATTTTATTCTCGCGCAGTTTCGCTGATATTTCTCGCACCTGCTTTTCGTTGTCGTAAGTGCAACGGCTCATCCACAAACCGAACGACCATAGCGGCGGCAGCGGCGGCCGGCCGGTGAGCGCGGTGTATTCGCCGAGAATTTCCTTGGGCGAACCGAGGAACACAAACAGGTCCAGCTCGTCGTCGCCGATGAGCAGCGAATTCAGGCCGGCGAAGGAACTACCGAAGTCGCAAGTGATCGGCGTGGTCGTGTGCATGAACATACCGTAGCCGGCGCTGCTCATGAAAAACGGAATCGGCTTATACATTTTCTGGTTCTGGATGCCGTTGGCGTCCGTCGTCCAGAGCACGATTTTCTGTCCGCGCTTGTCGAGGCTGGTGAACGATTCGCCGCAGCCGAAGATTTTTTCACCCGGCGACAGCGTGAACACCGCCGCCAGGCTGCGCGAATAATCCGCCGCACGGCGCACGAACGAAAACGGCAGGCGCGGCGTGAAACTGCCGTCATCGCCATCGTGATAGCTGCGCGTGAGCAGTCTGCCCTGCGCGTCGCGAAACTCGATGTGCCACGGCTTTTCAGTGATGGTCACCGAACCGAACTGGCTGGTGTAGCGGTGGCCGCCGTCAACTTTCTCGTATTTCCAAGAATTGTCATGCGGCACCGGCCCGGCGAGCATGAGCGAATCAAACGGCTTGAAGTTCGCCCCACTCGCCATGCGAATTCGCACCGTGCGGGGCGAGACAAATTCCAGCGTGAACGGCAACTCAGGATTCGCGGCGTATTCGCGTCCCGGAAATTCATTGCCCGCAACCGGCTTCAGCGTGGCGAGCATATTGTCGAACGCCTGCGCCGTCTGCCAGGCGTTGCGCTGGTATTGGATTTTGCCGCTGGCGGTAGCCGCATCAAACTCGCCGAGCTTGTCCGCCGTGAAGATAGTGTTGGCGAAATCGTGGAAGTCGCCGCTCACATCCACCGGCGCGTTCAACAAATAGGGTGTCGCTGCTTGAACATTTATGGTCAGGGCAATCCAGCAAACCACGCTGGCAGCGGTTGGTTTAAGCGAAGGAAACATTTTGGCAAATTGATTCGAAGGTTTTCTCAAAAAATCACCGGCTTTAGTTCGCCTCGCAGCTAAACCAGCCGCAGGTGGCCCAGCCTTTGCCGCGCACGATTTCAAAGCCGGCCTCGACGACGTCGAGATACATATCCGCATTGAAAAACTCCCGGCCTTTGAGATCGTTGAAAAAATCCACCAGATCCACATTCAGAGCGCCGCCGCCCGCAAGCTTGTCGCTCTTTTGATGCGGCGCAAAGGAATAGACATAGTAACCCGCCGCCGCATTCGTGCCCGCCCACAGGTCGAACGTTACGCCGTCCGCTGCAATCACATTGGCGGCAATAATTTTCCCGATGGGCGTCGAATTGTTCGCGCCCCACACCATGACTTCCAGTTGCGGCGCGGATTTTTTGTCGTCATTCCGCAAAAACAGGTCGTAGGCAAAATCGCCATGCAAATCTTCGCCGCCGCAGTCATAGGAAAAACTGCACGGCAGGCTGCTGATGTCCGAGATTTTTTTCGGAAACAAATCGTCATCCGTCGGGTTCCAGCCGTAATGCCAGCCGCGCGCACTTGCTGGGTAAGCGTAAAGGTTATTGGTCGTGAAGTTGAAACTGGCCGTCCATTGCGGCGCATCCCCCGTGCCGGGTTGCCAACTGATCTCGCGACCGCTCCAATTATTTTTGAAGGCGTAGTAAGGCGGATACAGATTGAACACCCTCGCGTGCCCCGGCTTTTGCGCCGCTGCGAGTTGCCAATGGTCGCGCAGCCGGATGTCCCGCGACGAACTGCCGATCAAAATTTCAAAATCATCCGCTTGCGCCACCCATGATTTTTTCGTGTCGTCGAAATACGAAAACGCCGATTGATTCAGCGGAATGGAAACCGTCTGCTTCTCGCCCGGTTTAAGAAAAACTTTTTTGAAGCCTTTCAACTCCTTCTCTGGCCGCATCAGGCTTGGATTTTTTTCGTGGACGTAAAGCTGCGCGACTTCCGCACCGGCGACTTTACCGGTGTTTTCAATCTCAAACTGTGCAGTCACGATTCCGTTCGTGCCCGGAATCAATTTCAGTTCGGAATACTTGAACGTCGTGTAGCTCAAGCCGAAGCCGAAAGGGAATTGCGGCTCGATTTTTTTCGTATCGAACCAGCGGTAGCCGACGAGCAATCCTTCCGCATAATTCACCGTGCCATTTGTGCCGGGATAATTTCCCAGCGCGTGCGCGGGTGAGTCAGACAGTTTTTTCGGAAAGGTCGCGGGCAATTTGCCGCTTGGATTCACGTCGCCGAACAAAACTTTCGCGAGCGCGTTGCCGCCTTCCATGCCGGGATACCACGCCTGCAACAACGCGGGAACTTTATCCAGCCACGAATCCATTTCGACCATCGTGCCTTCGAGCACGACGACGGTTTTCGGATTTGCGGCGACAATCTTTTGGATCAACTCGTCCTGACCATAGGGCAATTTCATGTCCTTGCGATCCGCACCTTCGCAATCGAAGCCTCGGTCGTGATTTAAGCCGCCGATGTAAACCACCACGTCCGCCGATTTCGCGGCGGCAACCGCACGCTCGGCCAAATCTGCGCCGCCATCCTTGCGATAGCCCTCGGAGTAAATCACGTTCACCTTGCCGCCCGCGCGCTTCACGATGCCGTCGAGCGGATTCACTTCATAGAACGCCTTGATGCCAGAACTGTCGCCGCCGTGCGCATGGAGACGTGTGGCGTTTTCGCCAATGACGGCAATGGTTTTAAGTTTGGTTGCGTCGAGCGGTAAAAGTTGATTTTTATCTTTCAAAAGCACGATGCCTTCCTCGGCGACTTGCCGCGCGACCGTCTGATGCGCGGCGGTGTTGAGCGAACCTTGCTTGCGGTCGGCGGCGAGAACGTGCGTCGCGAGCGTCACGCGCAGGTTGCGGCGGACTTTTTCGTCGAGGCCCGCCAGCGGAAATTCGCCGGACTTCAAGCCAGCCAGATACGGCTGCGCCAAATAATAATTGGCGTAGTTGGTTTCCGTGCCCATTTCAAGATCGAGGCCGTTGAGCGCGGCCTGCTTCGTGTCGTGCGTGCCGTCCCAGTCGGACATCACCAGTCCTTTGAAGCCCCATTCGTCCTTCAAAATCTTGTTCAGCAGATAATCGTTGTGGCAGCAATGCTCGCCGCGCAGTTGATTGTAAGCGCCCATCACTGTCCACACGCCGCCGTCTTGCACCGCCGCTTTGAACGCGGGCAGATAAATTTCCCGCAACGCGCGTTCGTCCACTTCCACGTTGATCGTGCCGCGCTGAAATTCCTGATTGTTCAACGCAAAATGTTTCACGCACGAGGCCACGTCCTGCGACTGCTCGCCGCGAATGTAGCCGGAACACATCACGCCGGAGAGAAACGGGTCTTCTCCGAGGTATTCAAAATTTCTTCCGCACAACGGCGTGCGCAAAATATTTACGCCGGGTCCGAGCATAATATCTTTGCCGCGCCGGCGCGCTTCCTGGCCGATGGCTTCACCTTCCTTGAAACCGAGTTCGGGATTCCACGTCGCCGCAAGGCAGATGCCGGCGGGCATGGCCGTCGCAAAATCATCCGTGCGCCCGGCGGGGTTCCAGGTGTCCGGCCCGATGTCCTCGCGCACGCCGTGCGGGCCGTCATCGAGCCAGCGACGCGGGATGCCCAGACGCGGAATCGCGGCGGTAGTGAATTTGGAATCGGCGTGGATGATGGAAATTTTTTCTTCGAGCGTGAGCCGAGAGAGCAAATCTTCGACACGCGATTCCAGCGGTTGCGAGGCGTCGAGATAAGCCGGCGTCGGTTCTGCGTTTGCCAGCGTTGCCGTCCAGAGTATCGCGATGGCGAAAGTAATTTTACCGTAGTTCATGCACATGACATTTGTTTCCTCAATTCGCTTGGGGTGTTCGAGAAGCGACCAAAGGCAAACCGCTGTTGCTGGCCTTGCTCCGGGATTTATTCGGTCGGTGTCAGTCGGATTGAGTTTAGGTTTATGGCAAGCCAGTTGGCTTCGTCTTTGGCTTTTACATTTACCGTGAGATTCCCGGACTGCTTGATTTCAACCACGCCGAGTTCCGTGGTGGAAAACTTGTCCCAGCCGGCAGTCCGCGCAACGGTGGCGGCCACGCTTTGATCGCCAGCCTCCACGACGAACGCAGCATTGCCATAGGCGGTGGCCACCGTGGCGGTGATTTTATATTTCCCTGGCCGGGAGATTTTTGCAGTCCACGAAACCCACTCCTGGGGATTGTCCCAGAAGCCGATGTTGGATTTGCCGCCTTGCTCTTCCAGTTTGATTTTTTCGCCGTGCAGCGTGGCATCGTCGGCGGTGAGCAGCAGTTGGCCTTGGGCGTCTGGCGTGACCAGCGCCGCCGTGGCCGGCAGCGCGGCGGGCTTGAGGTTGTTGCCGGTGATGCGCAGTGAACAGGTGATGGCGTTGGTTTTCTTTTCGGGCAGCTCGACCAAAAGTCCTTCGGCGGTCTGCGTGAACTTGAGTTTGCCTATGCTGCCCAGCAGTTCGACGCGCTTGATTTCATTCTGCTTGAGGTCTTCGGTTTTGGCGAGTGAACGGATCAGCAGTTTGTTTTCTTCCGGCCAGCCGAGCGCGATGGCGTAAAGGGTTTTGCCCTGCGTGGTGAAGCGGATGTCTTTGGCGCTGTATTTGAAATTTTCGCTGAACATTCCGCCCTTGGCTTTCACCGCGCCTTCGCCATAAACGAGCCACGGGCGCGAGCCGTAAATGGCCTCGCCATTCACCGCCGTCCAATCCGCGAGTTCGTGCAGCATGGTCTCGACTTCGGGATCGAGCGTGCCGTCGGGACGCAGCACGACGTTGAGCAGCAGGTTGCCGTTCTTGCTGACGATGTCCACGAGCATCGTGACCATCCAGCTCAACGGCTGATACTTCCAATGCTTGTTGTAAAACCAGTCGCCGATGGAAGTGTCCGTCTGCCAAGGATTCGGATTGATGCCGCCATTCACTCCGCGCTCGTAATCCTGCACCCAGCGGCCGCCGGACGGTTGCTTGCAATTATAGACGGCCTGGCATTTGCCGTCGTGGCTGGCGGCGCTCGCGTTGTAAAAATTGGCAATCTGGATCAAGCCGACTTCGTTGCCAAACGGCACTTGGCTGTCACTGTAAAGCAGGTCGAGATGGTAATTGTCCACTAACTCCTTGATTTCATTGAACCATTGCTGCTGCCAGCGCGGGTCATTGGAACACCACTGGTTGTCGCCGGGTTTGGCGGGGAAATGATACAAGTCCCAGTTGTTGGAATTGCCGCCGTCATACGGCACGCCCGCCATCGGCCCGGATTTGTCCGCCCCGTGCGAATCTTGAAACCAAGTGAAGCTCGCGGCCAAATGCTCGGAAACGCCGAACGGCAGGCCGTTTTTCTTCGCGGCATTTTGCCAATCGGCCACCACGTCGCGATGCGGCCCCAGATTGACGGAGTTCCAGCGGTGTGATGGGGAGTTCCAGAGGAAAAAATTGTCGTGGTGCGTGCCCATGCTGACGAAATATTTCGCACCGGCTTTTTTGTAAAGTGCCATGAGCTTGTCAGGATCCCAATGCTCGGCTTTCCACAGCGGGATGATGTCCTTCCAGCCATTAGTTGACGGATGCCCATAGCGTGCGAGGTGATCCTTATACACGTCTGAACCCTCCTGATACATTTTGCGGGCATACCAATCACCTTCCATCGGCACGGCTTGCGGCCCCCAGTGTGCCCAGATGCCGAACTTGGCGTCGCGGAACCACTCCGGGCACGCATAATTCGTCAATGAATTTTGGGTGCCGGTGAACGGTCCTGGCGCAATGGAAAGATCGGCAGCCAGGCAAGCCGTGGACAAAGCCGTGGCGACAACAGAGGTCAGGTATTTAATTTTCATAGGTCAATTCGGGCATGAGTTGACGCCAAATCATTCTCAAAATTCCCGGTCTTGTTACCTATGAAGGCGCAAAATCCACGCGGAAACCGACAATTTTTTTTGCAAATCGGGAGAAAAATCCGGTTGGACGCAATCCGCCCATGATTCTGGCCGTTCAATGACCTGGTGAAATGTAGTTTTCGCAGGTCATCAATGATTCAGCCTCGTCCAGTAAAATCCGCGCGTAAATCCAGTCGAACCAACTGGAAAATCCATCGGTCGCGGGCAAGGGCGTTTTGAATTTTTGATCAACCAGATCTTTCCCATCGGCAAAGTGCGGTTGGGCATCGTCCTTTCTGCCCAGTTGCACGTCGCACATCGCCAGCAAAATGTTGGCCACGGCAATGCGGGCGCTTCCGGGGCCGGCCCGACCGATGTAGTTGAGGCATTTCTGACAGTAGTTTGCACCGTCCGCATATTGCCCTTGCCGGTATTCATACATGGCGACCCCGAGATAATGCCAGGCGGAATCATCCGCGAATGACGCAGGATTGATGGGCTGATTCGTCAGGCAACCGACAAACGGCGAAAGACGTTCGGAAAGTTTGGCGTCCGGTGGAGACAGCAGACTGTATCTCAAAACCCGATCCGCGATGTGCCGTTCAGTGGTTCCGGCAAAACGGCGAATCATGTCCTGGCGCAAAGTTTCATACGCCGCCGCATCCTTCAGCTTCATCAGCGTGCAAGCCTGGCGGGCATAATCCAGCGAGGAATAATAAGTGGCCTCCGATTGATTGACTTTCAAAACCAAATCGAAAAGTTTCGCCGCTGGCTGCCATTCTTTGCGGATGGCGTGCCATTCCCCCAAACTACGCAGCGCCTGAATTCCTTCCATCGTTTGATACTTCTGCGGGATGGTCGTCATGAGCTTTTCCGCCTCTTCAAAACGGTTGTTCTGAATCAAGCCCGCCGCCTGAATGTTTTTCGCGTGCGACTCTGCTGCCTGCCGCAGCTCCACTTCATTGGCCGCGCCGCGTTCGGCGGCGGCGCGCAACTGGGCCTCGTGTTCTTTCGCGTCCACGGCAATTTTCGTGGCCTCGCGTTCGCGAAAAAACATCCAGGTGGAAACGCCAAACCCGGCCGCCAACGCCAAAAACACGGCGGCGGCGGCGGCAAACGCGATCTGGTTTCTGCGGACCAATTTTCTTAACCGATAGAACCGGCTGGGCGGGCGGGCGAGCACGGGTTCGTGATCCAGATACCGCTGGATTTCCATGGCCAGTGCATTGGCGGTTTGATAACGCCGTTGCCGTTCCTTTTCCAACGCTTTCATCACGATCCAATCCAAATCACCGTTCAGCGCCGAGATCAACTTGAGCGGTTCGGACTGGCGGCGTTTGGCGGTGGCCTGCAATTCATTTCCTTGCATGGTCGTCACCATGGTGGAAGGCCGTTGCGGATATTGCTCCCGCAAGGTGTGCCGCAGGTTATCAAGGCCCGACCGGATGAGTTCCTGACCATCAAAAGGCGTTTTGCCGGTCAGCAATTCGTAGAGCAAAACCCCCAGCGAATAAATATCGCTGCGCGTGTCAATATCCGACCCGCGCATTTCGGCCTGCTCGGGACTCATATAAGCCGGCGTGCCGATCAATTGCGAATACGCGGTGAACAGCGTCAAATCCGTCAGCGGTTCTTCAATCGCCTTCGCGATGCCGAAATCAATGACCTTCGGCATCGGCCCGCTGTCATGCACCGAGACCAGGATGTTTGACGGCTTGATGTCCCGGTGAATCACGCCTTTCTGATGCGCGTGCTGCACGGCGTGGCATACTTGAATAAACAACCCAAGCCGCTGTGGCATCGTGAGCTGATTGGCGTCGCAGTATTCCGTGATCTTGAAACCGCGCACCAGTTCCATGACGAAATAAGGCCGGCCGGTTTCCGTCGCGCCCGCGTCCAGCACCCGTGCGATGTTGGGATGATCCATCAGCGCCAGCGCCTGTCGTTCCGCATCGAAACGTGCGACGACGGACTTGGTGTCCATGCCCAGCTTGATGATTTTGAGCGCCACGCGGCGGCGCACCGGCTCGGTCTGTTCGGCCATGTAAACGCTGCCGCAGCCGCCCTCGCCGATTTTTTCCAGAAGCTTGTAACGTCCGACCATCGTCCCGACCTGATCATCGAATTCATCCGGCGCGTCGGGAATTTCTTCCAACAGATGCGAGTCTTTCACTTTGCCCATCACGCCGTCCAAAAACCGCTGCGCCTTGGGTTCAAAACTTAAAAGTTCGAGCAGCCGGCGCTTCATTTCCGCGTCGCCGTTGCAGGCTTGCTCCAGAAAAGACGATTGCTCGGCCAGGCTCTTTAATTCACGCGCCTGGTCGAAGATTAATTCTTCCTGTTCCTGTTTTGAATTCATCTGGCTCGAACTCGTCACACTACCTTCAAGCGACGAACCGCCTGTTAATCCGACAGGCCATCGCCACAAATGAAAGGCCAGCGTTGCTACTGCTCTTTCGTCACGGCTCGCAACAGCCATGCCCGCGCATAAGCCCAATGCCGCTCAACGGTTCGTTCGGTCACGCCCAGGTGCTGCGCAATTTCCTGATTGGTCATGCCGCCAAAAAACTTCATCACCACGATGCCGGCTTTTTCGGGATCACTTTTCTCCAGCTCTTCAATCGCCTCGTCAATCAACAAAATGTTGTCATCCACTTCGCCGGCCGCGAGATCCAAATCGTCCAGATTGATTTTCACCAAGCCACCGCCGCCGCGTTTGATTCGGGACTTGCGCCGGGCGCTTTCAATCAGGATGCGCCGCATGGATTCCGAGGCCGCCGCAAAAAAATGCGCGCGGTTGGCCCACGTGCGGTCAGTTTCGCCAACCATCCGCATCCACGCCTCATGCACCAGCGCAGTCGGCTGCAGGGTGTGCCCCGCTTTTTCCCGTCGCATCCGCGCGCCCGCCAGCCGGCGCAATTCCGCGTAGAGCAACGGCAGCAGCTCATTGGAAGCGCGACCGTCATCCTTCCCCAAGAATTGCAGCAGCAGGGTTACGTCTGGTTCGAGCACGGCGGAAATATAACGGCACTAGCAATTCAACTCAAACAATCAGGATGGTTTTATTGCACAATTAAATGCAAAAATTTTGTCGGGTTAAGGCCGTTCGTGGCGCAGTATCGTTCTGTAACACTAGATGAAAAATTTTTATAAGTCGGTCATTGCCGCCGGTTTCATGGTTCAAATGGCCTGGGGCGAAACGTCCGCCGCTGCTGATCCGCGCGGGCCGATTGAATATCCCGGAATGACCGCGGTGGCCAATACGAATGGCGTGCAGGCCGTCGGCTATCAATTTCAAAACGACTGCCAGAAGCCCGGCGCGTGGCGGGCGAAATGGATTTGGTTGGGCGGCGAAAAATCGGGCGAAGCCGCGATGTTTCGCAAGGAAATCGTGCTGGCCGACGCGCCGCAAACGGCGCAAGCGTGGCTGACGGCGGATGCGCGCTACCGGCTGTTCGTCAATGGCCGGCTGGTTTCGCGTGGGCCGGTGGACATGGGGCGCGACTACGCGGGCGGGAACACGCACCGCTGGTTTTATGATTATCGCGACCTGACACCGTTTTTTGTGAAAGGGACAAACGTGATCGCCGCCGAGGTTTTTCGGAATTGGACCGGCTGGACGGTTTCACGCGGGCAGCCGGGGTTTTTATTCGAGGCGGAAATCACTTCCCGTGACGGCCACAAAACCATCGTGACCACGGACACGAACTGGCATTCGCAAGTCGCGCCGCAATTTCCGAATTTTACGACCTACGACGCGGGCAAGGAAGTGCCCGGCTGGCGCTCGCCGGGCTTTGATGACGCGGGTTGGCCGTTGAGTGCCGAGGTCAAGGATGTCTGGTCGCCGCTGGTGGCGAGCGAAATTCCGCCGCTGATGGAGGCGCATTATCCGGTTTTGCGCGTCGAGGGGTTGCCAAACAAAGTCATCACGAATGACACCAGCTTTCGCGTGGTGTTCGATCGTGTCTTGAGCGGCTATCCCACGCTGAAAGTAAAAGGCGGCCAAGGCGCGGAGCTGACCATCAAGGCAAACAACGAGGCGAAAATAATCCTCGGCGGCGGCGAACAAATTTTTGAATTTCCAAACATGACGGAAATTGTTCCGGCGTTCTCGGTCACCGTGAAAAACGTGAACGCGCCGTTGGAAATCGAAGATGCCGGCGCAATTTTCACTTCGCAGCCGTTAGACTATCGCGGCGAGTTTTCATGCAGCGATGAAAAACTGAACCGCATTTACGACGTGTCGCGGTGGGCGGTGCAGATTTGTTTGCAGACGCACCATCTTGATTCGCCCAACCACCAGGAGCCGATCAGCGACCCCGGCGATTATCTGATTGAGTCCATGGTGAACTATTACGCCTTCGCCCAGCCGTGGCTGGCGCGGCAGGACCTCCGCAAATTTGCATGGCTGCTCAAGGACGAAAACTACCACAACTTCCACACGAGCTACTCCATCGGCTGGCTGCAAATGCTGATGGATTACTACGACTACACCGGCGATAAATCGCTCGTCGAGGAAATGACGCCTTATGTGCATGAGCTGCTTGACACTTACACGTCATGGCGCGGCACGAACGGAATTATTTCTGAAGCCCCGAATTATATGTTCATGGACTGGATTAAAATCGCCGGGTTTGAATGTCATCATCCGCCCGCAGTGATTGGCCAGGGCTATCTCACGGCGTTTTATTATCACGGTCTGGAAATGGCTTCGCGCGTGGCCGAAATCTCTGGCGACACGGCGCGCGTGGAGAAATATAAAAAATTGCGCGGCGAAATAGCCGTGGCGTTCAACCGCGAATTGTGGAACGCGGACAAAGGGCTTTACCGCGACGGCAAGCCGTTTCAGACCTCGGTCAAGCCGGGCCAATGGTTGCCGGCGGACAAAGACATCGAGACCTTCAGCCCGCACGCCAACATGCTCGCCGTGCTTTACGATCTCGCGCCGAAGGAAAAACAGGCGGCCATCGTGAAGCAAGTGATGGCGGAAAAGCCGGTGAACACGCAGCCGTGGTTCATGCACTGGGTTTTTCAGGCGATTGATCATGCGGGATTGTTCGGCGAATACGCGACGCCGCAAATGCACCGCTGGCAGATCGTGCCGGAAACAAAATCGTTCCGCGAAATGTGGGCCAGCGGTGATTTGAGCCACGGCTGGTGCTCGACGCCGCTGGTGCAAATGGCGCAACGCAGCTTGGGCGTTGAACCGGCTGCTCCCGGATTCAATTTAATTTCCATTCGTCCGCAGCCCGCCGATCTGAAATGGGCCAAAGGCAAAGTGCCAACGCCGCGCGGCGATGTTGAGGTGTCGTGGACGTTGCAGGATGACAAATTCTCGCTGGATGTGGTTGTTCCGCCGGGGGCGGAAGCCGATATCATTTTGCCGGTTTCACGTTTTGAGAATCCGGCTGCCACGGCGGATGGGAAAAAAACCGCCCCGCAAATCCGCGTGCCAGCCGGCGCGCATCATTTTGAAGTGAGTGGCAAACTGAAACCGTTTGCCATCATGTCCGACGATAAATCTACTAACGCCGAAAAGCCGGGCAACGATGACGCCGGCATCGAGAAATATGATTTGCTCCATTCCAATCTTGCCAGTGCCGTGGATCATTGCACGCACACGGGCGGCGGACAGGACGCGAGCGCGGTTTTCAACGGCACGACGCGCAATGGTTCGGGTGGCAGCGAAACGATGGATGACGGAAAAACTTTTCGCGGCTACGGCCGGGGCGACTGGCTGGAATTTCAATTCAAGCAACCCAGTGACCTGACCGAGATTCGCAGCTTCGCCCGCCACGCTGACGCCCGCGCGAGCCAGGCGTTCACGGTGCTGGCGGCTTACGCCAGCGAACCCAAAAAATTTGTGAAGCTGGCCACCGGCTTCAAGGCCGCCGATGGCGGCGCGACGGAAATTCGTTTGCCTGTCACGGCCAACGCAGTGGTGGCCGTGCGCTTCGAGTTTCAGGATGGCCGTGAACGTTTCAATGTGTATCGTGAGTTCAATGTCCTCGGCACAGTCAGCCAATAAATTTTGCAGCGTAGAAATTTTGCAACTTCCACCAATGAAATTTTTCTCACTCGCCATCGCCATCTTGATGTGGCGCGCGGTTTTTTCCGGGCAAGATTGCCAGTCCGCTCCCGTGGTCAAACCGGTGGTGACGACGAAAGCGATGGCCTTTGAGCTTGCGGACGTGCGCCTGCTGGACGGGCCGTTCAAACATTCGCAGGAACTGGATCACGATTATTTGTTGCAACTGGAACCGGATCGTTTGCTGGCGTGGTTTCGGAAAGAGGCGGGATTGAAGCCCAGGGCCGCAGCTTATGGCGGCTGGGAATCGCGCGGCATCGCGGGACATTCCCTCGGGCATTATCTTTCCGCTTGCGCGGAAATGTATCAGGCGACGGGCGATGAAAAATTGCGGCAACGGGCAAAATATATCGTGGGCGAACTTGCCCTGTGCCAAACCGCCAACAGCAATGGTTATGTCGCCGCGATTCCCGACGGCAAAAAAATCTTTTCCGAGATCAGCCAAGGCATTGTGACGTCGCAAGGGTTTGATCTGAATGGCGGTTGGGTGCCATTCTATACTTTGCACAAGGAAATGGCCGGCCTGCGGGATGCGTATCGGCTTTGCGGCATTGACCAGGCGTTGGAAGTGGAGCGCAAGTTGGCGGATTTCATTGACGGCGCTTTGGCAGTCATCGGCCATGAGCAGATGCAAAAAATTCTGGCCTGTGAGCATGGCGGCATGAACGAGGTGTTGGCCGATCTTTACGCGGACACAGGTGATAAAAAATACCTGAAATTGTCGCGGCGCTTTTATCACGAGGCGGTGCTGACGCCGCTGACGCAACGTGAGGACAAGCTCAACGGCCTTCACGCCAATACCCAAATTCCAAAACTGATCGGCCTCGCCGACCTTTACGAACTGACCGGCGAAACGAACGACCTGGTCGCCGCAGAATTTTTCTGGGAACGGATGGTGAATCATCATTCATACGTCACCGGCGGCAATGGTCTGAACGAACATCTGGGTGAGCCGGATCATTTGAATGACCGGCTCGGCGAAAAAACTACGGAGACCTGCAACGTCTATAATATGCTGAAGCTGACGCAGCATATTTTTGAATGGGATGCCCGTCCGGCGGCGGCGGATTTTTACGAGCGCGCCCTGTTCAATCACATCCTGTCCAGCCAGCATCCCGAAAACGGCTCGGTGATTTACAACCTGACCCTCGCGCCGGGCGGCAAGAAAAGATACGAGACACCATTTGAAAGTTTCACCTGCTGCGTGGGAACGGGCATGGAAAACCACGCCCGGCATGGCGCGGGAATTTATTTCCATACCGAGGACAGTTTGTTCGTGAACCTGTTTATCGCTTCTGAAGTGGACTGGAAAGAAAAAGGAATCAAGCTGCGGCAAGAAACCCGATTCCCCGACGAGGGCAAGACCACGCTGATTTTTCAATGTGAAAAACCTTGCGAGCTGGCGTTGCGCGTCCGTCATCCGTATTGGGCTGGAAACGGATTTGGCATTTTGGTGAACGGACAGCCCGTCACCATCCATTCAACTCCGTCCAGTTACGAAACCATCAGCCGCGAATGGAAAACCGGAGATCGGGTGGAAATTAATTTGCCGGAAGAATTGCATCTGCAAACCATGCCGGACAATCCGCAGCGTGCGGCCATCCTGTATGGCCCGCTCGTCCTCGCCGGCGACCTCGGCCCGGAAAACGATTCGTCGGCCAACCAGCCAGACTATGTGCCCGTCTTGCTCGTGCAAAATCGGCCGCTGAATGACTGGTTGAAGCCCGTGGCGGGACAGCCTTGCACGTTCCGAACGGAAGACGTCGGGCGGCCGCGCGAGGTTGATTTGCGTCCCTTCTTTCGGATTCACGACCGGCGGTATTCCGTTTATTGGGACATTTTTACTGCCGACCAATGGCGTGCGCGACAGGCGGACTACGAGGCCGCTCGCGAAAAACAACGGCAGCTTGAAGCGCGCATCGTGGATTTTTTTCAGCCCGGCGAAATGCAGCCCGAGCGGGATCATAATTTCAGCGGCGTGCAATCCGGCTCCGGCGAGGCCAATGGACGCAAATGGCGCGACGCGTATGGCGGGGGTTCACTGACCTGGGACATGAAAGTGCAGCCGGACAAACCCATGCTGCTGACCATCACCTATTGGGGCGGCGACGGCGGCGAACGGGCGTTTGACATTTTGGTGAATGGAAAAATAATTACCGAACAACAATTGGCGAACCATCAGCCGGGAAAATTCTTCGATGTGTCCTATCCGCTTGCCGCTGATTTAATCAATGGGAAAACGCTTGTGAGCATCTGCCTCCAGGCGCATCCGAAACAAATGGCCGGCGGGATTTACGGAGCGCGCATGGTGAATAACACGGAGCGCGGCACGCCGACCGACTTAAATCTTGCCCCGCTCCGCAACCCGGTCTGGGTTTCCAAGGACAACCTCCGCGATCCTTCGGTTTTGAAAACCGACGGCGGCTATCATGTATTTTACTCGCGCTTTTCCGGCCAGACCAGCGGCTGGGGCGATCCTCAAAACTGGCACATCGCGGAAGTTTTCACGAAAGATTTTCTGACGTTCACCAACGACCGCAACCTTTCACCCGCCGGCTGCGCCTCGCCCGGCGACGTGGTGTGGTGGCATGGTCGCTGGGTGTTGCCGTATCAAACTTATCCCAGCAAACCGACGCAGTTGGTCTTTGCCGAATCCACCAACCTGATTGAATGGAGCGCGCCGCGACCGTTTCTGACCGAGGCGCTAAAACTTCCGTGGAATGAAATTCAACGGGTGATTGATCCGAGTTTTGTGGTGGCTGGCGACACGTTGCATTGCTGGTTCGTCGGTTCGGCGTATCGCACCAATGCCAGCGGCGACAAGTTCAAGGTCAATCTCATGGGTCACGCCCGCACGCGCGATCCGAAATTAGCCGAGTGGGAAATCCTCACCACCAACGCGCCGCTGATCGGCCTCTCGGAACGCGCGCCCGACGGCGTGGAGAACACGATGGTGTTTCGCACGGGAGATCACTGGACGATGATTTACAGCGAAGGACTTATTGCCCAACACCTCGCGCGGGCGACCTCCCCGGACTTGGTCAACTGGAAGCTGGAAGGACTGATAGAAATTCCGCGCCAGCAATGGATGACCCACAAATATGGAGCGCCCTTTGTGTGGCGTGATGGCAACCAATGGCTGATGATTTTGATGGGCAGCGTGGCGCAGGATCGCACGACCTTCGGATTATTGAGTTCCAACGACGGCCAGCACTGGTCGCTGTTGCCGGAACAAAACATTGAACCAAACCGGTGAACGATTTATGAAACACAAAACCAAACTAAAATCTATCTGTGCTGCTTTGCTTGCGGCTGCAAGCCTGCAATTCGCGTCTTACGCCGCCGAATCGCCCGATCCTTACGCGAACGAGACCGCCGCCCAGCGCGATGCACGCCTGGAATGGTTTCGCGCGGCGCGCTTCGGGATGTTCATCCACTGGGGCGTGTATTCCGTGCCCGCCGGAACTTATGATGGCAAAAAAATTTCCGGCATCGGCGAGTGGATCATGTGCAACGGAAAAATCCCGATGGCCGAGTATCAGAAATTTGCGACGGGCTACAACCCGACGAACTACAATGCCGATGCGTGGGTGAAGCTCGCGAAGGCGGCGGGCATGAAATACATCGTCATCACGGCGAAGCATCACGACGGCTTCGCGAATTTCGCGACGAAGGCGAGTCTGTGGAACATCGTGGACGCGACGCCTTACGGCAAAGATGTGTTGCCGCCGCTCGCCGCCGCGTGCCGCAAATACGGCGTGAAGCTCGGTTTTTATTATTCGCAGGCGCAGGACTGGAACAACGGCGGTTCGGAATGTAAGGGCGCTTGGGATCCGGCGCAGAAACACGACATGGACGAATACATTGACAAAGTTGCCGTGCCGCAGATGCGCGAGCTACTCTCGAACTACGGCGAATTTCCCGCCGTGCTTTGGTGGGACACGTCGTGCGACATGAATCAGGAGCGTGCCGCGAAATTGATCGAGCTGCTGAAACTCAAGCCCGGCATCATCCACAACAACCGGCTCGGCGGCGATTTCAAGGGCGATACCGAGACGCCGGAGCAATACGTTCCCGCCACCGGTTTCCCCGGCCGCGATTGGGAAACGTGCATGACGATGAACGACACCTGGGGTTTCAAGAGCTACGACAACAATTGGAAATCCACCGAGACGATTCTCCGCAACCTCGTGGACATCGCGAGCAAGGGCGGAAATTATCTGCTCAACGTCGGGCCGACCTCGGCGGGGGAAATTCCCGCGCCCAGCATCGAGCGGCTCAAGGCCGTCGGCGAATGGATGAAGGTGAACGGCGAAGGCATCTACGGCACGACCGCGACGCCGTTCAAGCGGCTGCCGTGGGGTCGCTGCACGAAGAAAATTTCCGGCAACGAGACGACGCTTTACCTCCACGTCTTCAACTGGCCTGCGGACGGCAAACTGGTTGTGCCGGGATTGAAAAATGAAATTGTCGCAGCGCATCTGCTGCAAAAGAACTGGCTTGGCGGATACAAAAAACTTTCGACCGCCAGCGGCGTGGACGGCGTCACGGTTTCGGTTCCGCAAACGGCGCCGGATATAATTTCTTCCACCGTCGTTTTGAAAATCAAGGGCACGCCGGACATCTCGGCCACGGCCATCACGCAGGAGTCGGACGGCTCGGTGCGGCTCATGGCGAGCGAGGCGGATTTGCGCGGTGCGCTGCAATACGAAAAGGGCGACGGCAAAGACAATATCGGATACTGGGGGAACGCGGAAGATGCGGCGGCGTGGACATTCAAGATTGACCGCGCCGGAAAATTCAAAGTGAGCGCCGAAATCGCCGCACTGGAATCGGCCAAGTTTGAGGTCAGCGTCGCCGGACAAAAACTTTCCGGCACGTCGCCGGCCACGAAGGATTACACGAAGTTCAAGCGCTCCAATCTGACGGGCACGCTTGACCTCGCCGCCGGCAGCGTCACGCTAACGGTGAAACCGGTCGCGGAAAATTGGCAGGCGATGAACCTGCGTTCCGTCACGCTCCAACCGGCGAAATGAGGATTGCGGCTACAATTTTCAGCAGCGTCAGGAACAGTTTTCTGGCGCTGCTGATTCTTTTTTTATCGTCGGCGGTCGCGGACTTCGCACTCGCCGCGCCGGAATTTCTGCTGGACATGACGCACAGAAATCCGGGCGAGGGCTACCCCGCGTCCACTTTCGTGAATCCGCACTTTCTCGCGGAACGCGGCTACAACGGACAGGTCATCGGCTCGATTGGCGGCATCCAAACTTTCGATGAAATTGCGCCCGGACTGCTCGCCGAGGGGAGCGTGGAACGCAACTGGGCCTTGCAACGGGCGGCGACGTTGCGGGCGCAAGTGCAGGCCGCGCATGACGCTGGGATAAAATGCTGCGCCGGCACGGACATGATTCTGCTGCCGAAAAAGCTCATCGCAAAATTCAAGGATGAGATTTGCGATTCGCAGGGCCGTATCGACATTTCGCGGCCGAAGACGCAGGAAATTTTTCGCGCGTTGCTGCGCGAGACCTTCCAACGTGTGCCAGAATTGGATAGCATCGTCGTCCGCACTGGCGAAGTTTATTTGCAGGATTATCCGTATCACGCGGCCAGCGGGAATTTTTCCGAAGGTAAACGTCAGGGTGGCTCGGCGATTCTGCACGGCGAGCAGAGCCACATCGAACTGCTGAACATTTTTCGCGAGGAGGTTTGTGAGAAGTTGAACAAGATTATCATTTATCGGACATGGAGTTTTGGCCCGCAGAATTTCCACGAGAGCACGAATTATTATCTCAAGGTCACGGATGCGATTGCCCCGCACACGAATCTGATTTTTTCCATCAAGCATCAGCAGGGCGATTTCCACCAGCTCACGCCGTTCAATCCCACGCTGATGATTGGCCAGCATCGGCAGCTCATCGAGGTGCAGTGCCAGCGCGAAGCTTACGGCAAGGGCGCGCATCCCTACTACGTCGGCGACGGCGTCATCAACGGCTGGGAGGAATACGCCTGGCTGATGAAGCCCGGCGAGCCGCGCGGCCTGCGCGATGTCATCACGAACAAACTTTGCGCCGGCGTGTGGACGTGGTCGCGCGGCGGCGGCTGGGAAGGGCCTTACATCAAGAATGAATTGTGGTGCGACTTGAATGCCTATGTCGTGGCCGAGTTTGCGAAAGACCCGACGCGCACCGAGGAATTTTATTTCAACCGGTTCGCGCGGGAGAAATTGAAACTATCCGAAGCCGACACAAAAAAATTCCGCGAGTTGAACCTGCTTTCCGAGCGAGCCGTGCTGCGCGGGCAACTCACGACGCTCGGCGCGAAGATCAATGTCTGGTGGGCGCGTGACCATTTTTTTGACGAACCCGACTTGAGTGACTTCATCAAAAAAGGGCTGGTAGAAAAGGCGGTTGCGGAGAAAGCGGAATCAGTGGCGATGTGGAGACATATTGAGAAGCTTGCCCGCGAAATTCATTTTGCGGATACGAACACGCAGGAATTTGTCGAGGTTTCTTGCGCTTACGGCCGCATCAAATACGAAATCATCCAGCAGGCGTGGACGGTTTTGCTTTATGGAAAGTCAGGGGATTTATCGGGCCAATACGACCGCACCCGAATCAATGATGCGATCAAGCGTTACGATGCGCTCTGGCTGGAGTGGCGAGAGCTGGCAAAACATCACGCCGGTTGCGCCTCAATTTATCTCGAGCAGGGTTTCGACCATAAAACCGGCCTCGGCGCGGCAATAGATCGTTATCGGCTAATCACCCGCTGACGTGCAGGTGGTAAAAATTATTCCGGGAAATACCAAAAACGGCTGGACTGAATTGCTCGCAGTTTGCGTGTGCGTGGCAACTACCCGTGCGGGGGAAAGTTACTCGCGCGTGGGCTGCGAGCTTTTTTAGCTGTCATTCCTTAAACTCGCAAGGCAGCCCGTTTATTCTTGTTGTGGCTTGGCTTGGTGGCCAACTGGATGGATTTAGATTCTTGATTGGTTTCTTGCGCGATGTCCTCGACCTGCACCGGAGCCTGATTTTTAGTGAGATCAAGTTTGTCCTCGATTTCAGTCTGCCTTTGAACCAAAAAATGATAGCGTTTCTCTTTTTCAAATACTGCACCGACTTTTGTTTCGAGTTCGTTGGCGCGTTTCTGCGAATCCTTAATATCCGTTTCCAGTTTTGCCATGCGTTCCTCAAAGCCCTGCGCCATCGCTTCAAGTGAACGGATGGTTCCGATGGCCGTGTCGGTGACACGGATGCTGTAACTGCTTTTGCCGCGCAGCACGAGTTCGGCGGCGTTGTTAAAACCGCAGCGGAGAAACAGATCATATCCCGCAAATGCGCCGAGCCGGACGTCGTCGCCAAAACGCTGCGACATTTTTTCCGCCCGCCGCAGAATCAATTCACCGGCGATGCCGCGATTGTCGAGCTGCTGCTTGTCCAGCATGATGCAGAACTTTTCGCCTGACGTATCCTGCCGTAGCTTCAAATCTTCGCCCATGTTTGCCAATCGTTCGCTCCATTTCGTCACCTCGTCGCGGGCATAACGGAGATTGTTACGGATGCGATACTGTTCCTCGGCGTGGGCATGGCGCAGCCGCGAGAGCCGCATTAACTCGGCGTCCACCTGCGCCTTTTCGATGACAAGTGGATTGCCCGAAGCGATGGCTTTTACTTCGGCATACGTCAGCGCGGCAGAGTCCATGTCTTCCAATCGCCGCACGGTCATGTCCCCGCTCATCACCTGCGCGATGAACTTCGCCTTCGTCTCCAATGTCTGCCACATATAGGCATCGAAACTGCCCTCGGTGACGTAGCGATAAATTTGCACGGACGGATTTTTATTCCCTTGCCGCAAGATACGGCCCTCGCGCTGCTCCACGTCCGCTGGTCGCCACGGTGCGTCGAGGTGATGCAGGGCAATCAACCGTTCTTGCACGTTGGTTCCCGAACCCATTTTTTGCGTGCTACCGAATAAGAGTCGGATTTTCCCTGATCGCACATCGCGGAACAATGCGAGCTTCGCGGCATCGGGATCATAATCTTGGATGAAGGCAATTTCATTTTCAGGAACGCCGAGCCGCCCCAATTTGTCGGCCATGTCGTGATAGACTGAAAATCCCTTGGCCTGCGGCGTGGACAAATCGCAGAACACAAGTTGAGCCAATCGTCCGTCCTTCGTCGCTTCCCAAATCTTGTGAATGTTTTCGACGGCTAGGTTCACCTTGCTCTGTGGATCGTCTGGCAATGTGGGCTTCATCAAACGCAAATCCAATGCCGCCTTGCGTCCTTCCGTTGTGATTTTGAGCATATTGTCTTCGCGCGGATCAACACGTCCAGTTCGCATCGCTTCAGCGCGGCGTGCAAGACCTTCAACGAACTTTTTCAATTCTTCGGATGCCGGTGCGCTGCGGATGGTTGGCTTTTCGCCTTCTAGCTTTGGGCGTGGCAAGTTCAACATCGCGGCGGTTTGCACGTCTGCCGTCTGCCGAAAAATCTGCATCAGTTCCGGCACGTTGACGAAGCGGGCGAAACGCGTATTGAGCCGATAGCCTGCACCATCGGGGGAAAGTTCCATCGCCGTCACCGGCTCGCCGAACGTGGCCGCCCAACCGTCGAAGTGATGCAGATTGTGTTTCAGCAATGCCTGTGGCTGCAAGTATCGCTGCATCGTGAACATCTCGGCCATGCTGTTCGCAATGGGCGTGCCCGTGGCGAACACCACGCCGCCGCCGTTGTTCACCGACTGGACATGGCGGACTTTCAGATACATATCGAACGCGCGTTCACTGGCCGTCTGTGGCAGGCCAGCGATGCGCGTCATCTTGGAAACGTAGAAAAGATTTTTGAAATAGTGCGCCTCGTCCACAAACAGCCGGTCTATGCCGAGTTCTTCAAAAGTGAGCGTGTTGTCTTTTTTGTGCGCCGCCGCCAAATCTTCCAATTTTGCTTCGAGCCGTTTCTTGGCCTTTTCCAGTTCTTTCACCATCCGGCGATTTTCCGGTGCGGCGTGTTCACGTTTTATCTTCTCCAAGTCTTCCAGTTGTTCCTGAAAAAAGCGCACCTGGGTTTCGTGTGACAGCGGGATGCGTTCAAAGCCGGAGTGCGTGACGATGACGGCATCCCAATTTCCCGTAGCAATGCGGCTGAACAATTTTTTCCGATGCTGTGCCTCAAAATCTTCTTTGCCCGCAACCAATATATTTGCACCGGGATAGAGCATGAGCAGCTCGGTCGAGAACTGGCCGAGCATGTGATTGGGCACGGTGAACAGCGGCTTGTTCGCCAGCTTCAATCGCTTCAACTCCATGCTGGCAGCAACCATCGTGAACGTCTTACCCGCGCCGACGACGTGGCCGAGCAAGGTATTGTCCGTCTGCAAAATTCGCCAGACGCCGGATTTTTGATGGCCGTGCAGATTGATGACTGAACTAGCGCCGGGCAAAGTCAAATGCTCGCCGTTGAACGTCCGCAATCGAGAGTGATTGAACGTGTCATTGTAAAGGCGGCACAGCCGTTCTCGGCGGCTGTCGTCTGACCAAATCCATTTGGAAAACTGTTCCTTGATGCGCTCCTGTTTTTCACGCGCGGCCTCGGTGGCCTGCGCGTTGACAAACGGTTTCTTGTCCACATAATCATAGACCGTGGGCGTTTTGAGATTCAACGTTTCCTCAATGAGTTCCAAACCGGTATAACGATCTGTTCCCCAATCCGTCGTGTTGGCGGTAGCGCCGCGTGCTTCCCAATTTCCGCCAACACTCCATGTGCCGAGCGCGTGGATATGACCGACTTCAACTCCAGATGGAATGCCAAGCAAGCTGTGAACGAAATCGCACACATCGGAAGACGGCAACCACGACGCTCCAAGCCGAACGTCAATCTCCGTGGCCGGCAAATCCTGCGGCATGACAGATTTCAATGCCTCGACATTTTCGCGAAAGCGCGGATCACTCGTGCTGGCTGTGTCAGCCGCTAGCAATTTTTCACGGATATTGCCGGAGAGGTATTGATCTTCCGTCTCCCATTGCTTCGACAGTGGATTCAGAAAAATCAAACCTTTTAGGTCGGGCAAGATTTCATCAACAGGTTTGTTCAGCAGACTGCCCATGCGGTCAAGGTCAACCCGGCCTTTCTCATTCAGCGTGACGAGCAATGCTTCCTTCGGTGTGCCGACGGATTCGATAGCCTGTTTGTGATGGATGGTGCGTTCGCGGAAAATTGCGGCCTTGGTCGCCTTGCGCGATTCGTCGTCGTAATTTTCGAGCGACAACAGCAACGGCAAATCTGGATCGCCATAAAACGCGCGCTGGTTGACCGGAACATTGACCGGCCCAAACCGGGCAATGAAACGGTCATAGACTAGGTTCAGTTGAAAGCGGGCTTCGACAACCTGCTCCTCGCTGCTGCCATCAAGCTGCGAGCGCAGACATCCGCGCACCCGGTCGCGGATGTCAACCAGCCGGCGGATGCGCGAGCGAGTCTCGGCCGGTAGATCATCCAGCGGTTCTAACGTGCCGTTTTCATTGAGACAAATCCGCCCGTCGGAATGGACGCAGTAAGCGTTGGGCTTGATGTGGTCGGGTGCGGGGATGTTGGTGTCGAGCGTTTTTTGTTCTACGGATTTGGTTTCGACAACAAAGACATTTTGCGGAAGTTTGGCGACGGCTTCTTTCAATGCTTCACTCAATTCACGACTGGTGGGCGAGAGGGTCGGTTCGCCCTCGCGATACATCCCGCGCGCCAGCCGCATCGTGCCGAGCATCATGTGGAGATGCGTGGCGAAGTATTCGTTGATGAAAAATTCCTCCTTGCGGTCGTTCGTAAATGACACCGATGATTTCCATGCCGGGCCGTGCGGCGTTTCGCCCGCGCGCAACTTCCGCAGCATCACAATGTCGGTCGTCACTTCCGTGCCGGCGTTTTTCTTGAACGCCGTGTTGGGCAAACGGATTGCACCAAGAAATTCCGCCTTTGTAGAAAGCAACTCGCGCAATGAAGAATCCTGTTTGTCCAGCGTGTGCCGCGACGTGATGAACATCATCAAACCGCCGGGACGGACTTTTTCCAGCGCGGCGGCAAAAAAATAATCATGGATGGAAAATTTGTAGTCGTTCCAACGCGGATCGTGGACGCCGTAATCTCCAAACGGAACATTCGACATGGCGAGGTCAAAAGATTCCTCGGCGAGTTTGGATTTTTCAAACGGCTGCTCGCGAATATCGGCGTCGGGATAAAGTGCTTTGGCGATGCGTGCGGTGATGGGATCAATCTCGATGCCGGTGATGTTTGATTGCCGGAGCATTTCTTCCGGCATAAGTCCGATGAAATGGCCGATGCCGCAGGCAGGTTCCAAAATGTTGCCGCCCTGAAAACCGAACTGCTGCGCCGCCTGATACATGGCGCGAATGACCGTCGGCGACGTGTAATGTGCGTTGATGGTGGAAGCGCGGGCGGCTTTGATCTCATCCGCGCTCAAAAGTTCGATGAGCTGTGCGGCGGGCTGTCCGTCCTTGGCGAACGCGCCGGGGAACGCGCCCCAGCCGACATATTTTACCAGTCTGGCCCGCTCCTCGTTTGTGGCTGGGCGCTGTTCTTTTTCCACCCGCAGCAGCGTGCGGATGGCGTCGAGGTTTTGATTGAATTTTTGTTTCGCCGAGCCATCGCCGAGCCGGTCGGCGTCGGTGATGCGATAGTTGTTTGAATTCTGCGGTGGATTAGCTGACTGGTGTCCGTCCGCTAGGACTCGGGTGGCAGCAGGATGTGGTTCTCCCGCACCATTTCCCACGCGCGGTCGTGGGCCTGCTGCGGAGTCATTCCCTGTCTGCGAAACTGCTGCGTCAGCTCCAGCATCTCGTCCTTCGTGTTCTCCTCGGCCTCCAGCAACGCCTCGTGCAGTTGCCCCTTCGCCTCCAGCTCGCGCACGAGTTTCGGGCGATGTTCGCGCCAATGTTTCTCGGCCATCCGTCCGTATTGCGTCAGAGTTGTCATAAGTTCGCAGAGCGGCTGTGAAAAAATCAAGCTGCTGGCTGTCGTTGCCATTGGTTTTTCGCGCGGCCATAATTACTCTCAGACAGGGAAATTTGCAAATGCCGGTTGCTCACCGGCGCGCAGGATGGGTGGTCGAAACCAGGGAAACGCCGAAGAACAGTTCGTCCAGCGTGCAGCGCAGCACCCGGATGAATGCCCGCAGGTGATCTTCAAAGACGCGGCGGCGACGGGACTCGATGTTCGCGATGACTTGGCGGCTGAAGTCGTAGCCCAAGACCTGCAACTGCGCGGCGAACTGCTCCTGCGTCAACCCACGGCGGAGGCGGAGGCGGGCCAGGTTCGGGCCAATGTCATTCGCCCAGACTTTCACGCCCAACGCTCCTTTCCGCAGGCAACGCTGGTCTGAATTTCAAAAGAAGAATTTGACCGCCAAGAAAGTTCTGGCGAAAGAAAACAACTTTGGCAGCGGTTCAATTGTTCCATGAACCGACCCTCCAATCGCATTGTCGCGCCAATAGCCATCGCACAACCTCGTTGAAACAAGGTGACGACCGGCTCAAGAAAACGCGTTGATGTTGGTTGAACATCAACCCCCGACAGCGTTTGACAAAGGCTGACCACGCGGCGCTTCTGATCCGACCGCGACCATTGTTCCAGCCGAGATAACGTGCGGATTATCCCGTTCGCTGAACTATGGCAACTTGCTACCGAATAGAAGATTGTCAAGGCGGGCAGGCGTTTTCTTGAGCCGGAAAAACCTCATGTGCCGACCGATTCGGCAAGCCGATTGCTGCGCGCCACGGCCCGTTTGGCCTGGCCCGCCATCTGCGTCATAACCAAATCGCGCATGTTTTCCGGGACGTTCTTCAAGATCGTCTCGTAAGCCTGCTTGGTCTCCGGGTTGCCATTGATTTCCTTCATCAACCCGTCGCGGATGCGTTCCATGCGTTCCACTTGGCGAACCTCTTTCAGCACCAGGGCGCGTTCGAGCCGGTCACGCGGCATATCCTGCACATAGGTCCAAAATTTCGGATTATCTTTGATGTAACCATCAAGCTTCTTTTCCACTTCCGGGTTGATCCGGTAGGTGTAAGGTTCGGCGGCTCCGTTTGCGCCGTTTGGTGGTGTTTTTGTTTTTGTGCTCATGATGAGTTGGTATGTTTGTTGTTGTGTTTGAAATTGCCGGCTAAAGTGCCGGCAAATTGAGTTCACGGCATCAGCGGGTCGAAGGGACTGGCCGTGGAAGAATTGGTCGCCGCCGGCGATGGCTGGGACATACGCGCCGCTTCGAGCGCGTCGAGACGGCGCTGCATTTCAGAAAGCGAGCTACGCAGTTTTGCCATCTGCTGCCAGTTCGTGTGCGACTGCGAAAGCGCAGATTGAAACTGCTCCAATGACGCGGCTAGTGTCCGCGACTGCGCCAGGATTTGCCCGGTGGCGAGTTTCTGTGAATTTAACTCCGCGACAATCGCATCGTTGACGGGCGCGGGATTGAAAGCCGCGTCGCGTGGCAGCGTGGAATTTTTCGGTGCAACTTCGCCCGGATGAAAATCCCAGCGTGCATTTTGCTCCACGCGATACACGGCGTGCTGCTCATACAGCAGCGAATCGCCATCAGCGTAGCGGCCTACATGATAGGCACGGACAATTTCAGGATAACGGACGGATGAATTTTCTGTTGTCGGTGAGGGCAGCGGAGCCACAACCAACTTGGGCGCGGTGGAACACGCGGACAACAACAGCAAAGGAATAAGGCAGATTGTTTTCATAATCAGGGAGCATTAATTTTTTGTCGCATCGGCAGGGTCAATGGTTTGCAGGACGTAGAGGTAAAACTGTTTGCCGCTCGGCACGCGGACATAGAAGCCATCGCGCTGAAGCGTGCTGGCAATCTGCTGCGCGTAGGTCTTGAGCACGTCCTGCGCGCCGACGAGCGGAGCGTTGTTCAGCGAACGGCTGGTGAGCGAGCCGAACAGCGTCGGCTGTTTTTCCGTCAGCGCGTCCGCCGCGCCGGACAGAAACGTCGCGCCAAACATTTTTAGTTCCGCGTTATCATCCGCCTTGATGACTTCACCGCGCAGACCAGCACTGCCATCCGTGATGCCCCAGCCGGATTGGTTGGTGGCGTTCACGAACTCGCGATCCAGCGCGATGGCCTTGAGCGGTAACTTTTCGCCGGAGTGCCAGACGAATGTCCAATTGTCGCCGCTGGCGATACGGTCGCGTGCGTGACCGTTCTGGGCCGTGCCGTGAACTTCCGTGCCGACGGGAATAACGAGCCGCCCCGCGTGGAAAATGTTCTCAGTGACAAGGCCGACGATGGGCGTCTGGATGGCGGACGAATCCACCGTGATGATCGTTTCGCACGGGATCAAACGTCCGAACGGCGCAGAGAATACGTTTGTTTTTTTCGGCTTGGGGGTTTCGGTTCCGCTATCGGCAAACAAACTGATGGCAGGTAGCGAGGCTGCGACGGGCGGCGAAACAAAATTGGTTTGGTATTTTGATTTTTCCGTGACAGTTAATTTGGGTTCAGGTTTTTCCGGCGGCGGATTGAACGGGAATAGCGAGCGCACGAGCGAGTGAATCACTTGCGGCTGGTTGGTGGACAACAGCGGCGAAACCGGTTCGTCGCCCGCCGCCTGATGTTTGCGGATCACGCCGAAGATGGTCAGCGCGGCGGCGAAGAGGGCGCCGAAGGCAACCAGCCGGCCGCTTTTGGTCTTAAAGAAATTAAGAAATTCGCGCGGTTTCATTTTTTTGGCGTTTGAATTGTGACGGGGACGTTGGTGCTGACTACTGGCGGCGGTGAAAGACGTTTCATCAGCACGGTGAAATTATTTTTTAATGACAGGTCATTACGTCCGCCATCGGGCGTGCCGGTGATGGCGAAATAAACGATGCTCTTTCCGTGCGGCCCAACAGAACCATCCGCATCACTGATGGATTGCGGATAAAGCCGGTTGCCGGCACGAACCATGAAACTGTCCGGCTGATACATGAGCGGCGCTTCGGTGGCGTTGGTGATGGCGATGCGGAAAACGAGCGAGTCCTCGGCATTGAAACGGAACGCCTGTTCGATCTGAATTTGGTAGTCGTTGAAATCGCTGACGAGCGGATGGCCGTCGTAGCTGGTGAAACTGACATCGCTGACGGCTTCGGGGTGCTGCTGCTTGAGCAACGGAAACGCCTTCGCCTTGTCAAGCAGCGCAAGCAGTTTAAGCGGATTGAACTCCGACGCACGAACCGCACCGTTTTCCATCGGTGTTGGCGGCAGTTCAAGATTCAGCGACAGCATAGGTGGGTTACTTTCGATAAACTCCAAAACATAGGTGCGTTCGTTCCACCGGACATTGAGATTGGCGGAAACACCGAGGGCGAGCGCACGCACGGAAAAGAACGCCGAACGGTTTGCGTGCGCGAGTTGGAACGCGCCGGAAGTTTTTCCGTCCACGGTGAAGCCAACGCCATCAATGGCCTCAATCGCACCGGGAAAATTGACCGTGGTGACGCGGTTCGTCGCGACTGGCACGGTGACGACGACACGATCATCCAGCCATGTTCGCTGGATTGCGGGCGAGTCGGCCAAGGCTAGCGTGCCGCTCAACAGCAAGAGGCAGAAGACACCTTCCGCAGATGACGCTGATTTTCGCCGATGATTTAATCTGCGTTCATCTGCGCAATCTGCGGATGAAAGGAGTAGTGTATTAGCGGTTGATTTCATATTTGAAGTCGCCGACGGCGACGGGGAAGCGGCCGTTGAGGGCCAGGTTGGGGTTGCGGAGCAGGCGCAGCCGGAGCGTGAACGGCACGGCCTCGGTGAACGCCTTCTCCTGAAAAATGCCGCTGCGAATGAGTTGGCCGGAAACGGCGGCGAGCACCTCGTCGTCGCGCGTCGCCAGAATGTCCACGCGACCGATTTCAGATTTTTGGTGCAACTGCTTCGCGCGAAACTCGACGCTTTCGGAAACTTTTTCATCCTGCGCCTTGGCGAACGCCTTTTTCAAAAACAGCAACTTGAGCAGGTCAGGGTTATCGAAGTCGCGCGGGTTGCGTTCGAGAAAAGTGGTCGTAGCAAGTTCGGCAAGCTGGACGTGCAGTTGTTTCGCCTCCGAAAATTGGAGCAACGGTGAAATGTAATACGTCCCGGCGGGATCAATGATGACGACGCGCTCACGCTGCTTGAACATCGACACCAGATGGTAACGATCCACGGCGGAAAGCAGCAGCACGACCACCGTGAACGCGAACCAGAACCACGGCAACCGGTCGCGCAGCACGAGGAGTCGCAACAGATCAAAATGCTTTCGTGTTGCCGGTGGCGTGGAGCTAGAGTTGGTTCGTGTGGAATTCAAATTTTCCATAGGTCAGTAGTAATTGGGTTTAGATTTGGCGATGAGTTCGCGGACGGCCTTATCGCCGGTGATGTCGTCGCCGGGCCGCCCGCGCGCGGAGCGCGGGGGCAGGCCGGAACCGGCGATGATGATGGCCCCGGCACTGCCCATGTTGGCAGCGGACGACGCGGCGCTTAACACCGCCGCCATGCCCGCCGCGCCTGCGGTGACGAGCGGCATTTTTGCCGATGAAGCCGTGGCCGCCGCTCCCGCCGTCGTGGCTGCGGTTTGTAAAAAAGAACTGAATCCACCAGCCAGCAATGCGCCGCCTGCCTGCGCGCCGCTGGTGACGACGTGCTGGATGACAACCGGCGCGGCGACGGTGCTGAAGATGATCCAGAACGCGGCGATGACGAGGCCGATCAAATTTTGCAGCGTATAAAGACTGCCGCTGGGATCAATCGTGAGAAACGACCGGTCGGTCATGAAATCCAAAATCCCTTGCGTGATGAGCGCAGCAACCGCCCAGCCGAGCGGCCACATCAGGACACCGACAAGATTCAGCAGGTAGCGGGTGCCGATGTGCTTCAACGCGGGGATGGCCATGAAGCCAATGAGCAGCGGTGACAACGCATAGCCAAGGTTGAGAATAAATTTTTGAAAGATGTAGGCCCAGAAGATCAGCAGCGAGGCGAACTGCCCGATGAGCCACAGGATGCCCGAGACAATCAAGTTGGTGGTGGCACTTTGGATTTGACCCACGATGTCCCACCACGACGCGGTCGCAGTGGTGTTCGTTTTGGTGACGAGCAAGTTGTTGTATTGCTGATAGACCAGCGCGGGGTCAACACCGAGGCCAGACAAAATGTCATCATGCAGCAACGTCTGAATCTGATTGCCCCACGACGGCAGCATCACGAGCAACGTGGTCAGCAGCAGCAGGCGCAACAGCAGATGCAGCAGCGTGCGATGCGTGGGCTTGTGAAACGCCGTGATGATGATGCCGGTGATGAAAAACGCGAAGGCCACGCTCAACAGCAAGGTGTGCAAGTCAGCGCACTTGGTGAGGAATGTCGGGAACAGACTGTTGAACGTGGCCATGAAGGTGATGGGTTAAAAGTTGCAGGTTGAAGGTTGCAAGTTCTACGGCGTTGGGAACAACGTGGGTTCATTCAGCAGTGAAAACTTCGCGGTATAATTCGTGACGGCCTCGTGGAACTCCGCATCGGCTTGCTCGCGCAGCGCGAGCTGCTGCTTCTGGTCGGCGTTCCGATTTTGGATGTCCTGCACGAGCGCGGAGCCGATGGCCTGGTTCACTTCGTCACCGGTGCTGGCAAGGTCGGCGTTGAGGCTTGTGAGCGCGCCTTGCAATTTTTGCACTTCGGCGTCGGTGGTCGCGCGATTCAACTGCGAAGTGGTCTGCGCGATTTGATTCTTGATGGCGGCACGTCGCGCCGCCGCGTTGTTCGCGACGGTGATAAAGTTGTCCGCCATCTGATTGATGGCGGCGAAGGGTTTGAACTCATTCGTCGCGCGCTGGATGGTCGCACCATCCGGCGTCTGAAACGTCGCGCCGATGGCGTTGTAAAGTCCGTTGACCGTGTTGGTCAACGCCGCCGCGCCATCCGTGATGGAAATCAACGCGTCGAGGTTTTGTCCGAGTTCGGGCAACTGCAAATCGCTGTTCAACGCCGACACCATCGGCAGCGCGATGCTCGACGGGTCGCCGAACAAATCCTCGTAGTGTTTGAACTCGTTGAGCTGGTCGGTGAGCGTATGAATCTGCTGCACCTGGTTAGCGATTTCTTGCGCGAAGTGTTCGATTTGCTGCGCGTTCATCGTCGGGTCGAACACGATGTCTTGCGCGCGGGCGGTGAAGGCCATCGGCAGGGCGATGGCAGCGATGATAAATAATTTTTTCATGGTGTTTGATGTGGTTGGTTGGTTCGGAAATCAACGATTGCAATGATTGGGTGTAAGCCAGTTTGCTGGTGGCCGTAACGCAGTTACTCTTCGATGCGTAAAAATTTTGTGGTCGGCTGGAAAATCACGCCGTCAATCATCTGTTCCGGCAAATGCACTTCGTAGAGGCGGATGCGGGCATCGCGTTGGTTCGGTTGCTGGTTCTGGACCTGCAACCAATACTGTTGTTTCACGGCGTCGCTACGGCCTTGGTCGTAGCCGCTGGTGTAGGCTTTGCCGGTCTGTGATTTTGCGGCGTAGTGCAACCCTTCGCTCAACAGAATTCCGCCCGCCGCCCCGGCGGCGATGGCGGCGGGATGATTTTTGCCGAGCACGCCGCCCAAGGCTGCGCCGCCAGCGCCGAAGCCGACATCGCTGACGGTTCGGGTCGCGGCGCAGCCGGTCAAAAGGCCAGCAAGGGCGAGGAGCAAAGTGAGTTGAATGATGGTTTTCATGGTTGTGATGTTGGTTTGTTGGCGTGGGTGATGATGCCTTCAATGATGTTCTCGCTGCCGCGCAGTTCGCGCGCACGTTGGTCGAAGTGTTCGCCGCTCGACGAACTGCAATAGAGCATCTCTGGTGAAGCGATGTTGTGAACCGTGCCGCAAAGATTTCTGCCAGAGTCGGTATGGAAATAAGCGAACGGCGAATACTTCTGACCCGATTGATGGTCGGGCAACGGGTAATTCATGATCGCGTGCTTGGTCACTTCCGGCAGCGCGATGTCCTGGGCCATGTCCTCCAAATCCGCGCGGTCGTTCTGGCGCATGATGAAAAACTGGCGCGAGTTGCCGAACACGGCGGAACGGATGCGCGACTGCTTGAAGCGCGCGTATTGCTGCACGATGGAGATGTTCCAGCAGTTAAATTTTCGCAACTGCGCGTAGGACTCCTGAACAATTTCCTGTCCGCCGGGAATGTCGAGGAAGCGGGCGACTTCCTCATAGATATTCCGTTTCCGCAACGCGCGCGGCAGCGTGATGATGTGTTTGCGCGCGTGATTCGTGATGAGGAAACCCGCAGCGGCTTTTAGTTCTTTCGCTGACTCTGGAATGTAGCCGAGTTCAAAGTGCGCGATTTTTCCGGTGAGCGAAACATTCGTCACGCCATCGAACAGACAGCCGTAATTGCCATCGCGACACCACGGCAGAATCAGCGTGGCGATCTCAACAATCTGTTCGCGTTCCGAGCCGGCGGCATCCAGCATCATCAGTTCTTGCAGCATCCGGTGCGTGGGAAATTCCTCCGGCGTGAAACAGGCGAAGGCAAGATTGCGGACTTCCTTCGAGGTCTTGGGGTCTTTCAGGAATTTCAGAACGGTTGCTTCATCGAATTGGGCGAGGTAATTTTGTCCCCAATCATTGAAGCCTATCGCTGTATTGGACGATGTCTGTCCTGCCTTTCCCCCATTGGTTCCAAGCTTGGCTTGGTCGCGGAAGTCCGCAAAAGTTTCTAAAGTCGTTGCGCCGGGCGGCATTTTCTCGGCGCGAAATTTTTGAAGCGCCATAGCGTGCCGGGCGAGGTCGAGCAACTGGTCGTGCCGTTTCTTCTGCCAGTCCTGAAATGAATCCTCGTAGAGCAAATTCAGATACTTGGCGATCTGCGCCTGCCGCAGCATTTGTTTATCTTCATGCGCCGATGTGCCGATCATGCGCGCTACGAGCGCAGTCGCGGCGGAAAGATGGTCGGACGTGAGCGGCAGACCTTTCGTGTCGAGATAATTGATGGTCAGGTCGCCATCGGGATGGATGATGATGGGCCGCGCGCCGGGTTCGACCGTCGGCGTGTAGATG
>JANYCI010000078.1 GCA_025360325.1 Limisphaerales bacterium | reverse complement strand
CGGCGAGGTCTTGCTTGCGCGCCTCGCGCAGTTCGGCAATCAGCTTGGGATTCCGCGCGGTGAGCCAGTCCTGCAATTCGTCGAGGGTTTCCACGGACGACAGGACCGTAGCAGGAATTTCAACGGTTTCCGTTTTCATGGTGGCAGCTTATCACACGGCGCGGCTGAAGGTAAGTGGGAAATGCCATCCGGTCGGGTGGTCAATGATGATGTTCGTCGTGGGATTGAACGCGCCATCGCTGCCATTGCTGCCACTGTTCACTTGCGCTCGCACACTCGCACACGCCAGCATCACCATCGCCGCCAGAAGAATTTTTGATTTCATCAGTCGCCTTTCTTTGGAATCACACTGCCGATTTTGCTCCCGCGCGAGCCGGGCGTCAACCCTCATTGCACAACATTTCCCATATGTGGGAATGGCCCCGGCGCACACTGCCGCCATGCCAGCGTCCATGCAAAAGCAACTGGGGCAATTTCTGCGGCAGCGTCGCGGGGAAATGACCTTGCCAGCCTTTGCCCGCAAGCTCGGCATTTCGTCCTCATCTTTACATCGCATGGAAATGGGCGAGCAAAACGTCACGCTCACCACGCTGGAACGCCTCTTGAAACGGCTCAAATGCAGCGCGGCGGACGTGTTCGCCGACAAGTAATTGACTCCTCACCCCGGCCCTCTCCTCGTTGATATTTGATTTTAGCCCGGTGGCTCTCATCCGGCCTGCGGCCAACTTCTCCCCGGTCAAGGCGGCGAAGGAATTTCACGGCAACGAAAAATAATCCGCCCCCTGATAATTCCCTTCGACGTTTTTTACAATTTGCATCAGCACGTCGTTGACGAGCGTGCTCGCGCCGAAGCGGAACATCTGCGGATTCAGCCAATCGTCGCCGAGGGTTTCCTTGACCATCACCAAATAGGCGAGCGCCTGTTTGGAAGTGCGGATGCCGCCGGCGGGCTTCATGCCGATGCGGATGCCGGTCGCAAAAAAATAATCGCGGATGGCTTCCAGCATCACGAGTGTGACGGGCATGGTGGCGGCTGGCGAAACTTTGCCGGTGCTGGTCTTGATGAAATCGCCGCCGGCCTGCATGGCGATTTCGCTGGCGAGGCGGACGTTGTCGTAGGTGACGAGTTCGCCGGTTTCGAGAATGACTTTCAAATGCGCCGCGCCGCAGGCTTCTTTCGTCGCGGCGATTTCGTCGAACACTTTCGCGTGATCGCCAGCGAGGAAGGCACAACGGTCGATGACCATGTCAATTTCATCCGCGCCATCAGCCACGGTGCGGCGGACTTCTTCAAGTTTGGTGCGGAGCGGATATTGGCCGCTGGGAAATCCGGTGGCGACGGCGGCGATGTTCACCGGCGAAACGTCGCCGAGAAATTTGCGCGCGTATTTCACCATGTTCGGATACACGCAAACGGCGGCGCAGCTCGGCACGTCGTATTTCGCCTCGATGGGCTGGAGCGCCTTGCGACAGAGATACGCGACTTTGCCGGGCGTATCCTTGCCTTCGAGCGTGGTGAGATCGCACATGGACACAGCGAGCTTGAGGCCGGCGAGTTTGGCGCTCGTCTTGATGCTGCGTTTGCCGAAGGACGCGGCGCGTTCCTCGACCATGACCTGATCCACGGTGGGCGCGGAAAAATGGCGAATCGCGAATGGTGAATGGCGAATGGTCATCGCCGACCGCTCCTTGGTTAATGCGGACACTTTCATAATTTGTCCGCGATTCTGGCGATGACAACGCGTGGCGTCAATTCACTTTGCAATACCATCACGCAGAAATCCCAAAGGGATTTAATCATTCAGCCCGGCGTTGGCCGATGCAATCGGACTACGCCGGGTAACCAAACAAAAATGAATTCAACCCCAACGGGGTTGCAGCCGTCCCGCGTGATTTGTGATTTGATTTAACCCCGTTGGGGTTGATGAATTATTTGGCGGTTGACCCAGCGTAGCCGCTGCGCGTCAACGCTGGGCTGAATGATTCAATCCCTTTGGGATTTGCGTCTGTTGGCAGCGGCGTTCAATCATGGCTTCGGCGCGTAGCCCATCTGCGTCAAAACTTTTTGGCCGTCGGCGGCGAGCACGAAATCAATGAACGCCTTGGCCTTGGCCGATTCTTTCGCCGAGTCGGTATACAGACGCAGCGTGCGGGCGTAAGGATATTTTTTCCCGTTCACGGTTTCCGCGCTGGGCGCGACGCCATCAATGCTCACGGCTTTGGTTCCCGTGTGCTGGGCGAGATCCAGTCCCGCGTAACCGATGCCGTTGGGATCGCGCACCACCGCGTCGGCCAGCGCGAGATAGTTAGTGAAAAGCTGGATGTTATGTTCGCCGTAATCCTGATTGTTCATCGCCAGTTCCTTGAAGCCGAGATAAGTGCCGGACACAGGATCGCGCACGAGCAAATGCACCGGCGCATCGGGGCCGCCGACCTCTTTCCAATTTTGAATTTTACCGGTGAACAGGGACTGCACTTGATTACTCGTCAGGTTGCTGACGGGATTTTCTGCGTTCACCAAAATGCTCACGGCGTAGCTGCCGATGACATATTCCTTGAATTTCACACTGCGAATCTGCGCGATTTCCTCCTGCTCCTTGCTCACGGGTTTGGACGAACCGGCGATGTCGCAATAGCCGCCCATCAGCGCGCCGATGCCGTAGCCGGAGCCTTTGAACTCCAGATCAAACGCGGCCTCCGCGTGGGCTTTCTTGTATTCCGCCGCGAGCTTCGGTGCCAGTTCCTCGCCGATAGTGTTCGAGCCGCGAATGGCAATTTTATCTTCGGCAAACGCGCTCAACGCGCCGAGCAGGACGAGCAGTGCGGGTGCAATTTTTTTTACGATGGTGAAGTTCTTTTTGAAAAGATGTTGGCTCATAATGTTTCCTTGGTTAATACGAACGAACATTATTTTCATCCCGTCGGACGTTTGAGCAAGGAAAAAAGTGGCGCGCTTTGCAAAAGCCGGTGGGGCGAGCGTCCTCGCGAGCCGGGCGTCGCTAGACCAAGCGGCTCGCG
>JANYCI010000341.1 GCA_025360325.1 Limisphaerales bacterium | reverse complement strand
GGATAATCCGTGCCGCCGCCAAAAAACGAGATGCGAAAGGGGGTTCGACTGATGATCATAAAATTATGTCGCCACGATGTTCACCAATTTCTTCGGCACGACGATGATTTTCTTGATCGTTTTGCCTTCGTAATACGGCTTCGCTTTTTCATTCGCCAACGCCAACGCTTCCAGTTCCGCCACGGTGGCCGTCACGGAAACTTTGATGACATCGCGCAACTTGCCGTTCACCTGCACGGGGATTTCGATCTCATTTTCCACGAGCAGCGCCGCGTCAAACTTCGGCCACGGCGCGTAGGCCAAGTTGGTTGCAGGTTGCAGGTTGAAAGTTGCAAGTTTCGCCCAAAGTTCTTCGGCCAAGTGCGGCGAGAATGGCGCGAGCAATTGCAGAAAAGTTTTCAGCACGCTCACCGGTTTTGCTTCCCAAGAAATCGCGTCATTCACAAAAACCATCATCGCGGAAATCGCCGTATTGAAGCGCATTCCGTCCAGATCTTCGGTCACTTTTTTGATGCACGCGTGCAGCGTCTTCAACTGCGCCGGAGTTGCCGCCACGTCTTTGATCGAAGAATTCAGTTTGATTAAATCCAGCAACCCTTGGTGGCTTTGTGCTTTGGTGGTTACAGTTTCCGCCTGTTCAAATTCTGTCTCGCTGGGTTCATCCACAAACAGCCGCCACACGCGACCGAGGAAACGATACACGCCCTCGACGCCTTGGGTGTTCCACGGCTTTGTGTCCTGCAACGGCCCCATGAACATCTCGTAAAGGCGGAAGGCGTCCGCGCCATATTCCACGAGCACATCGTCGGGGTTCACCACATTGCCGCGCGACTTGGACATCTTCTGTCCGTCGGAGCCGAGAATGAGACCTTGATTGACGAGCTTGAAAAACGGTTCCGCCGTCGAGACCAGACCGAGATCGAATAAAACCTTGTGCCAGAAGCGCGCGTAAAGCAGGTGCAACACGGCGTGTTCCGTGCCGCCCACATACAAATCAACGCCGGGAGTGGAGGTTGAAGGTTCAAGGGTTAAGGGTTCAGGGTTCGCTGCGACGTCTTTCCTGAAACCTTCAACCTTCAACCTGTAACCTTCCCCGCCCATCCAGTAGCTCTCCACATCTTTCCCGACAAACGCGGTGGAATTTTTTGCGTCGAGATAACGAAGATAATACCAGCAAGAGCCGGCCCATTGCGGCATGGTGTTCGTTTCGCGAATCGAGCCGTCGGGAAGATTCAGCCAATCTTTCGCGCGGGCCAGCGGCGGCTCGCCGCTCGACGTGGGCTTGTAATCTTCCAGCGTCGGCGGCAGCAGGGGCAACGCGCTTTCTGGCAACGCCTCGTGCTGGCCGTTCTTCCAGATAATCGGGAACGGCTCGCCCCAGTAACGCTGACGGCTAAACAGCCAATCGCGCAGTTTGTAGTTGATGGTCTGCTTGCCGAGATTTTTTTCTTCGAGCCAGGCGGTGATTTTATTTTTTGCTTCGTTTGTGCCGAGTCCATCTAAAGACACTTCGGGATTGGACGAAAAGATTCCCACTCCGTCCGCAGCTACACAAACATCAGTAAAATAGTGAACGGCTGCTTGCTTTTCAGCAATCGTTACAAAAGTCGTGAGGTTGACGCCGTTTGGAACTGTAGGACTTGGCGTGATGTCTTGGCCACGCATCTGTAACGAGCCGACAACAGGTTGAATCTTAAGCCCGAACTTTTTAGCAAATTCCCAATCCCGTTCATCATGCGCGGGCACGGCCATGATTGCGCCCGTGCCGTAGCTGGCGAGAACGTAGTCGGCAATCCAGATGGGAATCTTCTCGCCGTTCACCGGATTGATGGCGTAAGCGCCGGTGAACACGCCGGTTTTTTCCTTCGCGAGTTCGGTGCGTTCCAAATCAGACTTTCCAGCGGCGTGGGCTTTGTAATCTTCAACCGCTTTCTTCTGCTCGGCGGTGGTGATTTGCGGAACAAGTTTGTGTTCCGGCGAGAGCACCATGTAAGTCGCGCCGAACAACGTATCGGGGCGCGTGGTGAAGACGCGGATCGTAGTGGCACAGGCATCTTGCCTGTGTGTTTCTGCATCGGCTTTATCTTTGGAACACACAGGCAAGATGCCTGTGCCACTACCAGCAATCTGAAATTTCACTTCCGCGCCTTCACTGCGGCCGATCCAGTTCCGCTGCATTTCCTTGAGCGAATCGCTCCAGTCAATCGTGTCGAGGTCGGCCAAAAGTTTCTCAGCGTAGGCAGTAATGCGGAGCATCCATTGGCGCATCGGTTTGCGGATGACCGGAAAGCCGCCGACCTCGCTCTTGCCGTCAATCACTTCTTCGTTGGCCAGCACCGTGCCGAGTTCGGGACACCAGTTCACTGGCGCTTCGCTGACGTAGGCGAGACGTTTGGAATCTACAAAAGCGCGACATTTTTCTTCAAGGTCATGGTAGGGCGCGTCACTCCGTGCGCGCCGTTCCGTTGCATCCGACGACGGCGCGCACGGAGTGAC
>JANYCI010000169.1 GCA_025360325.1 Limisphaerales bacterium | reverse complement strand
CGGAAGCGCAAGCCCATTGTTCCCGTCTCGATACGCGCAAAGCCGGAGTTTATTTCGACGCTTACGAATACACGAAAGGCTGCAAACCCTGAACTTCTGCCCGCTTTCCCTCGAATAAAGCAATCAACAACAACTAAATGAGGTAACTATATGATACCTCAACAATTTCCTATGAAAACAAATGACCATCGCCAGTTGATTGAATCAACCCATGTTTATACCGTGTCTGAATTGACTGAAACGCTGCGCGTCGAAACCGCGCCCGGCCACAAAGTTCAGGGTGGGTGAGGTGATCGTCACGACTTCGACCGCGCCGGTGCCGAACAGATGCGTCTGGTATTCCAAGCACGGCGAATCTTTTCCCGGCGTTGCGCTCGGCGCATCCACCGGCTGCGTCGCCCTCATTCCTGAAAGCGTGCGCCCGTAATCTGCAATTTTTATCCAGCGATTTTCGCCTGCATTAATTTTTTTGGTGAAATGTTCTGGCTCAATGGAAACAAAACCTTCGCCCTCGACAAAACCTTTCACGGAGTCGCGCGCTGGCTCCGTGGGATTGAACGCGTCCACCTTCACGACAACTTTGTCGGTGGCGTCAAAAATTTTCACCGCGCCGCTGACCGCGCCAGTGGGTGCCTGGCTCCAATCAATGTTCACCCAAATGCGTTTGTCCTTTTCAATCGTGCCGCGCGCCTCGCTCAAAACAATCCACGGCGCGCTCGTGACGACGGTGAATTGAAAATTGGTTTTGCCCCGGTTGAACACGTCAATGAAATGCCGCTGCTGATTGAACGCATCAAATGGCGGCAGGACAGCCACGCCATTGGTGTTCGGCCATGCGAGTTCCGAACCTTCCACGGCCATACCCAGCGCCGCCACGTCCGGCACTTCGTTTTCCACGAGCTTGATTGCGCGTAAACTATTGTGCGGCGGGTCTTGCCACGTCGTGTAGCCGAGATGCGTCTGATCCATGAAATGATTCCATTTGCCACCGGCAAACGAGAGGTTGTAAAACGCCATCAAGTTTGTGTCCTTCTCAAAAAGTGCGCGCGTCTCGGCAGCAAAGTCATTCGCGCTCGCCCTGCCCTGCTTGGCGAACAACGAATTTTTTCCGGCAGCCAAATACAATTCATTCACCAGCGCACTGGCCTTCGTGGGAAACAAAACCAGTTGATAAAACGCATCGCGGCGGTCAGCGGGAATTTTCTGGTAAATGTTTTCCGCGCGGTCGGCGATGGTTTTGAAATCATTCACCACCGTTTCCGCTTCGGAATAATTCACGAGACTATAAGTGTCCGGCGCGAGCATCTCCGGTTTGCGACGGCTGTTGTATTTAGTGTATTTGGCAAGAATGTCCGCGATGTCGCTGGCAAATTCATTTCCAAATTCGCGCGCCGCCCAGAGCTTTGTAAACTCGTCGAGGTTGTCATTTGTCCAGCGCTCCGAATTCCAGCCGAGGTTCAGAAAAAATTCCATCGGCAGTTCGTAACCCTTGAAGTGGCCGACGTTCACGATCCAAATCCGATCCGCACCATATTGTTTCGCGAGCGACATCTGATCCCAAATTTTCGGCAGCGGACTCGTGTTGAGCCACTGATAATTTCGCGGCCCGCCGTGATAATCGAAGTGATAATAAACGCCCGCACCGCCGCTGCGCTGGCGTTCCTCGGCAGTTGGCAGACGGCGCACGTTGCCCCAATTATCTTCCGCCCACAGCAGCGTCACGTCATCCGGCGCACGCATCCCGGCGTTGTAAAAATCCAAAACTTCTTTGTAGAGACACCACAACTGCGGCACTCGCGTCACGTCGGGATTCACTTCCTCGGAAATAATTTTTCGCTGCACCTCGACTATTTTTTCCAGCAGCGCGCGATTCGCCTCCGGCCCGCCGGGAGCCATCTCGGTGTCGTTCGCGCCGCGCAAGCCCATGGTGATGATGCTCTCGAAATTTTTATTCCGCGCAATGCCCGCGCGCCAAAAATCTTCCATCACGTCCGGATGCTTCGCGTAATTCCAAGTCCCCAGCGTTTTCAGATAGCGCCGATCCCATTCCTTCTGCGCGCGCAACATCGGCTCCTGATGCGAGTTGCCCATCACGATGCCGTATTCGTCCGCGAGCGCAGGATTGTTAGTGTCGTCTTCGTTGAACGCGTTATTCCACATCGCTGGCCAAAGATAATTTCCCCGGCAGCGCAAAATCACCTCAAACAAATTCGTATAAAACCCGCGCCCATAATTCGCCACGCCCGGCGGCACCGGCGGATTCGTGCCGGTCGGAACCGCGCCGTGTTTTCCCGTAATCCAGTTGCTCAAATCTGGCGCTTCATCATTCAAAAAAATGCCGCGATACTTCACCTACGGTGAACCTTGTAAAAATTTTCCGGCCTTCACAAACAGTGCGTCGTGATGTGTCGCCGGCACGTCTGCCCAATAATACCAAGGGGAAACGCCCATCTGCTCCGACAATTCATAGACGCCGTAAATCGTCCCGCGCTTGTCGCTGCCGCAGATGACGAGCGCGTTGTCCACGCCGGGAAACGGCTGCTCGACGGTCTGGATGAAAAAAGATTCCCATTTGCCGCCGATTTCCGTGGTGGAAATTTTTCCGTCGCGCACGAGCCGGTCAATGATTTCACTTTTGCCGGCGGTGCCGATGATGATGTGGTTTTTGCCAGGCACTTTGGTTTGCCATGAAGCCAGCGGCATCACATCGGTGACGTGCGCAATGTCGCTCTGCAAATCATGTGCCGCGCGGAGGACGCCGGGCCAGTCGTTTGGGGAGACTACGATTCCCGCCGCCGCGCCGTCCGCGAACAGCTGGAAGCTATTTTCTCCCGGCTGTTCACTGACGATTTTTTCCGTGCCGAGCGCGAAGTTTTTTTGCGCGCTGAACAACATCAGCGCGCAAAAAAAAGTTCTGAAAAACTTCCGTGACCCGGCGCGGAGTTGGTTCATTGCGCGGGCAAAATTTCGAGGCCGTTGATCTGCGGATTTTCGACGTTGGCGGTGAAGGTGATCTCCAGTTTGCCGTCCGTGATTTCCACCGGCACCGTCTCAACATACGCGCGCAAAAATCCGCCGGCCTTCGCCCACACATCAAAATCCTTGAACTCATGTCCGGCGACATTGAACGAAAACACGCGCTGACCTTTGTCGGTGATACCGTCGTAAGTCTCACAGAAATGAAGCTTCACGATGTATTTGCCGTTCGGTAGTTCGCGCGAAAATTTCGTCATGCTAAAACGCTCGGACTGATAGATGCGCGGATTAGTCGTGTTCGCGATGGCGAGTTCTGGCCGCTCGGTCGTCTCGCCGTCCGCAAAGCCCTGATCGGGCAACCAGGCTAAACCTTCCTTATCCGTGAAGCCTTCGATGGCCGCCGCCTTGATACGAACGGTTGGCCGCTCGATTTTTTTCTCGGCCATGGGCGCAGGCGCGGGCTGGACGGTAGAAATTTTTTCGGGCGCAGGCTGGCTGCTTTTATTTGGTGCAGACTGACAGCCAGCCAGCAGCAGCGTAGCCGCGCCCGTAAATAAAAATACGTTCAAATAATTAAGGATTGGTTGTTTGGTTTTCATAATGGTGTCGAGTTTCGTGTTTGTGTTTCAATTTTTCAAGACCGTAAATTTATTGACGCGGGTCGGCCAAGTATTTTTTCGCCCACAGTAAAAAGGTCGGCCAATTCGGCGCATCGGTGTGGCCGCCGTCGTGTTGACGCCACGCGAGTTCGCCGTCGAGCAGCGCGGTGTTCACCGGCGGCATCGGATCGGTGAGATAATTTCCCGGCGTGCCCAAATCTTTTTTGCCGAGCAAACGAAAAACCGGCCCGGCGGCGACGGCGGCCATAAAACTGCCATGCTGATCCAGCCACGTTCCCTCCGCGCCATTGCCGGACGACGCGCCATAGCTGATGAACGTCGGCCTCGGCGCGCACAACGCGATGAGTTCATGCGCGTCCACCGGCAAATCGCCCGGCGTCAACGGACCGCCGTATTTCAAAAAA
>JANYCI010000266.1 GCA_025360325.1 Limisphaerales bacterium | reverse complement strand
AGATACGCGGCGAGCGATTGCGTCTGCGGAAAATCGCCGATGGAATCAAAGCCCGTGTCGGGGCCGAGCTGCTTGAGCAAACGCGTATTGTTGCTGCGGAGCGCGCCAAGGTGAAGCTGCTTCGTCCAGCCGCGCTTGGCGTCAAGATGGCCGAAGAACAACATCATGAACGAAGCGAATTGCGAATGCTCCTCTGCGGTGACGGCAATGCCTTTGCGCGCCTTGTCAAAAATTCCGGCGGCAACTTTCTCGCTGCAAAAATCCGCGAAGCAATGGTTCATGCCGTGATCGGACAGGCGGCAGCCTTGGTCGTGAAAAAAGTCATGGCGCTTTTTCAACGCCGACGTGAACGCGCCAAAGCCGTTCACATCAATGTTCGCAGCTGCGGAAAGTTGTTCCACCCAGCGGTTGAAACTCGCGGGCGAATTCACCGTGAGCGCCTTGTCGGGCCGGAACGCCGGGAGCATCGTCGTAGGGTGGCCGGTCTTTGCGAACGTGCGGTGATGTTCCAGCGTGTCCACCGGGTCGTCCGTGGTGCAAACGACCTTCACCTTGAATTTTTTCAGGATGCCCTGCGTGGTGAGCGCGGGCGTGGCGAGCTTTTCGTTCGCCGTCTGCCAGGTTTTTTCCGCCGTGGATTCGTTGAGCAGTTCACTGATGCCGAAGTAACGCTTCAGCTCAATGTGCGTCCAGTGATAGAGCGGATTCCGCAGCGTGTGCGGCACGGTCTTGGCCCACGCGAGAAACTTGTCATGCGGCGACGCGCTGCCGGTGCAGAATTTTTCCGCGACGCCGTTGCTGCGCATCGCACGCCATTTGTAATGATCGCCCTCCAGCCAGATCTCGAAGAGGTTGTTGAACTGCCGATTGTCCGCAATGTCCTTCGGCGAGATGTGGCAGTGGTAATCGAAAATCGGCTCGGCCTCGGCAAATTTGTGGTAGAGCTTGCGCGCCGTCTTGGTGGACAGCAAAAAATCGTCGTGGATGAAGGCCATAATTATTCCCCAAAACGCCGGCTCAAGCCGGAACCAATTCAGGGCGAGGAGATTTTTTAGCCGTTTCTTTGACACCAAGCAACAACGGTTTCATGTGCCGCTCAAAAAGATTTTCCGTGACGTTGCGCGCGACGATGGCCTCGTGTTTCTTCAGCGCGTTGAGATAGCGGTCGCCCTTTTTCGCCGCGACCTTGAAGCTGACGTGCAGCAACTGGCGGAAGCTCGGATTGTAGCCGGGATTTTTCTGGTCGTGCCGCAACGCATCCGTGAACTGCTTGGAACTCCAGCCATTCACCACCGCCGCGCTCGGCAATTTCTTTTTATCAATGTCAATCACGCTGGCGTAGGGCGCGCAAAATTCATCCACATGCTCCATCGCGTAGGCGTAAATTTCTTTTGTGATCTCCAGACCGTCGCCGCCCGCTTCGGCGAGACCGATGAGTTCTTCGAGCCACGTCGTGCCGGCGGTCTTGATGTGGACGCCCGCATCGAATTTTGCCAGCGCTTTGCGCATCGGTTCGTAAATGGAAAACTTGTCGCTGCCCGAATGGACGCTCAACTTGAGCGACGGCGGCAGGCCGTATTTATTGATCGCGAACGCGATGACGGCGAGGTCTTCGTTGAATTCTTTTTCAAACTGCTTCACGTCGCCGACATAATCCACGCCCTTGTTGAAACGACCGGTGAACTTCGGCGCGATGGTCTGGATGGGAATTTTCTGGTCGGCAATCGCGGCGAGAATAATTAAAAGTTCCGGCGGCGTCTGCGGACTATCCGTCTCGTCCATCGAGACTTCAGTGATAAAATTCGCCGCGCCCTTGGCAGCGGCGATGTGCTGGTAGATTTTCCCGGCGTCCTGCACGGCGAGCAAAAATTTGTTAGCCACGCGTTCGACTTCCGCGCGAGAAATCGCGAATGGATGATCAATGTGCGGAATCGAAACCGTGCCGATAAGTTCAGGATGGCGATCCACGAAAGCCTTCACATCGGCTGCGGCTGCGGGTTTGCCGATGCTGTCCGCCACGTCAATCGTGAAAAAATCCGACGGCGCGATGAAACGGTCCACCGTTTCGAGACGGATGTGATCGGCGTCAACGTGATAAGAATCTTTCCAGCCGAGCGCCTGCACCGCCGCATCCGCTTCCGCGCGCAAACTGGACGGCTCGGTGCCGATGAAAGAATGTTCGCGGTTGGATTTATTCCAGACCGGCACGAAGTGCGCGCCGAGCTCCGTGGCGAGCTGGCACGCGCGCAGTTGCGCCTTGCCCTGATGCCCAAACCGGTCGCCCATGCCAAACGAAAATTTTCCCAGAGACAGATAATTGCTCATAAAAGTGTATGCCTAAAAATACCAAATTTTCACCAGCGTGCGCCATGTGAGTTCTGCAATTCTATTTGAGAATTCTGCACAGCAGAATCACCAAAACTGACGAGCCGCGCCATCGTCTTTTTATACGACTTGCCAAAAGATAAACCCACGAATTGCCGTGGGCTTGATTATTAAAAAGATTCCAGCCCCCGGCAAGGCGGCAGAAGTTTTTACCGCGAACCACGCCAAATCCGCGAGCGGATTTTAACTCAAAGTGTGGCGCGTTTCTCCTTTTCCGCGTTCACTTCGGAAGCGAATGGGGAGCAGCGACAGCGGCTATGGCGGGTGAGGGGAAACGGGACGCCGTCATTTTGAACTCCAAAACCACCCAAACAATTTCTGCGTCTTCGCCACCGAAAGTCACCGGCAAAAGCTCTTTGCCTCTTTCTTCTCGACACGGGATATTTGTTAGGCACTTGCTACCTACTGATGATGGCTGTGATGTTGTGCATGATTCGGAACGAGCTGTGCAAGCGTTTGAAACAGTTCCAGTTCGTGGACATCCCGGAGCAGATTTGATTGAAGCCAAAGAGCCAACGCTTGAAGCTCTCTTGGAAGCATTAGCAGAATTGGAATCCCAGACGGATTTTTCACCGCGAACCACGCGAAATACACGAATACAAATTTTCGTGTGGTTCGCGTAGTTCGCGGTTGCAATTCCCGGCTTAAACAATCTCTACCGGACATTTCGGCAGCGCGTCCAGAAAGGCCTGGCCGTATTGCTTCGTTAAAATCCGGTTGTCCAAAACCACCACGATGCCGGTGTCCGTTTTCGTGCGGATCAAGCGGCCCACGCCTTGACGGAATTTCAGGATCGCTTCGGGCAAAGAAAATTCGCCGAAGGAATTTCCGCCGCGCGCCTCGATCGCCTCGATGCGCGCCTCGATGAGCGGATGATCCGGCACCGCGAACGGCAGTCGCGTGATGATGACGTTGCTCAACGCTTCGCCGGGAACATCTACGCCTTGCCAAAAACTATCCGTGCCGAACAAAACAGAATCCACATTATCTTTGAATTTCTCCAGCATCGTCGAGCGCGGCGTGCCGGTGCC
>JANYCI010000235.1 GCA_025360325.1 Limisphaerales bacterium | reverse complement strand
AAACTATCGCACCGAGCCGGCATCTTTCAGCGGCGGGAATCATCCGCGAACCCGGAACAAGTCGGCCTCGCCACGAGCCTCTGGCGCAAGCCAATCACCCATTCCAACCCCGCCGCGCACCGCTTTCGATGACGCCAATGTCTTTTATACCCCAGATGAATTCCTGGCACTACTCGTCGCCGCTAAAGACGAACTCGCCGACCTTCGCCCCATTGTTGCTATCGGTGGGTTCTCTGGCCTGCGGACAGCAGAAATGTTGCGTCTCGACTGGGCAGATATTTGGAGAGTTCCTGATCACATCGAAGTGTCTGCAGGCAAGAGCAAGACACGCCAACGCCGACTCGTTGAGACCTGCCCAGCATTAAAAAAATGGCTTGAGCCGCATCTTGCAAAAAAAGCCGGCCCCCTTTGGAACGGCCACGAGGTTACGTTTCAACAAAAGTTTGTTGAGCTGTGCGAAATTGCAAAGCTTAACAAGAAATCAATTGAACGTAAGAGCAACGGGTTGCGTCATGCTTTTTGCACCTACCATTACGCCTTTCACGCGAATGAAAACTTGACCTCACAACAGGCTGGAAATTCGCCGGCCATGATTCACCAGCACTACAAAGGACTTGCGACAAAAGCCGAGGGTGAAAAATGGTTTGCCGTGATTCCGGGCGGTGGAACTCAATGAACCGATCAACATTGTCATTGCGAGTTGCTTTCTGCTGTGAATTTCACTCTTGGTTTCCCCGCTCTCATCACCCGCAACGAAAACCCGCGCCCATTTTCAAACGGCTCAACTTTCGCTTCGACTTCCAAAACCGGATAGCGAACGGTGGCCAGTGCAACCGATGACAGGCCATGTTGCTTCGCGGTGGCTACGAGTTGCGACGGAGACAAAGTTGAATCAAGAAACGTGTAATAGCTCCGGGCGCGCAGAGGAACAAACGATGTTGGTGTGGTCGGTGGACGCACCTGAACTTTGAAATGCAGTCGGGTTGGTGCCGGGGCTTCCTTGACTGGATCACACGGGGCTTCGCGTAATCTCAAATCATGGCCGCGCAGGATGACGTTCCAGCCTTTGTTCCGTCGCAACTCATCGACAGTGTTGGCCAGACGTTCGCGAGATTGCAAATTGCGGGCGTTGCCCTCTAGTGCGAGTTCACTCCGAAATCTTCCGTCGTAAATGTTTGAGAGTTTGAGTGAGGCCATGCGGAGACTGACACGACGAGTCCACGCCTTCGTCATGAGCTTTCGCAACAAGCCATACACGTCCGATTCGAGGTCAGTCGGTTCGCGTAAACTTTCGGAACACTGCCCTTCATCGCGGTCGTTGTAGCGCAGCTTGACCGTGATCGTTCGGACAGTGCGACGCTCTTGGCGAACGTCGCTGAACAATTTGTCCGCCATCGCGCGCAACACGGCTTCGATGTAATCCTCATCCGTCACGTCTTCGGCAAACGTCTCTTGTTTACTGAAAGACTTCTGTGGCTCACTCGACACCACCACCGGCCTTTCATCAATGCCGTGAGCAAATTGCCGGATCAACCGGGCCTGACTACCCAACATCAGTTCCAGCATGTCCACCGGCGTTTGTGCTATGTGACCGATCTGCGCCAAGCCCGCACTGTTCAACCGTTCACTCGTTTTCGGGCCGATGCCGGGCAGCCATTTGTTTGCGAGCGGATGCAGAAACGGGATCTCTTTGCCCGGTGCGACATGAAGGAAGGCAGCCGGCTTGTTGAGCTTGGAGGCGATCTGGCTGATGAGCTTGTTGGAACCGACGCCTTCACTCACGGAGATTTTCAATCGTTGACTGATGGCTTTGCGGATGACTTCAGCAATCTCGACCGGCGATTTTTTGTGATTGGCCGTGACATCAAAATAGCCTTCGTCAATCGAGGTGCGTTCCACATCCGGCGTGAAGTCGTAGGCGTAGCTGAACATCCAGTGCGAAAACTCTTCGTATCGGTCGTAGTCGCCGGAGAGAACGATGAGCTTGGGACAGAGCTTCCGCGCTCGGGACGTGGGCATGGGCGTGTAGATGCCGAACTTGCGGGCTTCGTAGGAGGCGGACGCGATGATGCCACGGCTCTCGCCACCTACGGCAATCGGTTTACCACGCAGGCGTGCATCAGCCGCTTGCTCCACCGAGGCGAAGAAGGCATCGGCGTCGAGGTGGACGATGGAACGTAACATGACGGCAAAAGAATGACCTGATTGATGGGACAAACCTTGTCCAAGCGAACCTCAGTTTCGGGTTGGTCGAATCAATGCCCGGAACACACCTTGGATTACCAGTTCCTGTGCTGGTATCAGATTCGGATACTTGGGGTTCTCGGCTTTCAGAAATGGCTTTCCGTTTTTGACGAGATACGTTTTGAGGGTGCATTGGCCGTCGATCAGTGCCGCGACAATCTCACCAGCACGGGGATCAGGGCCATGCTCCAAGATCACAAAATCACCGTCGAGGATGTGCTTGCCGATCATGGAATCTCCACTCACCCGTAAAGCGAACGCGTTCTTGCTGGGCTTGTAGCCGATGCTGTTCACATCCACGGAAACACAGCCTTCGATTTGCTGCTCACGATCCGCTGCCAAACCTGCCGGAATCGAACCGTAAACGGGCACATCACAAACGAGCTGGCGAAGTTTTTGTAGTGGAGAGGTGAGCCGCAGAGAACGGGCCTTGTTCGGCTCGTCCGAGATTACGCCCTTCTTCTTCAACAACTGCAGGTGACTGGTGACGGCATTAGGACTGCGAAAGCCGAAGTGCGCGGCGATTTCTTTGATCGTAGGCATGGTGCCGTTGGACTGCTGAAACTTTTGCAGGAAATCCACAATCTGTTGTTGCCGGCGCGTGAGGGTTGCCATACTGTTCTTTTATACAGTATTACTGAATCGCCGGGAGTCAATCGTGAACGCCAAAAAGTTATCAACCGAGGAAGCGGACAAAAAGAAAGAGGCCGGACACTACTCCGGCCTCTGCACACTTAAATTTTTGGTTGGGTCACTACTCCCAACGCCAATGAGTATAACCGAGCCGGTTTTTCGCGCCTGTCCCCAGAGCTGGTGACGCATTTTGCCATGCCCCAGATGTTGCTCATCCCTGATCCGAAGCCGTTGGACAAACGGTTGGGGAAAAAGTTTTTCAAGAAAGCACCGCGTCGCCCGGGTGTGTATCTGATGAAGAACGCCCAGGACGAAGTGGTGTATGTCGGCAAAGCCAAGGATTTGAAACAACGCCTCGCCAACTACCGGCTCGCCAACCCCGACCGGATGCCACGACGTCATTTGAAGATGGTGAACGAGGTGACGAAGATCGAATTGCGTCACTGCAAATCAGATGCGGGCGCCATCAAGACTGAACGGAAGCTGATCCGGGAACTGCGGCCGAAATTTAATCGTGCAGGTGTGTGGCCTGGCAAAACGAAGTTCTTGGTCTGGCGTTGTGAGCAGCAGGCCATTGAACTGTCGGTCAGAGAAACACCAGAGACTGGCTGGCAACGATTCGGGCCGTTGGGTGGAGGTGCGACGCATCTGCAACGCTCACTCGCACGTCTGATGTGGTTGGCGGTGAACCCAGATCAGCCAATGTCAAAGATGCCGGCTGGTTGGATGAAGGGTGGTTTCAAGGAGAGCACGGTCATCAAGTGTGGCGATTTATTCAAAGAAACCTCTGCCGCTTTTGAGCAGTATTTTTTCGGTGATGCGGAATCGTTTGTGCTATGGCTGGGCGAAAAATTTTCTCACCGCATCGTTCCGTTCGAGCGCCGGGTGATTGACGCAGAACTGGAAACGTTGCGAGAGTTTGCGAAACGAAAACTGTCTGAGCGAAAACAGCGCGATCAGATGACGCTGATTTAAGGTGCTTCGAGCATCGCCGCAATCGTTCCCAGCGCATTTCCTTCGAGCCGATTGTTGACGTAGATGAGCGTCTTTTTCTTCTCCTTCTTTCCTTCCGCGATCAGCTTTTTACCAGCTACCCTCGCTTCTTCATTCACTTCCTGCGTTCGATTGTAAGGCGCGAATGATTTGACGGCATCTTCGTATTTGCGTCCTGGCTTCAACAGAAATCGCGCAGCACACAACTCAGGATTCGAGCGGCTGTTGGCGAGGCTCATCTGTTCATTCACTGACGGCATTGCTTCCCACGAGTTGAAAATGTGGGCGACCTGATGCTTCGCCAAACAGTTGAAATAGTCCGGTTGCAGCCACTGTCGGTTTCTCATCTCAACTGCATACGGCCAGCCCTTCGGAAGTGCTGATAAAAATTTATCGAGATCTGTCACAAAGTCTCGGCCGTGTTCATAGTCAGTGGGGTAAAAGCGCGAGAACTCAAACATGAGCAGGCCTATGTTTTTCCTGAATGGCTCGCAGGGTTCCAGGAACAGGCGATGGAACAGGTCGGCGTTAAGGAAATGCTCATTCACCATCCCCGCCCGGTGCCCATGTCGCGGCAGGTTCGGAAACCTTTTGATCGTGATTTCATCCGTGACCTTGAACGCGAACTGAAAATCATCAGGCACTTGAGCCACCACACCAGTCAAATATTTTTCGTCCGGGAATTTGTAGTAGGCCGCATCCACACACACGGTCTTGAACACCTCGGCATATTCAGTGAGGCAGTTTCTCTCAAATCTGGACGCGGCAAATTTTCCGCGATAGACGTAGCGGGATTCGTCATACAGCAGTCCACGCCAGCCATCATATTTCCAACTTGATGTGCCGATAAAAATGCCTTCGCTCGCTAATCCAGCCAGCTTTTCGCGCATCTTCTCTCGTTCAAAGGTCATGGTGAAAATTACCACTAGCCGACTCCCGAATCATGGAGAATAATTTGCGAAAGTTTGAAGCGAGCATTTCTAGCAAGTTTGGTTTGGCTGATGTTGCTTTTGGGCAGCATCCAGGCTTACGGTTTTGTCGATGCGTCGCTTCAGATGCAGCTCGGTAATCCCTCAGCGTCTTCGGCAGACACCAACAATCACGCCCATTTTTTGATTCAGCGGACAGTTGAGGCTCTGGATTACAACGACACGCTAGGCCAACCAAATTGGGCTTCTTGGGATTTGACCGCCAGTGATGTCGGGACAAATTCGCGCTCCACTTTCGTCACCGATACCAACCTGCCTCCCAACTTCACCCGCTACGCTACCAGCATCTACGACCCTCTAGCGACAACTAAACTTCCCGCTGACGACGATTAAAATTCCCCGTGTCTGGGGAAGCTCTGGTGGTTTTTCTGGTCAGGCCGCAGGCCTGACCGGGCAGACTGCCGGTGCATGATCACCACACAACAACGGACTCGACTCGTCACCGAGTTTCAGCGGACAGGAAGTGTTTCTATGAGTGCAATCAAAAGCGGGATGGATCGGAAGACGGCGCGGAAGTATTTGGATCACCCAGAGCGATTGAGCCAGCCCCGACCGGCGCGGGACTGGCGCACAACTCGCACTTCAGCACAATGACCCGAGCCAAAAGCAGCCGAAAGCGAAACGGATGAAGTGTGAGCGGGTTTCTGGTGATGAGTGAATAGGTGGCAGTGTGGCACTCTGTTTTTCACTTTAATCGGGAAAATTAAAAATCAAATTTGTATATCCTGGGAGAATGTTGGAAACAAGCCTCCACACTGCCACCAATGATTTGCTCGAATGAAAAAAGATCTACGCAATTTTACATTTGTTTGCCGGCCACAACAGGATTATGAATAAAATCCGGCTTTGACATATATCCCCTAGGGTATATTCATAAGGCGCATTTCCGGATGCAATTATGGCTCACACTGTCAAAAGCAAAAAGAAATTGAAGCACCGCGTCCGCCGGATTCGCGGGCAGTTGAATGCCGTTGAAAACGCGCTGGAAGCCGAACACGATTGCTCAAAGGTTTTGCTCACTCTCGCCGCTTGCCGGGGCGCGATGGACGCGCTCATGGCTGAAATCATCGAGGGGCATATCAACTTTCACATCCTTGACCCAAAACAAAAGCCGACCAACGAGCAAAAGAAGGCGGCGCAGGAAGTCATCGGCGTCGTCCGCCGTTACCTAAAATAAACGATTAAACCATCACATTATGTCCTCCTTCCAAGATTATCTCGCCCACGGCAACGCCTGGCTGTTCATTCCTGCCGCCATTGTGCTCGGCGCGCTGCACGGCCTCGAACCGGGTCACAGCAAGACGATGATGGCGGCGTTCATCGTTGCGATTCGCGGCACGGTGAAACAGGCCGTGCTGCTCGGCCTATCCGCGACGGTTTCGCACACGGCAATCATCTGGGTGCTGGCGTTCATCGGTCTGCGCTACGCGGGCAAGTTCGACGTGGAAACGACCGAGCCATATTTTCAAGTCGCCACCGGCATCATCGTTATCGGTTTGGCGATCTGGATGTTTGTCCGCCTCCGCCGCGAACAGCGCGCGGCGCATCAACACCACGACCACGCGCACAGCGAAAACTTCATGCTCGATTTGGGCCACGGCAAACTGGAGTTGAGCGTTTTTGAAGAAGGCGTGCCGCCGGTCTTTCGGTTGCGCGCTCCGAAAGGTGAAAAATTGCCCACCGCCGCTGAAGTGAAAGTGGAAACGCTGCGTCCCGACGGCGCGCGGCAGGTGTTTCAATTTGTCGCCAAACAGGATTTTCTCGAATCCACCACGGACATCCCTGAACCGCATGAATTTGATGCGAGCGTGACTATCGGCCACGGCGGGCATCATCATTCCTGCCGTGTGGAATTCCGCGAGGATACGCATCATCACCATCATCACGGCCACGATGCGGACGATGAAGATTTTGAAGATGCGCACCAGCGCGAACACGCCGAGGAGATTGAAAAGCGTTTCGGCAATCGTTCGGCTACTACCGGCCAGATTATTTTATTTGGCCTCACAGGTGGGTTGCTGCCCTGTCCCTCGGCGTTCGCCGTGTTGATGGTTTGCTTGCAGTTAAAAAAATTTACTTTGGGTTTTGCCATCGTGCTGGCGTTCAGTTTGGGGCTTGCGATCACGCTGGTCACGGTCGGATCGATTGCCGCGCTTTCGGTGAAACAAGCAAGTAAACGCTTCAAAGGCTTTAGCGAACTGGCGCGCAAAGCGCCTTACGTCAGTTCCACCGTGATGATTGTGATTGGTCTGATTGTAGCCGTGCAGGGTATCAGGGCGTTAATTCATTAAAATATTTGCGGGATTTTCATGCGGGCGGGGTATTACAGATACAACAGCGTTGCAATGAAGCAGCGCCTGAACCAAAAAAGAAATATGAAAACTCGTAATATGTTCCTCACCGTCGGCGCGGTCATTCTGGCCGTGACCAGCCTCAACACCTTTGCCGCTTCGCCGCTCCTTACCCCGCGCGCGGCGGGAAATCAGGTCAAGCACGTCACGATGACGGATGCCCCGACCGTCACCATCACTTACGTTGACGCTCCGACCGCCCTGCTCACCCCGCGCGCGGCAAGCAATCAAACCAAGACCGTGAAAGGCGTGGATAATTCCGTCAATCCGTCCTTGCGTTGCAGCCGCGACATGATGGGCAGTCCGAAGGCGATTGCCGAATGTGCCTCGCATCCCGGTGCGCCGATGCCTTGCTGTAATCCGGCGGTTAAGTAAATGCGCCGTGCGGATTGAATTCTTGAACACAAAATGCAAACTATGGGCGGCGGACAATTCCCGCCGCCCCACATACAATGAAACCTGACGACGAAAACTTTTCTGCGATCTTTCGCGAAGCCCGCGTGTCGCCGCCGTTGCCGCCGCGCTTTGAGGAAAATGTCTGGCGGCGCATTGAAAAGTCCGATGTGCCAAAGGCGTCAGGAAACTGGCTGGATGCGATTGTCGGATTGATTCTGCGTCCTCGTTTCGCCTTCGCCGCCGCCGTTGTGTTGATGTTTTCCGGAATCATTTTGGGAGCGCACGAAGGCACACAAACCGCCCGCCAAAATGAACAAGCAAGTTATGTTTCTTACGTTGCGCCCAACCCCCTGCGCTAAATGAAGCGTTCTTTGGTCATCTTGCTGGGTGCGGTTTTGCTTGGTGCTACCCTGTTTGCCGCATCCTATTTCACTGGACAGCGCGTGTGCGTGGTTTGTGGTTCTAATTCACAGGACAAACTGGCATGGCTGCGGAATGAGTTTCATCTGAACGAAGCGGAGATGACGCGCATTCGTCAACTTCACGACGGATATATGCCGCAATGCGCGCAAATGTGCGCGCTCATTGCCGCGAAGAAAAAGGAGCTGGATGCGAGTTTGGCCGGACAGACTAACGTGACAACCGAAGCCGTTAAAAAATTGAGGGAACTGGCCGAACTGCGCGCGGAATGTCAGACGCGGATGTTGAATCATTTCATGGCCGTAAACCAGGCCATGCCAGCGGACGAAGGCAAACGCTATCTTGCGGAAATGGAAAACAGCACGCTCGGTTCGCACGAACAGATTGAGCAAACCATGTCCGCCGAACATAAGCATGGAAACCAGTGACAACGACCGCCGCGATACGACAGACATGGAGCGCCTTGTCGCCGGACAGGACGCGGCGCTCAACGATTTGATGGGACGCCATGCCACGCCAATTTTCCATTTCCTGTGCCGCATGGTCGGCAACGAAGATGATGCCAATGATCTCGCACAAGAGACATTCGTGCGTGTGTTCAAATCACGCGCCAATTTTCGCCGGGGCGAAAAGTTTTCCACTTGGCTCTATACCATCGCGGCGAACCTCGCGCGAAATCATTTTCGCTGGCGCAGCCGACATCCCGCCGTTTCGCTGGACGCGGAAACCGGTGAAAGCGGGCAAACGCTTGGCAGCGCGATTCCGGCAAACACGGCCACGCCCGCCGAACAAACTCATGCCACCGAACGCGCCGCCGCCGTCTGTTCCGCCGTCAGCGGACTGCCCGAAGATATGCGCGCAGCCATCGTGTTGTGTGAATGGGAAGATCGCAGCGTGGCCGAGGCCGCGAAGATTTTAGAAGCCACACCCAAGGCGGTTGAGTCCCGGCTTTACCGTGCGCGCCAGTTGTTGCGTGAACACCTGAAAAGTTGGCTGTGAACCAAAAATTGAATTGAACACTTTGCATTGGTGAATACTCTAATCGGCATGGCTACGCGCCACCAAAGATTCAGCCCCTTGCTGCGAGTGATCGCGGCGGTGACGCTCGTGTTTTGGGTCGCGTCGGTCACGGCTTGCACGACTCATTGCCTGTGCGCGGATTCGGACACGGAACACATGGAGCAAACCACAATGGCGGACAGCCATCCGACCGCGCCGGACAAAGATTGTGACCACGATGACAATTCCTTTTGCCTCGCGCTTCATTCGCTGACACCGTTTTTCCACGTCGCAGTTTTGGAGAAACCGGATTTTGCGCTGGCTTTCAACTTGGATTTTATTTCGACCGCATTGCCGGTTGAATCTCCTGTGGGAACCTTCGTTCTGCGCCAGCCGCCCGACCGTGAATTTGTGTTCACGCCCGAAGTCTCGCTTGGCGCGGCGTTCCGTAGTCTTGCCCCGCCCGTTCTCGCCTGATTGAACCACGGCGCACCGCGCCTTTGGTTCAACCCTTCTGATTGTTCCGTGTCACCGTCTGGCATGGATGAATTCCGTTTGCTGAATAATTTGAAACCAAAAAACACATGAATTTGAAAATCCAGTTTGTCCTTTTACCGCTGTTGCCAGTGATGATTGCCGGTTGTGCGACTACAAATCCGAAAGCCGCACTCGACGACGTGAACCGAACCGTCGCCGAGAAAACCGGCCAGAGCCTCACCGCGAGCAACGACGTGGTGAATGTGCTGTTGCAAACCAATCTCACGGCACAATCCGCCGTGGCGATTGCGTTGCTCAACAACAAATCGTTGCAAGCGAGCTTCGGCGAGATCGGTATCTCACAGGGGGAACTCGCGCAAGCGTCGCGGCTGCATAACATCCAACTTTTCGGAAGCTGGCGCATTCCGAACCAGCCGCCGTCGCTCTTGGACGCGGAGTATTCCGCCTCGGCGGACGTGCTGGATTTGCTGACGCTGCCCGCGCGCAAAAAAGTTGCCGCGCGAAATTTGGAACAAACCAAACTGGAGATCGCCGACAAAGTTTTGCAACTCGCCGCCGACACGCAGGCCGCGTTCTACAAATTACAGGCGCAGATGCAACTGGCGAAAAAATTGGAAGCGATTGGCGAAGTGAATGACGCGACGGCGGACTTGGGGCAACGGCAATTTGACGCGGGCAATATCAACGAACTGGAATTACACAACCAGCAAGCTCCGGCGATGCAGTCGCGTCTGGATTTGATGGAAGCGAACGCCGAAGTGAAAACGGAGCGTGAAATGTTGAACCGTCTGCTCGGTTTGTCGGGCGGACAAATCAACTGGCAGATCGCGGACGAGTTGCCGTCGCTGCCGGAAATGGAAATGCCGCTCGCAAATTTGGAAACGCTCGCCGTGAATCAGCGGTTGGATTTGGCGGCACAACGGAAGCAGGTGGAATCGCTCGCCGCCGCGCTGCGGTTGAAAAAAAACACGCGGCTGATTCCCGCCGTGACGGTCGGCGTGGACACGGAGCGTTCGCCGGACGGCCAGCGCGTGACCGGCCCGACGCTCGGTTTGGAACTGCCGATTTTCGACCAAGGCCAGCCTGCCATCGCCAAACTTGCGGCGGCATGGCAGCAGGCCACGAACCATTTTGCGGCCAAGGAAATCAATGTGCGTTCCGAAGTGCGCGCGGCGGAAAACGATTTACTGGCCGCGCGTGAGGCGTTGGAATTTTCGCAGAAGAAGGTGCTGCCATTGCGTCAGAAAATTCTGGGCGAGACGTTGCAGCATTACAACGCCATGCAGGTCAGCAGC
>JANYCI010000231.1 GCA_025360325.1 Limisphaerales bacterium | reverse complement strand
CTGCGCACTCGTTTCCGCCGCACAAAAAATTTCCACGAAATTATTTTTCACTTGGAAATTAACTTCGACGTGGCACAACGCCAGTGGATGACACAGCGGAATCAATTCACTCGTCCGCTTCGCCGCCTGGATGCCGGCGATTTGCGCCACCGTCAAAACATCACCTTTGGGCAGCGCATTTTTTTTCAGCGCACGAATCGTCGCGGGCTGACAAATCAGTTTGGCCGTCGCCACCGCGCGCCGCCGCTGCACCGGTTTCGCGCCGACGTTCACCATCCGCGCGTTGCCGTTTTCGTCGAGATGCGAAAATATCTTGGTTCGTGTCATTGCGTAAGTTTCGTGGTTCAAAAATCTGCCGGTAGAAAATCTATCTCCGCGCCGGCCGCCAGCGAAGCGCAATTTGCCGGCACGCGCAACAGCGTATTTGTCATCGCCAAGCAGGTGACATCGCCGGAACTCGCCCACGGCAACGGCTGGAGTGCGCCGCCTTCTGCCTGCGCCGGCCAGAGCGTTTCGCGCGGACAGGACGCGTCGTCCAACTTCGACGCCAGTTTGCCGCGTAAAAATTTTGGTGCCGTTCCGCCGCTCAAAAGTGCGAGTGCCGTTGCCACCGCGAAATGAAAAACAACGAAATGGGAGAGCGGATTTCCCGGCAGGCCAAACGCCACGCGCGGGCCGGCCACACCAAAAATCAGCGGCGCACCGGGCCGAATGTTCACGCGGTTGAAAATGATTTCAAAGCCGAGCCATTCCAACAGTGGATGCGTGAAATCCTTGTCGCCCACGCTCGCGCCGCCGGAAACCAAAAGGAGGTTGAAGGTTGAAGGTTGAAGGTTGAAGGTTTCTATCGTCCGTTTGGCTTCATCAAAATCTTCCGGCAAATGTTTTTGAATCACGTCGCACTGAAATTGTTCCAGCAGCGTGCGGATCAGGATGGAATTGCTGTCGCGGATTTGGCCGGGCTGCGGTTTCTGATCGGGTGAAATGATTTCATCACCCGTCGTCAAATGCAGCACGCGCAGTTTTGGATTCACCAGCGGTTGCGTGTGGCCAATGGTGGCGAGTAACGCTAGCGCCCCAGCATTCAGTTTGGCTCCGGTTGCTAAAACCATTGTCCCCACGCGCATTTCTTCACCGCGCTGCCGGATGTTTAGTGACTCATCGCGCCGCACAATTTCTATGCTGTCGCCAGTGCGCTCTACATTTTCCTGCATGACGACGCGCAAATTTTCACACGGCAACGATGCGCCGGTGGCCACCCGCACAGCTTCACCAAGTTTTAGCTGGCGCGGTTTCCAGTCCGCCGCGTGCAGCGTGTCCATGATGGAAAATGTTTCAGAAATGTCATCGCGCAAAATCGCGAAGCCATCGCGGGTGGAGCGTTCGCAGGCCGGAAAATCTTCGGTGGCGCAAACGGTTTCGCTCAACACGCGGCCAGCGGCCTCGGAAAAATTGACGCGCACGCCGGGCAGCGGCTGGCAGTGCGCGGAAATAGTTGTGATGGCTTCGTCGAGCGATGAGAGCGCAGCTGTGGTCGAAGACCCAGCCGCAGCGCGCAAAATGTTTGAAGAGCCTTGTAAATTTTTAGAGTGCTGCGGCTGGTGTTCCGCACACAGTCGCGCTCCGATTTTCCAAATCGGCACGTCTTGCTTGAGCCGGTTCATGAATTCCGCCAGCAGCGCGAACGCCTCGCCGCGATGTTTTCCAATGATACCAACGTAAATCGCCGTTTCGCCGACGGGAATCACGCCGATGCGATGGATGACGCGCACGACGAGGCACGGATGTTTTTCCGCGAGCGATTCCAAAATCTGTCGCATCTGATTTTCCGCCATCGGCGAATAGGCGTCGTATTCCAGCGCGGAAATTTTTTGGCCGTTTTCCAGATCGCGGACGTTGCCGGAAAATTCAGCCACGGCTCCCGCGCTGCCGGAAAATTCTTCCGTCAACTTCGGCGCGGTGATCGGCGCGCTGGTGATTTGAATTTCAATTTTCATCTTCAGCCGCCGGAGACGGGTGGAATCAACGCCACTTCATCGTTGTCAGAAAAAATTGTTTTCGCGTCGGCATATTCGCCGTTGCGGGCGAGCCGCGTTGAAGATTGGAACGCGGCAAGCTTCGGCTCTGCGGCGATAAGCGTGCGCCAAAGCTCGGCGGCATCGGGCGAGCCGGAAATCTGCAAATCCAGTCCCGCCGCGCCAACGGCATCTTTGACTTGGGCAAACAATAAAAAGCGCATCGCCATTTAGTTTGCCGCTTCCAACAGCAATTTGCCACCCGCAAAAACCAGCACGGCGGCGAGCACGCGGCTGAAGGTGACGCTGCTCCAGCGGCGCGCGCCAAAATGCGTGCCGAGCAACGCGCCGATGACGGCGGGCAGCGTGAGCCAGAGCAACGGGCCGGCGTGCGAAATTTTTTCCCAGCCCGCGCCGGCGAGTCCGGCAAGCGAATTTAGCACAATGAATCCCGCTGCGATGCCGCCGGTGGTTTTCGGTTTCACCCAGCGAAATAAATAGAGCAGGGGACTCAAGAAGACGCCGCCGCCGATGCCGGTCAGTCCGGCGAGAAATCCAAGCACCGCGCCGATGACGAGCGCGAGCGGCCAGAGAAATTTTCGTAACGGCACGGCGTCGGTTTGCCATCGGGAACGAAACAACAAAATCACTCCGGCCACGGTCAATACTGCGCCCAGCACGAGTTTGTAAGTGTGCGGGCTGATTTGAATTTTACTGCCCAGCACCGCGCACGGCACGGAGGCGAGGGCGAAAACGAACAGGATTTTTCCGTTAAAATGTCCCGCGCGCCAGAACTGCCATAGCGCCACGCTGGCCACGAGAACATTGGTGACGAGCACGGCGATTTTGGCGGACGCGGGCGCGATGCCTAACACGGCGAGCGCGGCGAGATAGCCCGTCGCGCCGCCGTGACCGACGCTGGAATAAAAAAAAGCGACGGTGAAAACGGCGGCTAGCAGAATAGCCCAATTGAGCGAGGTCAGATCGTGCATGGATTTCGTTACGTTTTATTGGGTTTGCAAAATGAAAAATTTTTCCGGCGGCGCGCTGGCGTCCACCGCGTTGGTGACGATGATGGTGAAATTTCCGCCGGCGTTCAATACGTTGGTCGCCACCGGCGTCCACTGGTTCAACGGCAGCGACAGAATTGTGCTGGCGAGCGTGAAATAAATTCCGCCCGCCGCGCCGTTGGTGGCGGAGAGAATGAAGTTGGTTCCCGACAAACTTGCGGAGACGATTCCGGGACGCGGCAGCGCGGAGATTTCAAGAAATGGCCGCGCGTTTGTGGTGTTGAAGTTACGCGAGTCGAAAGTGAAACCAATGCCGGGATCAATCGCTGTTAGAAAAAATCCGACTTCACCGCCGGCTTTCACATCGCTAATAAATTCTGCGGGCAGCGCGAACGAAAAACTCAACGCGCCATCTGCACCCGCGTTGGTGAACACGCCCAGCGTCTTGTCCATCGCCGCGTTCAGCAGTGTGATTTCGTTAGTGAAAACGATGCCGGAGGTCGCGGGCGTGCCGGGATTTCCCGTGCCCTCGGTCCAGTTGTCGTTCGCGAGCCAGCGGATCTCAAACGCGCCGCCGCCGCGATCGAAAAGGGTTTGCGCCGGTGCACCGACTTCGGTGACGCGCAATTTTGCGCTGCTGATCGCCCAATTATTCGAGCCAAAAGTAGAATTAAAATTTGTCATCATCGCGGCCACGTTGAAACGGATGAAGCTGTCGAATGCGCCGTTGGTGACGCCGAAGCCGTTGACGGAATTCGGGCCGGAGACGGCCAACGCACCCGCTGCGCCGTAGTTCAGCGTGGGCGCATTGGAGCGGACGAAGGAATCCGCGGAAACGCTGTTAGTGAAATTTGCCGCGCGCGAAGAAACGACGATGATGGCAAACGTGATGGTAGTTAATAATTTTTTCATGGGCCAAAAGGTTGGAGGCTGGGGTCGAATTGCCAAATAACATCCGTGCGTTGATTGATGCCGGTGTCGCTGCCAATTTCACTGCCTTTGAAAGATTGCACATGGCCATCCACGAAAACCAAATTGGCAGTTTTTCGGTGGCGGGCCTGCGGGCTGTATTCGGCGACGGCAGGATAGGCGGAGCTATAACCGATGCCGCCATCCGTCAAAAAAACCACGTTCGAGGGCGTCGGAATTTTAGTTAATTGATGCGGTGAAGAAAGGCTCCACGGCGAAAAATACATATTCATCGCGTAAGTGAGAAAGTAGCGATGTGGCGCGGGCTGCGCGTCGGGACAGACAAAAAGTTGCGGCGGTGAATCAGTGTTCGTGCCAGCGGCGGCGATGTAGCTGCCGAAACCGGAAATGCCGAGTAACGGGGCGAGCGAATTGAACCAGTCTTCGGGGCGGTTGAGTTGCGTCAGCGGTTTTACGCCTTGACCGCGCCGGGGCGTGAGGTCGTCGTCAGCGGCATACATCGCGAGTGCCTTGCTCCATTGCGACAACTGGCCGGTGCAGGCCACGCGGCGGGCTTGTGCCTTGCCGCTGCCGAGCGCGGGTAGTAGCAGGGCGGCGGGCAGTGCGATGATGGCAATGACTACGAGCAGTTCAATGAGCGTGAAAGCTCGCGCCGATGCGGACGGAAATGTTTTTTTCATAAGCCTTGTTTGGCCGGTCGCTTCACCGGCTAACTCTGATTAACACAACGGCAGTTAAGCGCAAAGGATTTTTCACGCGTTGATTTTACAACCACGAAAGCGCCCCAGGCGCAGGCTGAAAAAAGAATTCAAATTTATCAACGTCGCCGGGTTCGGGGCGGGTCACTTCAATTCAAAATCGTGTTGGCCCGTCACGTTGCCCGCGGTGATGAAGAGGCGGTAGGTGACGTTGGTTTCCAAGGCTTGCGAGTGCGTGCCTTTGATGGCGGGCTTCAGTCCCCCGATGAACTGGCCGTAAAAAAAATCCCCGACCGGCACCGAGTTTGAGTCCGTCACGAGATGCCAGACGGCGAGCGTGCGCTGATTCGTCTGCCAGGCGGCGAGCGGCACGATCTTGATTTCCGTGAGCCGCAGCTTGCGGGCAAGGCCAAATTTCAGCGCCGGCAACTGGCCGTCGCGATGCGGACGCGGACGCAGTTCGCGGTAGGTATGAAAAACTTTGACAATCTTAGGCTGGAACCAGTCCGTAAAATAGACGACATAAACTACCGCCAGCGCAGCGGCGAAAATGATGAGCAGCCAGTTTTTTTTGGTCATGAAGATTTGCGTTGCGCCGGGAAACGGCGGGTCAACTGCTCAATCCAGACGCGCCGGGTGGGTCGCCGGTTAAAGAATTTTTTCAGGCAGAACGGAAGAAAAAACTATGCTTTAAGACAATAAATTTAATTTTTTGTTTTATCTCAATATTCAAAATTTAACACTTT
>JANYCI010000180.1 GCA_025360325.1 Limisphaerales bacterium | reverse complement strand
CGAAAAATACTACAACCGGGTGCGGCGCCACAGCGCCCTCGGCTTCAAATCACCTGTGGACTTTGAACACCAAACCAACTAAACCATAACCATGCCCGCCGCCGCCACAAGGTGTCCATCAATCCGGGTTAAGCCCACTGGTTTATCATGGGTGAACTTCACCCAGCCGGTGCTTTCACCCATAGAAATAGAAAAGTAAAAACTAATATGACAATAAACTATCGTGTCTCCCTGTCCTTCGCGGCTTTGCCGGATGGCGACTTATCCACGTTCACTCAAAGTGTGCTGGATTCGCTCACGAACAATGCCGGCTATCCTACGCCCCTCGTTCCGCTCACCGAGTTGCAGGCGGGTTTGACGACGTTTGCCGATGCACTCGCGGCGGCGGCACAAGGCGGACTGCAAAATACGGCGGCCAAAAATGCGGCGCGGGAAGCGTTGCTGACGTTGCTACGAACGGAGGCCAGCTATGTGCAAGGTGTCGCCAGCGATGACCTGACAAAACTGCTGTCGTCCGGGTTTTCCAACATTAGCACCAACCGGGCATCCGCACCCTTGCCGCGACCGGACATCAGGGCGATTGAAAATGACATGAGCACGCAACTGGTGGTGCGGCTGGGACCGGTGGCCAACGCGCGGGCGTATGAATTGCAGGCACGCACGGGCACGGGCAACTGGCAACCGGCGGGAGTTTTCACCAAGGCGCGTCGGATCGTGCTGGAAGACCTCTCACCGGGAACCATCTACACGCTGCAAGCCCGCGCGGTTGGCGGCAGTGCCGGCTACTCCGATTGGAGTGATCCCGTGAGCCACATGGCATTGTAACTTCAGGATCGGAATCAAGTTCGCACCCGCCGGAATAAATTCAATTGTTCCGGCGGTTTCATAACATTGAATCCCTACGGATTTTCCTGCAACCACGAGCGGATGTCCGGTGCTTGCGCGTTGTCGGGATCAAGTTGCAGCACGATCAGATAATGCCGCCGCGCCAACGTCGCATCTTTCAAGGTCTGCGCGTAAATATTTGCCAGCGCCAGATGCGCCCGCGTTTCCAACGAGTCTAGGGCGATGATTTTTTTCAGCTCCGCCGCCGCGTCCAGTGGATAATTCGCCGCCTTGAGCGCGAGCGCAAAATTGTAGCGTGCGTCTTGCGCCTCTGGCTGGATGGCCAGCGCGTATTCGTAGCTCGGCAACGCGAGCGGATAATTCCGCAGCCGGTGCGCGAGCACGCCGGTGTTGAACTGCGCCTCGAACCACGACGGATCCATCTCCGCCGCCTGCTGATACCACTGCATCGCCGTCACCCATTTTTCTTCCTGCTCATAGACGCGCGCCTTGGTGAATGCGCCGCTGGCGGAACGACGGTCGCCCCCGTCCGGCGGGTGCGGGGCGAGGTAATTGTAGCGCGCGATCCGCACCGGCTCGGGCGGCGGGGCAGGATTCGCGGGCTTGGTCGGGGTCAGATCATCATTGCTGCCGGGCGCGGGCAAGGGCGTTAATTTTCTCGGATCAAACTTTCGTTCCGTCGCCTCGTTTTTTGGGGCACCAAAAAATTTCTGGAAAAAACCTTTCTTCTCCGGTTCGTCCGGCATCGGCACGGTGATGGATTCCACGGTGACGGGCGCGTTGGTTTTCGGCGCAGCCACGATTGGCACTTCCGGTTTTACGGGCACGACTTGCGGCACAGGCGTCGGCGACACAGGCGTCGGCGACACATTGATTTTAGCCAATGGTGGCGGGCGCGAATTAACTACTGGGCGCGCGGCGATCAAAACATTTGTGCGCGGCGCCGGTTTGGTTTCCACGACGGGCAACGGTTTTGGCACAGGCGGAATGGGCTTCGCGACTACGACCGGCGGCGGCGCAAGTTGTTGTTCGAGGCTGCTGGCCAAACTGTTCACGTCGTCCCAATTTTGCGGCTTCGGCTTGAGCGCGAGATAGGCGCGATAATAAATCAGCGCGGATTTTTTATCGTTCAAATACTGTTGGCTCGTCGTGCCGAGATTCAAAATTGCGGGCGCAAAATCCGCCCGTTTCGCGCGGGCGCTGGCGAACCATTTCATGGCGTCCGGCGGATTGCGGCGTTGGATGCAGGCGAGGCCGAGGGCGTTGTCGGCCTCGGGATCAAGCGGGTTCAGATCGCGCAAGGTGGTGAAACATTTTTCTGCCGCTGGAATTTCATTGAGCCTTAACTGCGTGGTGCCGAGCTTGAGCAGACCCGCCGGATCACCGTTATGTCGTAGCGAATTATAGGTGGTGAACTCGGCCTTCGCCGCGTCATTTTTATTTTGCTCCAGCCACACGCTGCCGAGGTTGAAGTGCGCTTCGATGAGGTCGCGATTCAGCGCGAGCGCCTGTCGGTAGGCCTTCGCCGCGTCGTCCAGGCGACCGCTGTGTTGCAACGCCACGCCGTAATAATTCCACGCCGCCGCGTTCGTCGGCAGCAGTTGTGTCGCCCGCTCAAACTGCGTCAGAGCGTCCGCCACGTTGCCGTTGTCGAGATACTTTTTGCCCTTGAGCAACGCGCTCGGTCCGGCGGGCGTGCAGCCGGTGATCAAAATTGCCAAGGCCAGAAAGACAAATGCTGCGCCGCAAAATAGATAGTTTGGATTTTTTTTATCGAACATCCGCGTCCGGGGTAATAACATTTGCGCTTAAAAGTGTCAAGAAACGCAACTATTCTGATGGCCTTGGGCGCACTGCTCGGCGGAATTTTTCCGGCCCGCGCGGCGGAAATATTTCCGCTCCACGGCACCAACGCCGCCACGCACGTCACCATCGTGCAAAGTGAAAATCTGCTCAACGCCTTCCAGCCCGATGCGGCGGCGGTGGAGGAACGCTTCAACCTCGGCTTCATCATTTTCTCGCGCGGCACGAACCTCGCTGATGGTTGGCTCAAATTTGTCGGCACGAACGACACCGTAGGCATCAAGGTTTTTTCCACGCCGGGGCCGGCGTCTGGCACGCGGCCCGCCGTCGTCACCGCCGTCATCCACGGCCTGCGCGACGCGGGCATTCCGGCGGATAAAATAATTATCTGGGACAAGCGCGAAGATGATTTGCGCGCCGCTGGATTTTTCAAGCTCGCCGAAAAACTTGGTGTCCGCGTGGCCGGTGCCGTGGAAAGCGGCTACGACACGAATGTTTTTTACCTGCCCGATGCGCCCGTGACCGGCACACTGGTATGGGGCGATTTTGAATTTGGCATCACCAACCGGGCCGTGGGGAAAAAATCCTTCGTCTCCAAACTTGTTAGCCAACGTCTCACCAAAATCATTTCCATCGCGCCGTTGATCAGTGAAAACGAGGCTGGAACGTGCGGCCATTTTTACAGCCTCGCGCTTGGCAGTATTGATAACACTCGACGATTCGCCGCCGCCGCCGACCGCCTCGCCGTGGCGTTGCCGGAGATTTACGCGCTGCCCCCCATCGGCGATCATGTCGCGCTCCTCATCACCGACGCCCTGCTCGCGCAGTATCAAGGTGGCCCCGCGAGCTATCTGGAATTTTCCCGCCCACGCCAGGAACTCTGGTTCAGCCGCGACCCCGTGGCGATTGACACCATCGCCGTGAAAGAACTCGCCAAAGAACGCAAGCGGCTCGACTTGCCCGCTGTGAATCTCAATCTGGAAATCTACCAGAACGCCACCCTGCTCCAGCTCGGCATCGGCGACACCTCGCGCATCATGATCGAGAAGGTGCGGTAAAAAATGAGCCCAGCTTGAACTCATTGGTTGAATCAACTTGTTTATCGCCATGAGCACGGTTGAAGAAATTGAACCAGCCGCCGAGCAGCTGGCTCCGGCTTAATTTCCCTCTCCGCCGCGACCTGCCGCGACAGTGCGCGAGCACAGCGGGTCAGGGTGAGGTGTCGAAAACTTTTCTTATCCGTCCACACGCCCGCGCTCAAGCCGTAGGGAATGTTGTTCGCTCGCTCGAACGCCTCCTCCGGCGTGCGGAACGTCATCACGCTCAACACCGACCCGAAAATTTCCTCCGACGCCACGCGATGCGCGTGCGTGACGCCCGCCTGCGCGGACGAAGCCGCTCCGTCGCGGCGAAGGCTCGTGAGAAACGCTTGCGGGACAACTCGGTTGAAAATTCCGTTAAACATTTCTATTCAATTCAAACTGGCAAAAACTTTTCGGCGAACTCGGTCAAATCTTTTTAACTGAAACCGTCCTCGCTCTCAGTCAAAACTCGTAAAATTTTCAGCCGCGAATTCCAGCCGTAGTTTAGCTGCGTGGTCAGTAAAACCTCCGTGTGGTAGTTAAACTCCGTGTTGCAACGAAAACTTGGCCAACGAATCGCCAGCCTCCGCAAAGCGAAAAGGCTCACACAGGAGCAACTCGCCGAAGCGTTGAGTTGTTCGGTTGAATTTATCAGCCTTGTTGAGCGTGGCGTTAACGCGCCGTCCGTCGCTGGCTTGGAAAAGTTCGCCAAGGTTTTGAAGGTTGAGGTCAAAGAGTTGTTCACCTTTGAAAAGGAAAAACAATGATAGGACTCGATATATTTGGTGATCTTCCTAAGCAAATATCGCCTGAAATAAAAGTCTTGGCCGTTCGGCATCATTCAAAAGCTTCCGAAGCTTACGTTGATGTTGAATTTGCATTTGCGACCGGTGAGAAAACGATTGTTAGCATTCCAGTCAATTACCGCCGCACCGGATTGGATGCACAATCACAAGAGGATTGTGTAAACATCATTGCGAACGCCTACAAATTTTTTGCGACGGAGAATATCCAAGCGTGGCTTGCAGCGGCTCAACTATTTTGGTCGGTAGGAAATAAAGATGTCACACGACCATTTTTTCAAGTCTTAAAGAAAAAACTCGGCGCGTGGGCGTGTCAGACTTGCGAATTACCTCAAAATCCAAATTGGGCGAGGAGAACGCAGGACATCAAAGAAATGGGGTATACTTTTGCTACAGACACCAAGCGCTTTTGTAAGAATTGCGGTTGTAATCGAACCCACTTGATGATCCTGCCTATTCCGCGTGGGGCAGAAACCGGTTACGAGACTTGGTCGCCTCACCTGCGCCGGAAAATATTAAAAACTCTTGAATGCTTTGATGCCTATGAGAACGCAACGCGTTCGGCTGCATCTTTGTTGCCAGACCATAAGTTTCCTGAAATCAGGTGGGATGAGGCTACGCGGGATGAAAATCCTGACGAAATGTCGGGTGAAGAAATAAAAGCCAAATTTCAACTTTTGACCAACCAGCGCAACCAGCAAAAGCGAGAGGTCTGCCGGAATTGCTATCAAACCGGTGTTCGCGGTCAACCGCACGGCGTAAATTTTTTCTATTCGGGAAATAAAAATTGGCCGGCAAATGTTCCCAAGAAAGGAAAAGCCGCCGAAAAAGGCTGTATCGGATGTGGCTGGTATGATCTTACCAAGTGGCGAGCAGCAGTGAATCTCACGTTGGCCGCTCCAATAGCTGCCAAGAAGTAAGAGAAATATTGGGGTCGGGCTTGCTTGCAGCGATTGCCTTCAATGATGGCAGCAATGTTTTTCCGATAACTTCTGCGAGTCTTGGCGGAACAGCATTACCGATTTGCCACATTGCTTTTTTCATGCTTCCACAAAAAAAGTAGCTGTCAGGAAATGTTTGCAGCCGCGCCATTTCACGAGCCGAGAGACAACGATTTAGAGCTGGATGAATATGTGTTCCACCATGGTTTTCTTTAATCGTCATACTGGGCAGGCCGGGATACTGACGCTTCCACGCATCAAAGAATGTCTCATAAAGCGAACCGCCGGGAGGCACTTTTGAAATTCGTTCCTCCATGTCTTTGGAGTGTTTTGTCCATTCATGGTTAATTGCCGGGATGCGCTCCGTGGCTGGCAAACCAGCTAAACCACTTTCAATTGGCTGGTAGCTGTCTTGTGTGAGTTGTGGCCTAGGGTATGGATTCGTCCACCCAAAACGATTGGCAACAAATATTGCGCGCGGACGCAACTGTGGAACACCGTAATTAGCAGATTCAAGAATACTGACCGATACGTCCGGGTAACCAGCTTCCGAAAACTCTTGAACGATGGCGCGGTAGAACTGGCCGTCAGCCAAGGTCAAAATTCCCGGAACATTTTCCATTACCACATACCACGGCTTCACTTCACGAATAACGCGCATGAACTCCCTGAACAACTGGTTGCGCTGGTCGTTCGGATCACGGAAGCCTGCAACTGAAAACCCCTGACATGGCGGCCCGCCAACAACCAAATGAATGTCGCCCGCATCGGCAAGTGCATCTTTCGGGTGAAAGTCCTGAATCGGCCCACGATGAAGTTTACAATTCGGAAAATTATGGTGATGCGTATCGCAAGCAATCTCGACAATTTCCACGGCGGCAACGGGTGTGTAACCCGCTTTTGAAAAACCACACGTCATGCCGCCCGCACCACAAAAAAGATCGATAAAACGAAATCCATTCGGCTTGGCTAGGCCATCATCAAAACTGACAAAAACTTTTGCCAAATCCGTTGTCGAATTTTCAAACTTTCGTTTTACCCCTTCATATCGGCCAAGCCGTGGCTTTTTTAGCCGAGCGGGTTTCAACTCGGGAACATCAATCAAAAATTGTTGGTTTGCCATATTTACGTTAAAAAAACTAATCCACCCGGCAATACGCCGCCAGTCCGTGTAAGCCGCCCTCGCGACCGAAGCCGCTTTCCTTGTAGCCGCCGAACGGGCTCGTCGGATCAAATTTGTTGTAAGTGTTCGCCCAAACGACGCCCGCGCGGAGCTTGTTGACCATCTTGAAAATCTTGCTGCCCTTGTCCGTCCACACGCCCGCGCTCAAGCCGTAGGGGATGTTGTTCGCGCGCTCGAAGGCTTCCTCCGGCGTGCGGAAAGTCATCACGCTCAACACCGGCCCAAAAATTTCCTCCGACGCCACGCGATGCGCGTGCGTGACGCCCGTGAGGAAGGACGGAGCGAACCAGTATCCTTTTGATGGGAGGACGCACTGCGTCTGCGTCAACTCCGCGCCTTCGTCCACGCCGCTTTGCACCAGCTCGCGGATTTTTTCGAGCTGCGGCCGCGAATTGATCGCGCCGATGTCGGTGTTCTTATCGAGCGGATTGCCGACGCGCAACGTCTGGATGCGGTCGCGCAGTTTCTTGATGACGGTGGAATAAATTCCTTCCTGCACGAACAACCGCGAACCCGCGCAGCAGACGTGGCCTTGATTGAAATAAATTCCCGCGATGACGCCTTCGATGGCCTGATCAATCGGCGCGTCCTCGAACAGAATGTTCGCGGCCTTGCCGCCGAGTTCGAGCGTCAATTTTTTCTTCGTGCCTGCGACAAGTTGTGCAATCCGTTTTCCAACTTCCGTCGAACCGGTGAATGCAATTTTATTTACGTCAGGATGATTAACGAGTGCCGCGCCGGTCTCGCCCGCGCCGGTGACAATGTTGACCACGCCTTCGGGCAGTTCCGCTTCCTGAAAAATCTGCGCCAGCCGCAGTGCCGTGAGGCTCGTGGTCTCGGCGGGCTTGAGCACAACCGTATTGCCGCACGCGAGCGCGGGCGCGATTTTCCACGCCGCCATCAGCAGCGGAAAATTCCATGGAATGATCTGGCCCGCGACGCCGAGCGGCTGCGCCGTCTTGCCGGGGAACGCGTATTTCAACTTGTCCGCCCAGCCCGCGTAATAAAAAAAGTGCGCGGCCACGAGTGGCAAATCCACATCGCGACTTTCTTTGATGGTCTTGCCGCCGTCCATCGTTTCGAGCACCGCCAGCTCGCGCGCCTTTTCCTGGATGATGCGCGCGATACGATACAGATACTTGCCGCGCTCGCGTCCCGGCATCTTGCTCCAGACCTTGTCGTA
>JANYCI010000179.1 GCA_025360325.1 Limisphaerales bacterium | reverse complement strand
CTTACGCCGCCCGTCTTGACGAGCTTCACATTCACGCCGTGAAAACATTCGGCGCAGCGTGGGATGTCGCGCACCGTATGGCAGGATTCATCGCCAAAAATCGGCAGGGGTGAACGTTCTTTCAACCATTTCAAATCGGCGTCGCTAGACGTGCGCGGCATGGGTTGTTCGATGAATTGTAATTTTTTATCCGTCGCCATCAGCCATTCGATCATCCGCAACGCGTCTTCTTTGGTCTTCCAACCTTCGTTGGCGTCCACGCGCACGGGTTTTTCCGGCGCGACACTGCGGAGGGCGGCAAAATTTTCTTTGTCGCGCGGATCACCGACTTTTAGTTTGATGACGGGATACTCGGCGGCGTCCGCAACTTTTTGGCGGATGATTTCAGGCGCGTCAATGCCGATGCTGAAGGAGGTGACGTGATGCTGTTCGCGAAAGCCGAGACCGAGAAAATCATGGAGCGGTTGGCCCGCGCGTTTGGCGGCACCGTCGAGCAGCGCGAGGTTGAGCGCGCATTTCACGGCGAAGGGAATTTGGGAAAGCGATTCCAAAAATTTCATGCTGCCGGGAACATCGGCAAAGGAAAGTTGGGTGGCATCGAGTTGTGCGAGCACGGGCAAAACGGTCTCGACAGATTCGCCGTAGAGCGAAGACGGTGCGGCCTCGCCGAGCGCGTGGATGCCATCGTGATCCGTAAGTTCGACGATGACGGTGCGGTGGGTTCCGGAGCCTTTGGAGCTGGCGATTTTCCAAGGATTCGCCAGCAGCAGTTGGCAGGAGCGGGCAGTCAGTTTCACCTGCAAATTCAAGCAGATTTGAATTTTTTAGCAACTGGATTGCGATAAAAAACGAACTGAATTATTCCGCAGATTTCACCAAAAAAGTGCCGGATTTTTTCTCGGCGGTTAAATCACAAAGCCGGATCGTAGTAGGCGCGAAAGAAACGTTTCTCGTTCTCGGCGGTGTGTGTGTCCTCGAACACGAACGGCGAGGTGTTCGTCGCCACCGAGGTCCACTGCTGGAGATCGGTCGTGGCTTGCACGACGTATTTGTAGCCGGGCACGCCGGTGATGGGGAAGGCGAAATTGCCGTTGGTCAGGCGCGTCATCTCGCCGAGTTTAGCGGCGGGCGATTCATAGACCGTCAGTGCGGCGAGGCTATTCGTGGAGCCGAATGCGCTGGAGACCGTCACGCTGTAAGCACCCGCTTGTGCCGCCGTAACTTTTTTCAAAGTCAACGTGGAGCCGGTCGCGCCGGGAATAGTTTTGCCGTTAAACTTCCACGCATATTTCAGCAGGCCCTTGCCAGTGGCACCCGCAGCGAACGAAACGTTCCGGCCGGTGATCACTACCGTGCTGCCCGGCTTGCGAAAAAATGTTGGCGGACGCAAGTTACTCACCGGATTAGCGGCGACCAGCATCACGGTGAAGCTGCGGCTGAAGGTATTGTTGGCAGCCTGATTGTTGCGGACGGTGACGGTGACGGTGGCGGATCCGAGTGCATTGGTGGCAGGACGGAAGGTGAGCGTCCCCGCCGTGCGAGAGCTGGCCAGTTGAAAATTCAGATTGGAAATCAAGTTCGTATCGCTGCTGCTCGCAGTGACGCTGACGATGCGGCTCTCTTCTTTGCCCGCGCTCAAACCGGTGAGCACGATTCCGCGCAGGCCGCCGCCGGACGTGAGGGTGAGGTTGGCAATCGGGTTCAATTTTGGCAACGCGGACGTATCTACCGGTGGCGTATTCGTGATAAACGGCGGTGTGTTAGTAATGAATGGGGGAGTGTTGGTGATAAATGGAGGGGTATTAGTAATGAAAGGAGGCGTGTTAGTAATAAACGGGGGAGTATTAGTAATGTCTGGTGGGGTGTTGGTAATAAACGGAGGTGTATTAGTGATAAACGGTGGAGTATTGGTAATGTCTGGCGGTGTATTAGTAATAAAGGGCGGCGTGTTAGTAATAAACGGAGGAGTATTAGTAATGTTCGGAGGTGTGTTAGTAATAACCGGCGGCGTGTTGGTGATCACAGGCACGGTGTTTGTATCTATCGGATTCACCGGTGGCGTGGGTGTTAGATAAGTGATCTCATCGGAAAATGCGCTTTGCCGGCCCGCATTATCATAAGTGGTCGCCGCGAAATAATAAGTGGTTGCGTCCGTCAGCCCAGTAATCGTGGTGTTGGTGATGTTGCCGGCCACGACGTAATTGGTGTAGGCACGACTGGCCGGGCCGTAATAAATCCTAAAGCCGGCCACGGCGGGGTCGGTGCTGGGCACCCAAGCAAGCGTCACACTTTGCGTGGCGGCAGCGGGCAGCGCGGCGGAGAGGAGAAAAATAAAAATCGCGCCCAGAGAGCTGGCGGCGATATTCCATGACTTTAAGTGGCGAGTCGTCCAATTCATTTCCACCTGCTATTGCAAGCGGACTGCCAAATCGCTTTAGCTCGTGCATTTTGTCTAGCGGCTCCCGCTGGGAGCGTCAATGCGGAGGGAGTGAAAGTAGGACAGAACTTACCATGACCTTGAAAACGCTGGCGATTTTCTGTCTCAAAAAATCACGGTGGCGTCGGAAAAATTTATCGGGCATTTTACAAAAAATAAAAACCGGTGGCCGAGGGCCACCGGTTTTTTGAATCGTTGCGGGACAGCTTTGCAACCGGCTGTCTTGAAAAAATGCAACGCTGAAGAACTATTTTTTGAAAAATTCGTGGATGACTTCCGCCACGCGAACGATGTGGGCGTCGGAAAGTTCCGGGTAGATGGGCAGGCTCAAACATTCGCGCGCGGCTTTTTCCGCCACCGGAAAAGCACCTTCTTTGTAGCCGAGGCTGGCGTAGCATTTTTGCAGGTGCAACGGCAGCGGATAGTGCAGCGCGCAGCCCACGCCATTCGCTTCGAGGTGCGCCTTGAGTTCGTCGCGGCGCGGATGGCGCACGACGTAGAGATGCCACACGCTTTCCATGTGCGCTGGCTCAAATGGCAGTTGCAACGGTGTGCCAGCGAGCAATTCCTGATAACGCTTGGCCACGCGCTGACGCGCTTGCGTCCATTTTGCGAGGTGCTTTAATTTGATTCCCAGCACCGCGCCTTGGATGCCTTCCATGCGGTAATTGAAACCAACTTCGTCGTGATAGTAACGCACGGTGGAACCGTGTTCGCGCAATGACCGCGCGCGTTTGGCGTGCGCTTCGCTGTTCGTTACGAGCGCGCCGCCTTCGCCGAACGCGCCGAGATTTTTGCCCGGATAAAAACTGAAGCAGGACGATTCGCCGAACGTGCCGACGGTCTTGCCTTTGTATTTTGCACCATGCGACTGGCACGCGTCTTCCACGAGCGGCAAATTATGTTTGCGGCAAATTTCCAAAATCGGATCCACTTCAAACGGCAGACCGTAAAGATGCACGGGCAAAATCGCTTTGGTGCGCGGCGTGATGGCGGCCTCGATTTTTTTCGGATCCATGTTGAACGTCGCGTCGTCCACGTCCACATACACTGGCTTCGCGCCGCAATAGGAAATCGCCCAACTCGTGGCGACAAACGTCGTGGGCGTGGTGATGACTTCATCGCCTGGCTTCACGTCCAGCAAGAGCAGCGCGACGTGTTCCGCCGAGGTGCCGCTGTTGAAGCCGACCGCGTGGTTCGCGCCGCAGTATTTGGCAAAATCCTTTTCAAACTGCGCCGTGTCAGGGCCGAGGCAGAAGGAACAGTTGTCTATGGTTTTGGCGATTGCCGCGTCAATTTCCGCGCGCAAAGGTTTGATCTGTGCTTTTAAGTCAAGGTAGGGAACAGGTTCAGGCATAAATTAAATTAAAAAATGGTCGTAAATACTAGCGGGGTATCGGCGGGTTGTGAACTTCAAATAAGGGAAAAATGGCTGCGCTTTGCATTTTAATTCCTCCTCGTCCTCGTTCTAGTCCTCGAAAAACAGGGGATTCGAGGACGAGGACGATTTTCCAAATCACTGCCCCGGTTTCCACGACGCATTATCTAGCAGTTCAATTCCCGGATTCAAAAAACGGATGCGACGGCTTTTGTAAAGTGCACCGAGCGCTTGCTTGAACGCTTTTTTGCTCGCGCCGAACAGTGCGCGGATGACTTCCGGCGACGTGTCGTCGTCAAATTCTAGCCGCCCGTGGTTTTCTTCAAGCATCTGCACAATTTTCATTTTCAGCGGCACCACGCGTTTGTAGCCAGCGGGATCGAGGCTTAAATCAATTTTTCCATCGTCACGAATTTTTCGCACGAACGCTTTGACGTGCTCGCCGGTTTCGAGCGGCACGGCGAAATTATCTGCGAATAACAAACCTAGATGCGCGGTCTCCACAATCGCGCCGTAGCCGAGCGGCGTTTGCCCGGTGATGAGCAGATTCACCGGCTGCCCGGTGGCGTAGGCGGCTGGCTCGCGATTGAGATGCCGCTTCAGCCGCGCGCTGGCCACGATGCGATTACTCCGCGAATCAAGACACACGACGACCACTACTTTTTGACCGACGCGCACCGGTTTTTCCAGTTCGGTAAATGGCAGTAATAAATCTTTCGATAGTCCCCAATCGAGAAAAACCCCGACGTTCGGATTGACGCTGACGACTTCGAGCGCGGCAAATTCGCCGACCATTGCGTGCGGCGTTTCAGTTGTGGCCACGAGGCGATCTTCGGAATCGAGGTAGATGAAAACATCCAGTTTGTCGCCCGGCTTGAGATCGCGCGGAATGTAGCGGCCTGGCAAAAGAATCTCGCCGAGTTCGCCGCCATTGAGGTAGAGGCCGGGCGTGGATTCGCGGATGACGGAAAGTTTGTTGCGCCGACCAAGGATTGCCATGTGCCAGCGTAGTGAATTTGGAATTTTTTTTACAGAAGTAAGAAATAAATCGCCTCGCCCAGTGCCAGCAGTTCCTTGCATCCGCCGAATCAGTTCCGTTTGCCAGATTCGCTGTTTGACCAACGCCGCGCAAAAATCTAAACTCGCCGTTCGTTTTTACATTTTGCTTTTATGAAAATTATCATTTGCGACCCCATCTCGCCCAAGGGCATTGCGCTGCTGCAAGCACGTCCCGAATTTCAAGTCGTCGTCCTGCCGAAACGTTTGTCCGAAGCGGAATTGATTCCGCTCGTGGCGGACGCGACCGCGCTGGTGGTGCGTTCAGAAACGAAGGTGACGAAGGCGGTGATTGCGGCGGCGAAAAATTTGCGCGTGGTGGGCCGCGCCGGTGTGGGCGTGGATAATGTGGACATTGATGCCTCGACGCAAAGCGGCGTGGTCGTGATGAATACGCCCGGCGGCAACACGGTGACGACGGCGGAATTGAGTTTCACGATGCTGCTCTCGCTCGCGCGTAAAGTGCCGCAAGCGCACGCGACGATGGTTGCGGGCAAGTGGGATCGTAAATTATTTCAAGGCGTGGAACTCGCCGGAAAAACGCTCGGCATTTTGGGCATGGGACGTATTGGAACGGAAGTGGCGAAACGCGCAATCGCCTTTGGAATGAGGGTTTTGGCGTATGATCCGTATCTCACGGAAGAACGCGCGAAGGCTATCGGCGCGGAGTTCGCGGCGGATTTGGACGCGGTGTATCGCGAGGCGGATTTCATCACCGTGCATATGCCGGTGACGAAGGAGACGAAGGAAATGTTGAACGCCGCAGCGTTCGCCAAGATGAAGCCCGGCGTGAAAATTGTGAACTGCGCGCGCGGTGAAATTATCTGCGAAGCCGACCTCATCGCGGCGCTCGAAAGCAACAAAGTCGCCGGCGCAGCGCTAGACGTTTTCGCCGTTGAGCCGTTGCCAGCGGATCATCCGTATCGCAAGCAGGCGAATTTAATTTTGACGCCGCACCTCGGCGCGAGCACGGAAGAAGCGCAGGAAAAATGCGGCATCGAAGTCGCGGAAGTCATCGCGGGCTATCTGCTCACGGGCGAAGTTCGCAACGCGGTGAACCTGCCGTATCTCGATGCGAAAACGTCCGAGCAGGTGAAGCCGTATCTGCCGCTCGGCGAGGCGCTCGGAAAATTGCTCGCGCAACTTTCGCCCACCACCGCCGATAAATTACACATCACTTACGGCGGCAATGCGAAAAATTTGACGAACATTGATCCGGTGACGCGCGCGATCATTCGCGGATTTTTGTCCACGAGCAATTTGAAAGACGTGAATAACGTCAATGTTCGCAGCGTCGCGCAGAGCATCGGCATCACGGTTGAAGAAAAAAAATCCGACGAGCCGGTGACGTTCAACGAATGGGTTCACGTCCAGGCGTTCAGCGGCGGCAAGAAATTGGTTTCAGCGGGCGGAACCTTTTTTGGTTCGCCGAATAATCCGCGCATCGTGCGGCTGTTCAGTCAGTCGGTGGAAATTCCGATCACGGGAACATTGCTGATGTTGAACAATGCGGACAAGCCGGGCATCGTCGGCTTGCTCGGCACGTTGCTGGCGAAGCACGGCGTGAACATCGCAAGCATGAGCTTGAGCCGGGACACTTGCGGTGGACTGGCGCTGACGGTGTTGAGCCTCGACAGTGCGCCGCCGCAGGCGGTGCTGGATGAATTGAAGAAAGACGCTGACATCAGCAATGTGAAAGTGATAAAGTTGTAAATTGATTTTGAACTGAAACGAAACTTGAACGTCCAATTGACCAAAATGAAAAACCAATTGTTATTGTCCGCCGCGCTGATCGCGAGCGTGATTTCCGCCACCGCCGCCACGCCGCCGCCGGCTGCGCCCACGAATTCCACGACCGAGGCGATGAAGGCGCTGTTCGGTGATTCGGTGGTGGTGAAGGCGAAGACGTTTGAGATCAAGCGCAGTGAAGTGGATGAACTGATGGCGGGCATGAAGACGCGAGCCGCCGCCGAGGGTCAGATGGTGCCGCCGGAATTTGAAGTGGCCATCGTGAACCAACTCGTGACGATTCAGCTTTTGTTGCAAAAGGCTTCGGACGTGGATCGGGCAGCGGGCAAGGAGGCTTCGGACGCGCAGTTCGCGAAGGTGCTGAAAAATTTCCCCACGCCGGAGGCCTTTGCGCGGCAGTTAAAGGCGGCGAACACCACGGAGGCCGAGTTGCGCGCAAAGGCGACGCAGGAAGATACGGCGATGGCGGCGCTGAAACGGGAGTTGAAAATCAACATCACGGACGACGCGGCGAAAGATTATTACACGGCGAACCCAGCGAAATTTGAGGAGCCGGAGAAGATTCATTTACGCAACATTTTGCTGCTGACGGTGGATCCGAGCACGCGTCCGCCCACGCCATTGCCCACGAATTCCGTGGCTGGCAAACGCAAGCAGGCGGAAGATTTGATCAAGCGCGCGAATGCCGGCGAAGATTTTGCGAAGCTGGCCACGCAGTATTCCGAGGAGCCGGGAGCTAAAAACACCGGTGGCGAAGTGCCCGAGCTTTACCGGGGCAACCCAAATATGTCGCCGGAATTTGAAGCGGCGGCGTTCGCGCTGGCCACGGACAAAATTAGTGATGTCGTCACGGTGCCTTATGGATTTTACATCATCAAATCGCTGGGCAAGACGGCGGCGCGGAAAGTGCCTTTCGCGGAATGTGCCGCTGAAATCAAGGAAGCACTCGTGGGCGCGAAGCTCAAAGAAGCGGCACCGGACTACATTCTCAAGCTCCGTTCTGAATACGATGTGCAGATTGTGGACGAGCGCGTGAAGGCACTGGAAGAAAAAGCCAAGGCCGCTTCGGCGATGCAAATGTCCGCCCCGCCCACCGGCAAGTAAGCGCAAGAGGCTTGCCAAACCCGTCGTGGGCGTAGCAACATAGACGCAGGTATGAAAATAAAAGTTGTCATCATTTTTTTGGTTCTCGCCCTCCTTGCGTTGGCCATCTGGTTGTTCGCCACCAAGCAGCAAAGCGATGACCTGCACACGAAGGACGTCAGCTCCATCGTCGGTTTTTCCAACCAGCTCGTGGTGGCCTCGGCGGACATCACCGAACTTCGCCAAGTCAATCTTGAACTCACGAACGATTTATCTTTGACGCGTTCACAACTGGCCGTGGCACATGAAAAAATTGAGCAGTTGTCCAACAGCCTCATCGGCGTCGAGGTTACGCTCGAAAACACCAGCGCGTTGCTCGCCATCGCGCAGAACCAGATTACTAATCTGCACGTCAAGATGACGGATCTGGAATGGCACAATAAAACGCTCGAGCAAAACGCGCTGGAACTCACCGCTACCATCGCGCAACTCAATACGACGATTGCCGAGACGGAAAAGAAGCTCGCCAAAGAAACCAAGAACCGCACTTATCTGGAAAAGGAATTGCAGAAACAGATCGCGTTGCGCAATGAACTGGAAAGCAAATTCAACAACCTCACCGAGGTGCGCGCGCAAATCCGAAAATTGCGTGACGAAAAAATTATGACCGACCGGATCGCGGTGATGAAAGACCCGACTGTCGGTAAGAAGGGTGCCGAGTTGTTGATGATGCAAAGTGCCAGCCAAGTGCTCGTCAGTGGTTCCACCCAGACCGCCACGAATGCCAGTGCCACCGCGCCCAAGAAAACCACCGCCGCCGATTACAATCTGAACGTCGAGGTTGGCAACGATGGCTCGGTCAAGGTCATCCCGCCACTGAACAGCACCGCGAAGCCCAAGTGATTTTGCGGTCGGAAATTATTTCCCCACGCTCCGGCCATGCCCACTTACGAATACGCCTGTGAAAAATGCGGCCACGAGTTTGAACTTGTCCGCTCCATGTCCGCGCCGCCGCTGAAAACCTGCCCGAAAGAATTGTGCGCGCAAAAAAAATGGGGGCACGGCAAGGTCGCCAAAAAAATCGGCGCGGGCGCGGGCTTGATTTTTAAGGGCGACGGTTTTTACATCACCGATTATCGCAGTGAAAAATACAAGGCGGCGGCAAAAAATGATTCCAACGATTTCAAGTTAAAGCCAAAAACGGAAACTAAAGCGGAAACTAAAACCGAAAGTAAACCGGCGGCGAAAGCTGACAAGAAATGAACCGGCCGCGCCCAACTCGCGCGATTTTTCTCGGCCTCTTTTTTTCGGTTGGCACCCTTGTCGCCGCGCCCTTCACCACCTCGCCGGAAACTTCGGTGCAAAGTGTCTCCGGCCAATTTGTCGTCACCGCCGAAACCGGTTTCTCACCGTTGCTGCATCATCCAGCGGTCGCGGCCAACCCTGATTTCATCCGCTTGGAGCCGACGTTTCTGGCGGTGTCAGCGGAACGGTTGAAAAATTCTCTCGCTCGCAAGCTCCACCAGAATCCGAACGAAGCGTGGTCTGGAAAAATTTATCTCGCGCTGCACCCGGCCAGTTCGCTTGCGGAAGAACCAGTCATTGTGGCGGCACCTTTTTTTGAAAAATGGAACTGCCGCGTGGAATTGCCGGACGTGACCATTCGCCCGCGCCTGATCCGTGCGCTCACGGCGGCGTTGCTGTTGGAAAATGCCAACCGCCATTTGGCCGCGCCGGAAAAACCAGCGGAAATTCCTTCGTGGCTCGCGGATGGTCTCGCGCAGGAAATTCTCGCCGACGAGGGCGACCGAGTGATCCTCGCCGCGCCGGGAAAAACCCCGGATGGCCGGTCTGAAACGCGGATAGATCGCGAGGAGCGTGGACACGATGTGATGGCGCCCGCCCGCAAGACGTTGCAAAACGCGGATGCGCTCACGTTCGAGCAATTGAGTTGGCCCGCGCCCGCGCAGTTGTCTGGCGCGGATGACGGTGCCTACCGCGCCAGCGCGCAACTCTTGGTGCATTCGCTGCTGTCGCTGAAGGACGGAGCTGGAAAATTGCACCAGATGCTCGCCGAATTGTCACATTGCGAAAACTGGCAGACGGCGTTCCTGAAAAGTTTTTCGGATGATTTCGCGCGTCCGCTGGACGTGGAAAAATGGTGGTCGCTGTGCGTGGTGAACTTTGCCGCGCGCGATCCCGGCCCGCGCTGGACGCCCGCCATGAGCCGCGCCCGCCTGACCGAGTTGCTCGCCGTGCCGGTGGACATCCGCACCGGTTCCAACGCCCTGCCGCAGCACATGGAAATTTCTTTGCAGACTGCCGTCCGCAGTTTTGATGCGCTGCAACAGGCCACGATCTTGCCGGTGAAACTGCGCGATTTTGAGCTGGCGCGGTTCCGCTTTGCGCCCGAATTCGCCGCGCTTGCCGATAGTTACCGCCGCACGCTTGCGGATTTTCTGGGCGAACGGAAAAGCCCCCCGCCCGGCAGCGTTAACCGCGCGTCGCTGGCAAACCATCGCGCCGGAAAAGCGGAGACGATCAAAAAGCTCGACGCGCTCGATACGCGACGACGTGAATTGGAAATCAAATTGCGCGTAGAAGCCATCCGCATAAATCTCATTCGCACCAAGCCTTGAGTCAGCGGCGACGAAAATCAGGTATGGCAGATCAAACTAACCTTGGCACAGAAGGCGGGTAGGGCGCGTCGCTCCGCGCGCGCCGTCGTGAGCCAGAACGCTTTCATTTCAGCCAGCGGCGCGCCCTATCCGCCAAAAATGTGAGCAACTCCGCTGCGGATGCGTGAAGTTCACGCGCGCGCGTGAAATTTTCACGCATAATAGATTCGGCTAAAACTATTCACCGCATTTTCATTGGCTTTTTTGCAGATTCGCAGTTGGCATCGCTGCTGCTAAATAGAATCCATACTCCAGTAGACAGTCACGACGGTTTGCGTAGTTGTCGCCGCCTGTCACTGGAAAAAAAACAACCAACAACACCGCTGAATTATGAAAACACAAAAAAAAGCGTTCACGCTTATCGAACTCCTCGTCGTCATCGCGATCATCGCGATTCTCGCGGCGATGCTCCTCCCCGCCCTCGCTGCTGCCAAGAAAAAGGCGCAGAAAATTGCCTGCGTCAACAACGTCAAGCAGGTCATGCTCTCCGTCAAACTCTGGGCGGGTGACAACAGCGACCGTTATTGCACGCAAGTCGGCACGGCTTCCGGCGGCGCGAGCGAATACCTCAGCCACGGCGGCGCGGCTCTCGTCAGCCCGGTCAATCCGGCGATGGCGTTCATGGTCATGTCTAACGAACTCGGAACACCAAAAGTGTGCTACTGCCCTTCGGACAGCTACCACGCTAACCCGGCGAATAGTTTTAGCTACACCGCCAACCCCGTAGCCTTTGTGCTTTGCACCGCTCCCACAGCGACTACCAAAGCGGGTGCTAGCGCCGGCGGTGCCTTGAGCTACTTCATCAACGGTGACGCTTCGGAAAGCGATCCGCAGATGATCGTGACGGGCGACGCGAACCTCGGTTCCGCCTCGCTTGCTGCGGCCAACAGCGCCGCCAATTATGGATTCATTGCCACTGCGGCGGCCCCGCAAACGGCGTCTATAAGCTACTCTGCCACGATGACCGCTGCGAGCATGGCCGCCGCAACCACCGCTTGGGCTTGGACCACTGGTGAAATGCACCAGAAGTCCGGCAACATCGGTTTGTCCGACGGCAGCGTGCAATCGGTGAGCATCGCCAATTTGCACACCGCGATGCAGAACAGCACGAACTCGGTGGCCTCGCAGGCCTTCAACTTCGCTCGCTGATAAAAAATTTCAGGCAACTGAAACCACCACGAGGCCATCGCAAGATGGCCTCGTTTTTTTATTTTCCACGCCGCCGCCAGAGCGCCGCTAACTATAGCAACGCACAACAACATTGGCACGTTTGCGGCGGGTAGGGCGCGTTCATGCGCGTGTCCCAATGTTTTGGTGAACTGCTATAGCTTTCGGAG
>JANYCI010000153.1 GCA_025360325.1 Limisphaerales bacterium | reverse complement strand
TGCTTCCGTGGCCGGTGCGTGGAAAACGGAAACCGACCGGCGCATCGCGGAAATTGAATCCGGCAAGGTCAAGGGTGTGCCGCTGGAGGAATCGCTGGCGCGGGCGCGCAAAATCGCGGGGCTGTGAAACACCTGTTGCATCCCGAGGCGGATGAGGAGTTCGCCGCCGCCATCCGCTATTATTCCGAAATCTCCCCGGAACTGGGTGTCCGCTTTTATCACGAGATGGAACGGCTGTTGCGCGAGGCTTGCGAACAGCCAGAACGATTTTGGAAATTCTCCCCGCCCGCGCGCCGTCATTTAAGCGATACTTTTCCTTACGCCGTCATTTTTCTGGAGCAGCCAGAACACATCTGGATCGTGGCGGTGATGCACATGAAACGGCGTCCCGGCTATTGGCGTGGACGGTTGGCTTGATTTTAGAAATTGCATGAGCCTTTCACTTTCCCCAATTCCCGTCGCCATTCTCGCAGGCGGACTCGCCACACGCGGCTTTCCTGAACCCGCCCGATGACCACGACAAACGAGACCAGCCAGCGCGCGATTCCCTCTCCCCCAGCGGGGGAGAGGGTTAGGGTGAGGGGGCGGCTTACTGGCACGAGCGCATCCATCATTGCCACGCCAACCCCCTCATCCCAGCCTTCTCCCCCAGTGGGGGAGAAGGAGCCGGCACTGCGGCACAAGCCGCAATACGGCAAAGTCCGCACGCGCACTCCAAACGCCCGCGAGTTCGCCCGTCAACTCCGCCACCAATCCACCGACGCCGAAAAGCGGCTCTGGCGTTTGCTGCGTGACCGCCGGTTCAGTGAGTTCAAATTCCGCCGCCAATACGCCTGCGGCATTTACTTTCTGGATTTTTGTTGCACGGTCGCAAAACTCGCGGTGGAACTCGACGGCGGCGGCCACGGTTTCCCTGACCAACGGACGCGCGACGAAAAACGAAATCAATTTCTCGCAGCGCAAGGCATCAAGACGTTGCGATTTTGGAATCATCAGATGCGTGGTGAGTTGGAAGCAATTCGGTTTGAAATCTGGCACGCGCTGATGGAACGCACGGGGCGGGTGGAGGAAATTGAAGGTTACTTGCCCAAGCCTGCCCCCTCACCCCGGCCTTCTCCCCCGATGGGGGAGAGGGAGTCGAAACCTCCGGCACGCGAACGTCGTGTTGATTCTGTAAACACCAAGCACGGACAACGCGCACAACTCCGTTCTCCTCTCCCCCTCGGGGGAGAGGATCAAGGTGAGGGGGCGGCGGCGAATTCCAAACCGGCTCCCAAATTGCCCCGCAACCATCCTACAGATACTTTCTCTCGCACCGGAAAAGCAGGCCGGGATGAGGGGGCTACTTTATGACCACCAACCTTTCCCAAATCCCCGTCGCCATCCTTGCGGGCGGACTCGCCACGCGGCTGCGGCCCATCACGGAAAAAATTCCAAAGTCGCTCGTGCCCGTCGCGGGCCGGCCCATTCTCGCGCATCAACTGGAGATGCTCCACGCGCAGGGCATCCGCAAGGCGGTGCTGTGCATCGGCTTTCTCGGCGAGATGATCCAGCGCGAATTCGGCAGCGAGGCATACGGCATCAAGCTGGATTATTCCTTCGACTCGCCGCGCCATAGCGAAGCGACGGCGGGCGGCGAAAAATTGCTCGGCACCGGCGGCGCCATCAAACGCGCGTTGCCCAAACTCGGCGAGGAATTTTTCATCCTCTACGGCGATTCGTATCTGCCCATCCAATACGCGCCCGTCGCGGAATTTTTTCAGCGCAGCGGCAAGCCGGGCCTGATGACGGTCTATCGCAACGAAGGACTTTACGACACAAGCAACGTGGTCTATGCCGACGGCGAAATAAAAATCTACGACAAAAAAATCAAGCTGCCGGAGATGAAACACATTGATTACGGCCTGAGCCTGTTCAAGTCGGCCGTGTTCGCTGCGTATGCCGCCGATCAGGTTTTTGATCTTGCCGAAGTCATGGGCAAACTCGTCCGCGAAAAGCAGCTTGCAGGCTACGAAGTGCTGGAACGGTTTTACGAAATGGGATCGCCCGCCGGATTGGAAGAGCTGGAACAGTTGCTCAACAAAGGCCGGCGGGAATGACGAAACCCGAATGACGAAAGAAATCCCAATGGCGAATGACCTAGGAAAAACCGGCGCGCGGCAGGCCATTCGTCATTAGGAATTAGTCATTTCCCGGCTGGCATTTTTGCTGCAATCTTGGTTCAAATGGTGTTTCCTTCTGCAAAATCATGAGCTTTACAAAAGAATTTCTCGACGAAGTCCAGCAGGTCACGGCACAACTCGACGAAGTCGCCATTGAAAAATGCGCGGATGAACTCGCCGCCATCCGCGAACGCGGCGGAAGATTATTTATTCTCGGCGTCGGTGGTAGCGCGGGCAATGCCGGCCATGCCGTGAACGATTTCCGCAAAATCTGCGGTTTCGAAGCTTACGCGCCGACGGACAATGTCTCCGAACTCACCGCGCGCACGAACGACGAAGGCTGGGCAACGGTTTTCTCCGAATGGCTGAAAGGCAGCCGTATCAATGCAAAGGACGGCCTGCTGATTTTTTCTGTCGGCGGCGGCAACCTTGAAAAAAATGTCAGCCCGAATCTCGTCAGTGCGATTCAAGTCGCAAAAAAAGTCGGCGCGTCCGTCGTCGGCATTGTTGGGCGCGACGGCGGTTACACGGCAAAGGAAGCGACCGCGTGCGTCATCGTGCCGACGGTGAATGCGACGCACGTCACGCCGCATAGCGAAGCGTTTCAAGGCATCGTGTGGCACTTGCTCGTGTCGCACCCGAAATTGAAAGTCGCGCAGACCAAGTGGGAATCCACCAAGTGAAGTCAGAAGTCAGAAGCCAGAAGCCAGAAGTCGGGCGCGCAGTCTTTCTAGATCGCGACGGCGTGATCAACCGCTCTCTGGAAAAAGAATCAAAGCCCTATCCTCCTACGAGCTTGGCAGAGTTTGAAATTCTCCCAGAAGTCCCCGCAGCGTGCGCCAGACTCAAAGCCGCTGGTTTTTTATTGGTCGTCGCCACGAACCAGCCGGATGTTGGTCGTGGAACCTTGAAGCAAGAAGTCGTTGAGCAAATCCATGCGCATATGTTGGTGCAACTGCCGATTGATCGCGCGGAAGTGTGTTATCACGCCGGCAAAGGCTTGTCCGATTGCGATTGCCGCAAGCCGAAACCGGGAATGTTGTTGCACGCTGCGCGCGAGTTGAACATTGATCTGGCGCAAAGCTGGATGGTCGGTGATCGCTGGCGCGACGTGGATTGCGGTCACGCGGCCGGTTGCAAAACTATTTTCATCGACTACGGTTATGACGAGCAATTGAGGCAGAAACCTGATTTTTCCGCTCGCAATCTGGGTGAGGCTGCTGACATCATTCTCGCCCAAATTAAAAGCTAATTTATGAAGCGCACACTCAAAGATCTGTCGGTAAAAATTTTTGCCGATGGCGCGGATAAAAAAGGGATGTTGGAACTCAACGCCAATCCGCTCATCCAAGGATTGACTACGAATCCGACGCTGATGCGCAAGGCTGGCCTGACGGATTTTGAGGCGTTCGCGCGCGACGTGCTGCAAACCATCACGGTGAAACCGCTCTCGCTCGAAGTTTTTTCCGACGAATTTTCCGAGATGAAACGGCAGGGTTTGAAGATCAATGGCTGGGGCAAAAATGTTTACGTCAAAATTCCCATCACGAACACGCGGAACGAATCCTCACTGCCTCTGATTAAGGAACTGGCGAATGAAGGCGTGAAATTAAATGTCACCGCGATTCTTACGTTGGCGCAAGTTGAAGGCGTTACCGCTGCGCTGAATCCAAAAGTTCCCGCCGTGGTTTCCGTTTTTGCCGGACGCATTGCGGACACGGGCGTTGACCCGATTCGTATCATGACCGACAGCAAAACGATTTTGAAAGATTTGCCGCAAGCGGAACTGCTCTGGGCAAGCGTGCGCGAAGTGCTGAACATTTTTCACGCGAACGATTGCGGCTCGCACATCGTCACCGTGCCGCACGACATTCTCGGCAAGGCCATCAAAATGTCCGGCATGGATCTCGGCGAACTCTCGCTCGACACGGTGAAGATGTTTGCGAACGACGCGCAGGCGGCGGGCTTTACGCTTTGATTTACGATTCCCGATTCCCGATTTACGAGCGCAATTTCAATGCGGCGCGTAAATCGTGTATCGTAAATCGAAAATAATTTTCAAATCAGTTTCGTCACCGCCGCGAAAACTTCCGCCACCGTCACCGACTCCATCGCCGCGATGATTTCTTCGCGCGAGCCTTTGATGTCGCCGCCGTCGTAGCGGTAAAATTCCAGATTGCGTCCGGCCACCGCCGGATTTTTTACGAGCGTGAAATGATTTCCAAACGGCTCAATTGGTTTGTTCCACGTCGGCGTCTCAATGACGATCTGGCCGCGCACACGTATCGCGGCAGCGACGTGCATCAAGGCGGTGTCCACGCTCAAAAACGCGCCCGCTTTCGCCAGCACAGCGGCGACTTGGCGCAGGTTTTTGGTCGGCGGAAAAATCGCGTTGGGCAGTTCGGTGCGGATGGTTTCGTGCGCGGATTTTTCTTCCGGCCCGCCAAAGAAAAGCACTGGCAAATTCTTTTCCGTCTGCAACTGCCGCGTGAGTTTGATGTAATTTTCCAGTGGCCAGCGGCGCAGTGCGAGGTTTTTGGTTCCGCCAGAGCCGACGTGGACGCCGAGCCATTTTTTGCCGGCGAGATTTTTTTTCGCCAGAAAATCGTCCGCCCATTTTTGTTCGTCCGGCGTCAGGAAAATTTCCAGTGCGTGCGCCGACAGTTTTTTCTTCACACTCAGAAGTTCCAACGTGGCGAGATTATTTTCCACCGCGTGCCGCGCGTAGTCCTGCGGCAGCGTGTGGTTCACCAAAAAACGATCCCACACTCCGAAACATTCGTATTCATGGCTGATGCGCGTCTGCGCGCCGACCAGCCACGCGGCGACGCGGTAGTGGATGCGGCTTTGCGGATGCGTGTTGATAGAAACGTCGTAGCGTTCCCGCCGGAGCGAGGCGAGAAATTTCACGCCGGCGATGCGTCCGCACGTCAGCAGGCTTTTGTAAAAAACGCGGTTGATGTGCGGATTGCTTTCGAGCAAATCACGTGCGCCGGCTTCTTTCACCAGCACGTCAATCGTGGCGTCGGGAAAATTCGCGCGCAGCTCAAGCAGCAGCGGCGTGGCGAATAGTGTGTCGCCGATTCCTGCTAACGAGATGACGAGAATTTTCACAACCGCGAAATTTTTTCCAGCTGCGCCGTCGTAGATTTTCCTGGCACAAACGGAACCAAAACAATTTTCCCGCCGCAAGATTCCACCGCGTGGCGTTCGTCCTGATTCAAAGTTTCCAACGTGTAGTCGCCGCCTTTGACGTAGATGTCCGGCTGCGCGGCGGCGAGAAATTTCGTGGCCGTGCTATCGGGAAAAATGCAGACGGCGCTGATGCTTTCGAGCGCGGCAAGCACCGAGGCGCGATCGGTTTCAGAATTGACCGGGCGCGTCGGCCCTTTGAGTTCGCGCACGCCGGCGTCGCCGTTGACGCCGAGGAGCAGCACGTCGCCATGCTTGCGGGCGTTTTCGAGATACGTCACATGACCGAGATGCAAAATGTCAAAGCAGCCGTTGGTGACGACGAGTTTTTTTCCAGCCGCGCGGATTTTGCGCCGCCATTTGGGCAGGTCTTCCCAAGCGATGATTTTTTCGTGAAAAGGCACGCGGCTATTTTGCCCGCGCGGGCGGCGAATTCAATTCTTTCCGCTTCGGTTACGCCGCGCTTGTCAGCCGCCGGTTTAAGTGAGAAGTTGGCTCGCGAAAAAATGACTGCTGCTGAAAAATCAAAATTCATTCGTGACTCCATGCCGCCGGGCGGATTATTTGCTGGGCAGGAATGGCGTGTATCGCCGGAGCCGTTTCCTTTGGGTGAAAAACTGGCGGCCGAAATCGAATCACTGGGCCGCATGCTATTGCAATTTTACCGCGCGGTGAATTTGCTCTATCGCAAAAGCGTTGAGGGGAAACAACCGGAGTGGGTCGCGCACTGGCTCGATCTCGGCAAGCCGCCGGAGCTGATCGAGCTTCAACGCTCGATCGCTTTCAAAAATGATTTTCC
>JANYCI010000146.1 GCA_025360325.1 Limisphaerales bacterium | reverse complement strand
GCCGGACGCACGGCGACGGCACCAGTCTTCGCCGCAAATTTTGTTTCGTTCAATTGGTCATCGCCGCGAATCAAAATCAAAACTGGTTTCGTATCCGCGATATAGACCAAAGTTTTGATCTGACGATTCGCCGGAACTTTATAGGGTTCCTTGCTCAACGCCTCAATCGTCACGACGCCGGGCGTGGCGAATTTTTCCGTCGCCGCACCGATTTCGCGCGCGGCGGTTTTCGGAATGCCGCTGGTGGCTTTTTCGATGTTCGCCGCGTAACCACAGGCTTCGCAGTAGGCCACATCGTTCTCACCTGAATCGGCGGGAACCATGAATTCGTGCGAATAATTTCCACCGATTACGCCGGTGTCAGCCTCGACGGGAAACGCTTTCAAGCCGCAGCGCGCAAAAATTTTCGTGTAGGCATCATACATTTTTTTGTAGGCGGCCATCGCATTTTCGTCCGTGGTGTCGAACGAATAAGCGTCTTTCATGATGAATTCCTTCGCGCGCATGAGGCCAAAGCGCGGACGAATCTCATCGCGAAATTTCAAACTGATCTGGTAAAAATTCTTCGGCAACTGGCGGTAGGAATTGATTTCGTTCGCGGTGAGCGTGGTGATGACTTCCTCGGCGGTCGGACTCAAAAACCATTGGCGACCGCTGCTGTCTTTGACTTTGAACAAAACATTGCTGGCCGTTTCGGCGCGACCGCTGGCTTCCCAGATTTCCGGCGGCTGGAGCGCAGGCATGAGAACTTCCACGGCTCCGGCGCGATCCATTTCTTCGCGGATAATATTTTCCACTTTCCGTAACGCGCGCAGGCCGAGTGGGAGAAACGTGTAAACGCCACCGGCCAATTTGCGGATGAGACCCGCGCGCAGCAGCAGTTTGTGGGAGACGATTTCCGCGTCAGCCGGGGCTTCGCGGAGGGTCGGAATCAGAGTTTGTGTCCACTTCATGTGGCGGGAATTTTAACAACAAAGGAACGAAGGAACGAAGAATTTTATTTGCCGGCGCAAAATTAATCCTGCCCCAGGTATTCAAACTTTCCCGTTTGCATGTCCAATGTTCCTGTTTGAGTTGAATTGTAGTTGATGAGAATGACCCGGTTAGTCGTTCCGCGTGTCATCCGCGCAATTGGCTTTCCGATACGAACAATCTGCGGCTTGTCCGTCCGGTAAAATTCCAAGTGAGCATCGGCGAATGGGTCTCGGTTCCAAAGCAGCTTGCCGTCCGGGCTGATGGCAGCAACGTGGCGTCCGTCACTTTCCAAATAGAAAAAAATTCCAGTCTCGGCATCTCGATAGGTTTTCGCTCCAGAGAATGAAGGCACACCAACGTAAATGGCTGTGCCCGCTTTTGGGTTTTTCGGGTCGTAAATCTCCGTGCCGGTGAAGTTTGTATTCGCGGGAATCTCTTCAACTGGCAGATTATTTTTTGTGACTCGGCTGGTTTGGTCAGCGAAGACGAATCCGCACGCCAGAGGTAAAAGCCAAAGAAGTTTTTTCATTCCTGCCAATTATGGTTTTGGGTTAAAGAAGTCCAGCAAAAGAGTCAGTCACGGGGCTTGTAGATGCCGTCAATCCGCAACCGATTGCGTAGTCAACTCGTTCAGCGGCGTGGGCGGCCAACAACCTTTTTTACTGGGTAATAATCACCTTCGCGATTTGCCAAAATTTCTGGCGCGTATTTTTTGAGAAAATCGGTCAAATCTTCCAGATGCGCCAGCCGTTGTGAAACCGTGGGCGTTCGACCCAAAACTTTCCGGACCGGCTGCTGCATCGGTTCAATCTGCGCTTTTATGGCGGCAAACTTAAACCCGGCGGTGGCGCATCGTCAACCAATGGTTTCGGCCTAATTCACTTTTTCCGCCGTTGAAATAAATACCGCGCGCAGGCGATCAGGCCGGAAAATTTGTAGGCGGGGTCAACGTATTTTTCGATGACGTAGAACGCAAAATAGTAAAACCGGCAGCAACTCCACACGGCTACCGCGAGCAGCACGGCGGTCTGCCATTTGGGGTTGTCGAGAAAAACTAGCAGCGCGGCGGTGAGACCGATGAGTAGAAACAGCAACCCCTTGAGCTTGATCCAAAACGGATTTGACAGGTCTTTCATAATTGCAAACTCGCCGCTGGGCGGATTATGCCAAACTTAAAATCGCTGCTGCCGCGCGTTTGGCCGCGCCGGGTTCGCCGAGGGTGGAAATAATTTGCGCGAGTTGTGTTTTGATTTTCTCCCGCCGCGCATCGTCTTGGAGCAAGGCCAGCGTGGCGTGCGCGAGATTTTCCGGCGTGGCGGCGTGCTGGATGAATTCAGGAAAAACATCCTCGCCCGCGAGCAGGTTCGGCATGGTGAGCGATTTTACGGTGACGATGCGTTTGGCGATTTGGTAAGTCAGCGCGGATGTTTTGTAGAGCGTCACGGTCGGCACGCCGTGGAACGCGCACTCCATCGTGACGGTGCCGGTCGAAGCGATGGCGACGTCGCATTCCGCCAATGCCCACGGCAGTTCGCCGATTTGGATTTCGATATTCGCGCCGAGTGAATTCGCCATTTGCATCAACGCGGGATTGGGTAAAACCATTTTTACGCGGACATCGGGAGTTTTTTCTTGAATCAATTTCACCGCGCCGAGCATCGCCGGCAAATGCCGTTGTAATTCACTTTTGCGACTGCCCGGTAAAAGCAAAACCATCGGCACGGAATTTTTATTCTGAATTCTAAATTCTGAATTCTGAATTCGATCCAGCATGGGATGCCCGACAAATTCCACGCGCAACTGCGGGACGCGCTGGGCATACCAAGCTTTCTCAAACGGAAAGATGCTCAAGAGCAAATCGTAATCCGCCGCGAGTTTGTTCGCGCGCCCCGGTCGCGACGCCCAGACTTGTGGGGAAACGAACTGGATGATTTTGGGATTCCATTTCGAGAACGGATTGTCGCGGATGTATTGTTTGACCGCATGGCCAAAGCGTAAATTGAAGCCGCCGTAATCTACGCCGATAACGAAATCCGGTTGGCGTTCGATAGCGAGCGCGAGCAACTGGTTGAACAGTCGCCGAAATTTGAAAATGTTTTTCAGCACATCCGTGATGCCGATGACGGCGTGTTGCGTCATGTCGAAAGCGAGTGCTACGCCAGCGGTGGACATCTTCGCGCCGCCTGCGCCGAAAAACTGCGGTGAGGCTGGAGGCTGGAGAATGGAGGATTGTTCGCGTAGCGCGGCGACGAGTTCTGCCGCGAGCAAATCTCCACTCGTTTCACCAGCGATGAGCATGAAGGTTTTTGGCTTCACGCAGATTTTTGCTGATTAAAACCCACGCACTCCGCATACGTCACGCCGCTGCCGCCGAAGATGTCCAGCGCGGAGCCGATGGTGAGGTCAATTTTTCCGCCGCCAAGTTCCGTCACGGTTTTCAGATCGGCGAGCGAATTTGCGCCGCCCGCATACGTTGTAGGAATCGGCGTCCACGCGCCGAGTTTTTTTACCAGCTCCGTATCAATGCCGCGACACAAACCTTCCACATCCACAGCGTGAATTAAAAACTCGGCGCAGTGTTTGGAAAAGGTGGCGAGCGTTTCTGCGTTCACTTCGAGTTCGGTGAATTTTTGCCAGCGGTCGGTGACGACAAAGTATTTTTCGCCGCGCTGCCGGCAGCTCAAATCGAGAACTAATTTATTTTTTCCAATCACCGCCACGAGTTCGTCCAGCCGCGCCCAGTCCACGCGACCTTCGCGGAAAACCCAACTGGTGACGATGACGTGGGACGCGCCGACGTCCAGCCAGCCGCGCGCGTTCAACGCGGTCACGCCGCCGCCGAGTTGCAGTCCGCCCGGAAACGCGGCGAGCGCGGCGCGAGCCGCGGCGTCATTGCCGCCGCCGAGCATGATGACGTGGCCGCCGCGCAAGTCATCGCGCCGATAAAGTTCGGCGAACCACGCGGCGGATTTTTCGGAGACAAAATTTGTTTGCAAATGTTCGGTGGCACCCAGCGTGCCGCCGACGATTTGCTTCACTTGGCCTTCATGCAGGTCAATGCACGGTCGAAACATGGCAGCAGGCTAGATTCACGCGGGGAAAATGCCCACAAGTTTTTTTGGCGGTTTTTTGTGCGGGATGGAATTTCCGCAACACACTTGCGCGCCGCCCGCGAACCTGTATTTTTCAGCGCAACGAATCATGGAAGGCGGCCCCTTAAAAATCTTGTTGATCAGTGACGACGAAGCCTTGGCACGGCGCGTGATGGAGTTGCTCGCCACCGCTGCCAACGTCGCCGGAGTGACGGTCGAGCCGTCGTTGGATGCTGGCTTGGCGTTGCTGGCGACGAATACGATGGACGCGATCATCTTCGGCATCGCGAGCGCGAATGCCGCCGCCGTTTTTCAAATCACGCTACTGTCCACCAAGGTGACGCGGCTGCCGATCATCGTGCTTGGTCCCGATGACGAAAATTTTCTGGCGGAGGCCGTGTTCAGCGGCGCGCAAGATTATCTTGGCCACAGTGTGTCGGCACAGGCGCTACGCCACGCGCTGGCCTGCGCCATCGCCCGCCATCAGGCTTGGCTGGCACTCACCGAGGAAAAAAATAATTACAGCAGTCTCATTGATCATCTAGTCGAGGGCGTTTTCCGCACGACGGTGGACGGCCATTACCAACTGGCTAATCCCGCGCTCGCCCGAATTTACGGCTACGATTCGCCGGTGGATTTGATGGCGAACATCAAGGACATCGCTGGGCGGCTTTATGTCGAGCCTGGCCGTCGCGAGGAGTTCATGCGGCTGATGCAGCAGCACGACACGTTGAGCGGCTTTGAGTCGCGCATCTACCGCAAAGATCGCAGCATCATCTGGATTTCAGAAAACTGCCGGGCCGTCCGCGACGCGCAGGGCAAACTGCTTTACTACGAAGGCACGGTCGAGGACATCACGCAACAACGGCAGATGAAAGATGCTTTGCGCTTGTCGGAATCGCTCTATCATTCACTCGTGGAGACGATGCCGCAGGGCGTTTTTCGCCGCGATTTGCAAGGGCGTTTCACGTTTGCTAACCAGACTTATTGCACCTATCACCGCACCAAGCTGGAAGATTTGCTCGGCAAGACCGACTTCGATCTTTACGTCCAAGAGTCCGCGCAAAAATACTGGGACGATGACTGTCAGGTCATGGCGCGTGGCGAGTCCGTTGAAATTATCGAAGAAACCCAGCCCATCGGGGCCTCGGAAAAAATGTATCATCATGTCATCAAGACGCCGCTGCGGGACGAATTCGGCAACGTGATCGGCTTGCAGGGACTGTTCTTGGACATCACGGAAAAAAAACGGATGGACGACCAGATCCGCCGCACGACCGCAGAACTCGCGCGCAGCCGCGAAGAGTTGCGGAAAAAAAATGCGGTCATGGAGGAAAATCTTCGCACCGCCCGCGAAATCCAGCTTGCCATGCTGCCGCAGCAATACCCGGTTTTCCCAAAAAATTCCCCGGCGGAACAAAGCGCGCTGCAATTTGTCCATCGCTACGAAGCCGCCGAAACCGTCAGCGGCGACTTTTTTTTCGTGTCGCAACTCTCCGACACCGAAGCGGTGATTTTCATCTGTGACGTCACCGGCCACGGCGTCCGCGCCGCGCTCGTCACCGCCATGATCAGCGCGTTGGCCGAGGAATTAAAACCATTCGCCCGCGACCCCGGCGACTTTCTCCGCAAGCTGAATTCCGACCTGTGCAGCATTCTTAAAAACACCGGCACACCGATGCTCACCACCGCGTTTTACGCCGTGGCTGACTGCTGCAACGGCACCTTGCGCTTTGCCAACGCTGGCCATCCGAAACCGCTCCTCGTTCGCCGTTCACAAAGCCGCGTCGAGCCGCTCGCCAACGCCTGCGGTCGCGGCCAGTCCGCCCTTGGCCTATCCGAAGACCCGACCTACGAAACGAGCGAGGTCACCATGTTGCCCGGCGATTTTCTCATGCTCTTCACCGACGGCCTTTACGAAGTGCAAGGCCAGGACGAAGAACTGTATTCCCAGCAGCGCCTCATGCTCGACGTGAAAAGTTTGCTGCACCATCCGCCCGGAATACTTTTTGATGAATTGATTTTGGTCATTCGCGGCTTCGCCAACAACGGCGAATTTGAAGATGATGTTTGCCTCGTCGGCATGGATTTTTTTCGCGCACTGGAAAAAATTTGAAACCGCCGATCTCCACTGATACTTAAACTCCCCTTTTTTAATCAGCGAAAATTAGCGCGGATTAGCGGTTCAAAAAATTTGGTTTCAGTCCGCCGCATTTTCCAAAACTAATTCCAAAATCTTCCGCATATCTTCATTATGCTGTGCCGAGGCGAGACCAAACGCGCGGATTACATCCCGCAGCAACGTCGCATTTTCATTGGTGAAATCATAATAAACCGTCTCCTTGGATTTTGCGCGTCCGGCCTTGCGCGGCTCGCCGTCCAGCGTCAAAACCTCTGGCAGCGGTAGGCACACATAGACCATCGCCTGATAGCCGACCGCGCGCTGTTTCTGCTTCAACTGGATTTGCACCGAACCGTGTGGAGAATTTTTAGTGAACTGCGGCACGCGCTGCACCGCGCGTTGAAAACCACCCGATAAACTATTCGTCTCCGTATCCACCGACACCGGCTGACTCTCCTCAAATTCCGCCGCTGGAATTTTTTCCAGCGATTTGATTTCCGCCAAAATTTCATTCGTCGTCAGCAAACCGAGCCGCACGCTCTCGAAAATAATTTTGGAAAGTTCGTGGCCGTATTTCGTCTCGCCCTTGCGCGTGAATTTTATTTCTTTAACCACCGTCGGATCATTCACGTTCGGCGTGTCGTAGCCGATCTGCCATTCCAGAAAATGTTTTTTGCCCAGCACCGTTTTACTTGGCGCAATCGGGATTCCAAAACCATCCGCCGATTTTTCCTTCACCCGCACCTTGCCCGTCACGTCCGTCAACGGCAGCCGCACGCGCACAAAATTCGTGCCGGTGGTGATGAGCACTT
>JANYCI010000061.1 GCA_025360325.1 Limisphaerales bacterium | reverse complement strand
CATTTTTTTTGCCAGACCACCAACGAAGCGACGCACGCCATCGGCAAAAACGTCGCTGCTGAATTTTCGCTCCAGCAACTGCGGGGCGATGGCGTTCCAGCGCAGAATCGGCCCGGCGACGAGCTGCGGAAAAAAGAAAATATAGAGCGCCACGTCTTTCGGGTCGCGCGCCGCCGTCCATTTGCGGCGGTAAATATCAATCACATACGACAGCGCGTGGAATGTGAAAAAGGAAATGCCGATCGGCAGGGAAATTTTCGGCGCGGGAATCGAAAGATGCGCGAGTGAGTTGAGCGAGTTCACGATGAGATCGGCGTATTTGAAAATGCAAAGAATGCCGACGTTGATGAACACCGCCACGGCCACGGCAAGTTTTCTGCGCGCAGGAATTTCGCTGCGGCCGATCCACAAGCCGAGTCCGTAATTCATCAGCGTCGAGGCGAGCAGGAGAAAAACAAAACTGATTTCGCCCCACGCGTAAAACACGAGGCTCGCGATCAGCAGCCAGAAATTCTTTGCGCGCAGTCCGGGCAGCAGCAGATACACCGCGAGGACGATGGGCAAAAACAAAAATAAGAATAACGGGGAGCAAAAGACCATGAGTTGTGGATTTAGTTTTTAGAGCCGATCACAAAGGCGTTGGTAGGGCGCGTCACTCCGTGCGCGCCGCTCTTGGCCAGACACACGACGGCGCGCGCAGAGCGACGCGCCCTACCCGCCACAAACGAGTCAAAATTATTTTTATTTGCCATAGCCATGTCAGTCAACCGGTGCGTAAATCTGCGGATTCATGCTGGCGTCGTTATACATTTTCATCTGGCGGTAAATTTTGAAGCGGCGCGTGCTGGCTTGGAACTGGCCGATGAGTTCGTGCATGCAATTTTTCAAATCGGCCAACTGTTCCTCAATGCGCGCGAGTTTTTCCGCGCACTTGCGCCGGTGTTCTTCGCTGGCCGATTCACGCGTCGCCTCGATGTTCATGTGATAAATTTTGAGCGACATGATCGAGAGGCGGTCCACGATCATGCCGGGCGTTTCAGAATGGAGCGGGCTGGAAATCTTCATCGGCGGCAACTGGCTCAAAAACCATTCATCCAATTTTTCAATGGCGTCGTTGCGCGCCTGGTTGAAACGGTCAATGCCGCGCTTGGCTTGGCGCACGGCTTCGGCACCAAGATCGTCGCGCCGCGCAATGTCTTCTTCATGCCACAGGTCAAAATTTTCGCGGTGATTTTTTTCGACGATGGAGAGCGGCAAATCACTTTTCGGCGGCGTTGGATTTTCATGCCACGCGACGACCCAGTCCGCGTGGAGGCGGACAATTTGGTCGGGAAGTGACTGCAATGCGTTCATTGTCCAGATGATGAAACGGCTGAATCAGAGCGGCAAGGCAAAAGCTCAACCGCCTTTCTTCGCGAGAATTTCTTTCAACCGTGTCAGCACTTGCGCGGGCAGGATTGTCGCCATGCAGGGACTCGCCTCGTCGCAGGTGGAAATATTTTTATGGAGCCGGTCGCAGGCGCAATCGGTGGCGGCAATGATTTGCTCGGGCAAATAAATCGGGGCGGACCGCGCCAGCGAATCGCCGGTGCCAAACAGCCCAATGACGGGAACGCCCAATGCCGCTGCGAAATGAAACGGTCCCGTGTCGCCCGAAATAAAAACCGCCGCGCGCTTCAGCCACACCAGAAATACATCGAGACTTTTGCTCGTTGGCAACACCGGCGCATCGGGAACCAATTTTTTTATTAGCGCGAGAAAATCTTGTTCGCGCGGGCTGGGGCCGGTGGAAAAAACCAAGTGCAAACCAGCGGCGCTGGCAAGCTGGTAAAACGTCGCCCAATGTTGTGGCGGCCATTGTTTGCGGTCGTTGCTGGTGGCGACGTGGCAAAGAATTGTGCCGGGCGGAAACGGTGCGGCAGTGGATTTTTCCAGCGTGGGATCAAGGGCGATTTCCAGCCGGCTGGAACTTGGCGGCGGAACTTTCCAAGCTCCGAGTAATTGCAAATGTCGCTGCACCCACGACGCGGGCAGTTTTCCATCCGCGATTTTTTGCGTGTAACAAATTTTGGCGAGCAGCC
>JANYCI010000129.1 GCA_025360325.1 Limisphaerales bacterium | reverse complement strand
GCCGCGCGATACCACGTCACGCGCGTGGTGCCACCCGCGCCCGCGCCCGGTTCGATGACCAGCGCGATGTGAAATTCCGTGCCGAGCGTGTAAGGCTGGCAGGTGTTATCCGTCGTGGCGGTGGTGCCATCTTTCCATTCCACGCGATCCGTGGTGAGCGTGGTTGCTTGCGACCAACTCATCAGAAAATTTTCTGCGCTGGACGCGCCAAAATCAAAAATGCGCGACCAATTCTGCATGGCGTTTTGCGTGGCCCAAATTTCCAGCGTCACCGGCGCGGCAGTGTTGGGAAATAAATTTTGCCCGAGGCTGATGTAATCGCTCGTCGTCCGCGTGCCACCCGCGAGCGTCGCCGAATTTGCGCCGAGCGTCACGTTGTTCGCGCCGACATCCACGATGGTCGCGGGGCTGTTGCCAGCGGCATCGGCGAGGCTGTTGTTGAAACTCCAGCGGTGCGCGAGGCCGGAGCCAAGCGAGAGCAGACGCAACGTGCCGTCGGAAATCGTCGTCGCGCCGGTGTAGCCGTTCGTGGTCATCAGCGTGAACGTGCCGCTGCCGGATTTCACCAAACCATTGGTGCCATTGATCGAACCGCTGCCGGACAAAATAAAATCTTTCGCGGCATTGATGCTGAAGGAGCCGGGCGCGATGTTCGTCAGCAGAATCACCGGCACATTGTTCGAGCCAACGTCGGTGAAGTTCACGAAGTCGCCGTTGGTGAAATATGCGGCGGCATTGCCTGCGTCGAGCCAGTTGGCCGTGCCGTTGATGTCCCACGCGTTCGCCGCGCCGTCGCCGCGCCACACGAGCGTTTTTGGGCCGGTGGCGACGCCGTTGGAAATCACCACGCTGATCGTTCCGCTCGTCGTCAACGCGGTCGTGTCCCAGACCAGTCCGGCGTTGAGCGTGGGCAAAATTTTCGTGGCGAAGATGCCGCCGTAAGTCGCGCCGTTGAAAATTTTGAAGTTGTCGCCGTTCGCCAAAGTGCCCGCGAGATTCGTCACTTGCAACGTGCCGCCATAAGTCATCGTGCCGCTGGCGTTCACCAAATCGCGAGTGCCAGCGGTGCGATTAATTTCAATAAACGCCGTGCCGCTGCTGGCGATGGTCACGTTGTTGCTGAACGTCAGCGTGCCGATGTTGTTGCTGCCGGGAGAAATTTTTCCGCTCACCGTCGTCGCGCCACCGAGAACGCCCGTGCCGCCGAGTGTTGCGGACGCGCCGACGGAGACTGCGCCGGACGCGGGCGCGGCGTTGCCGTTCACAAGCAGCGTGCCTGCGCTCACCGTGGTCGTGCCGCTGTGGGTGATGTTGGTGCCGGTCCACGTCCAAGTGCCGGTGCCGACCTTGATGAGATTGATGGCGTTGTAAGTATTGCCACCAAACGTCGCCGACGTGTTGAGACCGCCAACGCTCCACGTGCCGGTGAGTCCGCCGTTGCCGCCGGGAGCGGAGATGTTGCATCCGATGTCGCCGGAAAGTTCGCCGATGGAAATCGTGGTGCCGGTGCTAACACGGTTTTGCAAACTGACAAGCTGCTGCAAATTTATTTTGGCATTCGGAAACCCGGCGGCGTTGGCGATGCGGAAATCACCGCCGCGATCAGAAGCCGTGCTGGCGTTCCAGTCCGTAGTGACATAGAGCTGGCCGGCGAACGCGGACCAGTTGCCGGTGATGTCAGCGCGGATGTAAGGCGTCCACAATGTCAACGTGCCGCCGCCGCTGCCGCTGCCCGCGAGGACACAGCGCCAGTCGAGGTTGAGATAATTTACCGAATTGGTCGCCGCGATCAGATTCCAACTCGAAGTCTGCGTCGTGTTGTTGTCAATGAACATCGTGACGCTGGCACCGTCGAGAATAACCGTGGGCGTGCCGGGGCCGAAGCCGCCGGTGTTCGCCGCATCGCCGCCGAGCGAAACGCTGCCGCCTTTGATGATCGTGTTGCCGGAATAAGTATTCGCGGCGGTGAAGGCGAGATTGCCCGGCCCGGTTTTTTGAAACGCGCTCGTGCCGGTCAGCACACCGAGCAAAGTGAATTGATCGGTGCTGTTCGCCACGTCAATCGTGTTCGTGCCGCCGGAAATCGTGATGCCGCGATCCGTGTAACATTCGCCGAGAATGCGGAGCGTGGAACTGCCGGTGATGACAAGGTTGGTAGGACTGGTGTTCGGCGCGCTGCCGAGCGAACTCGGAAAGCCCGCGCCATCGAGTTCCGCCACCGCGAGCGTGCCGCCGCCGGCGATGACGGTGCGTCCGCTGAACGTGTGGTTGTTGCCGGTGATGGTGAGCGTGCCGGTATTGGATTTTAGGATGCCGCCCGCGCCGATGATGGCACCTTCGCCGATGAGTGTGTAATTCGTCGGGCTGTCCACGACAAGGCTGGAGGCGATGAGCGCGCCGGAAAGATTCACCGTGAGATTGGACACGCCGATGGAATCGAAACGCACTGTGTCCTGCGGATAAAATTGATCTTTCACCGCACCATTGAGCCAGTTCGTGCTGCTTGCGAGATCCCAAGCGTTGCCATTTTGCCCGCCCGTCCAGGTGAGCGTGGCCGGAGCGCGCGGAGTTTTGATGACGAGCGCAATCTGTCCCGGCGGATTCGTGAACGCATAGGGATAACCATCGAGGCCTTGCACGAGCAGGCTGTTGAGATTGCCGGTGAGCGTGCCGGAATAATTCACCAGCGGATACACCGCGCCGGGCGGTAACGCGCCATCGAGCAGGTGAAAAATAAACGTATTCGTGCCAGCGATGACAAGGTTGCCATTGATCTGCGCGAGGTCGTTTGTTTTCGTGATGCCGGTGGGATCATTGGACAAATCAAAATCGCTGCGCGTGCGGCCAGCGAACGTGACCGTGTTCGCAACCGTGATGGTGCCGGGAGAATTTGTTCCCAACGCGCCGGGCGAAAAGCCCGCGCCTTCCTCAATTTTCACCGCCGCGCCGACCACGCCCGTGCCGCCGAGTCGTCCATCCAACCACACGCCGCCGCGCACGGTGACAGGTGAACTGGGCAGCGCGCCGTTCACCAGAAACGGCCCTTCGCCGATGAGTGTCGCGCCGGTGTAAGTGTTCGTGCCGTTGAAAATTAATTTTCCTGCGCCGCCCTTAGTGAGTTTCATCGCGCCGGTCATCGCGCCATCGCCGCCGAACGTGTAATCATTCGGTGACCAGACGCGCACATCGCCGGGCGTGAGCGAACCGGTGAGCGTGATGGCGGTATTGTTAGAACCGGAGATGTCGAACAGCACGGTGTCGCTGGCATTGAAGGGCGCGGGATTGGTGTTCGCATTGCCGACGATAAACCAGTTCGTGAACCAGTTGGCCGTGCTCCCCGCGTCCCAGACATTTCCCGCACCGCCGCGCCAGACGAGTTTCGCGGAAGAGAGCGGCGGCACCGGCGGCACTGGCATATCATTGCCCAAAAAATAATCCACATAGCTCGCCTGATAATAACCTTTGCAAGTGGCTTGATCGCGATAAGCAGGATTTTGCATCAGGCAATAAAGCCGGTTCGTCGCTTGGATTTTTGTCGTGTAAACACGCAGCTCGGAATAATCATTCGCCACGAGGACGACTTCTTCGCGCCAGTCGCCGAGGATGTCGCCCCAGAACGCCGCGCGTCCGCCGTATTGCTGATGCACGCCCTCGCTATAGATGGAATACACACGCCCCGCCGTGCCGCTGTTCGGATCAAACTTATTGATGACCGGACTCAACGCGCCGCTGCCCGCGCCGTCTTCGAATTCGCGGCTCAAGTCGGCATCCCACCAAATCGCTTCCGGCGGCCAGATGTTGTTGACGTAAATTTGCGTGCCCTTGCGATCATAGATGCCGGGCTGCGTGGAATACATTTCACAGCCGCGATGGCTCGGATCTAGATCCAGCGAGATGCCGCGGCCCACATCGGAGAGCGTGCCGGAATACCATTTTTTGATGATGCCGCCAGTGCCCACATCAATCAGCGCCGTCGCAAGCAACGTCGAATTATTCTGCTGGATGGAAAACATTTCCAGCCCCGGACGATCCGGGTCAATGTCCGTGACATGAAAGCGGTCGCCGTGCACTAGCTCCGTATCAAAGAGCGGTTGGCCGTTCACGCCGTTCAAGGCCGAGCCGACATTCAACAGGTCTTCAATCCCGTCGTGGTTGATGTCCATGATGCGGATCTGGTGGCCCCAAGATTCGTTCGCGCCCGAGGCCGGCGTGTGGAACCAGCGCCGCGTCAATTGGCCGTTGCGATAATCATACGTCATCGTCTCGCGCTGAAATGCCTGCGCGGCGTTGCGGTTTTCCATGTGCAGCAACACGCTCGGATGCACGCCGTCGCAATACATGATCCCGAAATGCCCGTTCATCGGCCCATCCGACGGCCACATATTCGTGATGACCGCGCGCGTGATTTCATGTCCCGTCATTCCGTTGATGATGGAAAGATATTGCGTCGTGTCATCTGGTCCGCTGGCCACCGCTCCGTCACCGAAAACCACACCTTTCGCTGTGCGCACGATGACCTCCGCCTTGCCATCGCCATCCAAATCATAAACCGTCACGCAGTCGCCGTGACCGACACTGATGGCCGACGCACCCGGCTCGATGTTGTATTGGTTCGTGCTGTTGTAACCCATGTCCATTTGCCACAGCAACGTGCCGTCGCGCTTGTAAGCTTGCAGGTATTGATTGACGCTGCCGGTCAGGGATAGACGATCTACGACGTAATCATATTCGCCGTCGCCATCGAGATCGCCGACCCAGCAAAATTTCACATCGTAGGGCGGATTCGCGCCGCCCGCGACGGGCTGCAATGGCCACGACAAATACTGACGCACCGGCGAATTCGCCGCGAGGCCGCTCGCTGCGCTCGAAAAACTTTCAACGCCGTTCGTCACCGCCGCGACATACCACGCGTTTGAGATTGTGAAATTTGCGGTGGTGTCGAGATAGTCTGTGGTGTTGGTGAGCGGCAGAGAATTTAATTTCACGCCCGCCGCACCGTTGGCCGAGCGGTAAAGATTGAAGCTCACATCCGTCGGGTCGGTGGCCAGCAACCGCCAGCCGACATACGCCGCCGACGTGGCCGAGTGCAGCGCCACCACGCCGCGACCGAGCTTCTCCATCTGGCGTTGCGCGAACAACGGATTCAGCGCAGAAAAAAACACGACAACGACAACTAGGCGGCGGAGCGATGCGGTGAAAAATAAATTCATAGGGAACGCGCATAAGCTACTGCATTTCCGCGTCCAAACGCATCGCCGGAACTGGTGACAGTGTAGTAGGACAGGCATCTTGCCTGTCCAGTTCCGCCCGGACTTTTTTAATTGGGATTATGTCATTCACAAAACATGACCGTGAATTGCTGTTGATGATGCAGGAAAAACTATGACGCATGACAAAGCGATGGGAACATTCGGATTTGGTAGAGCAAGGTAGGGCGCGACTTCCGGAGTGTAGCCGTCCCCGGCCACTGCACCGTCCAACCACAGTCCGCGCAAAAAAAATCCAGCGCGCTGGCCGGCCACGTCGCAGCGCCCGAGGACGGGCGCACTCCGCCAAACGCGGAGCAATGTGCCCTACCCGCCCTAATGGAAAATTTGAAACTGGACAGGCGAGACGCCCGTCCCACTACTGAAGCCGCTGCCACAGCCAGACCGTCGCCACCAAAATTACCAGCGCAGAAATCACGCGCGCGCCGTTTCGTAAGATACCCAAGAAAGGCCGCGAAGATAATATGACGAAACTTGACGGGAGAAGTTCTATTCGCCACCGAGTGCTTGTTGATCGCAGAATTCTTGTTGGTCACGGAATTCTTGTTGGTCGCGGAATTCTTGTTGGTCGCGGAATTCTTCGTGAACGCTACGTTTTTCATACCACGGCCCAATCCGAACCATTTCGATTGAAAATCCGATTTGGATCACCAAGACCAACCTCGTACTCTCCATTTCGGAAAATATAAATGGGCTCGATCTCAACTCGATCG
>JANYCI010000269.1 GCA_025360325.1 Limisphaerales bacterium | reverse complement strand
CGAGCCGCTTGGTCTAGCGACGCCCGGCTCGCGAGGACACTCGCCCCACCAAACTACCGCCACCCTGAAAGCCCTCCTTCGCCCTTCGGATGGGAGAGGGTAAAAACAAACCAATCCACCCCGCCAAAAACATTGCGTTCGCGGCGCGGGTCAACTATTCTGCGCGGCTCGTAAAACGAAAATTAACCGAGCGTTTTACCGAAAAATTTACCCGTGAACATTACCGTTGAACAATTGGCTCCGTGCAAAAAACTTGTGCGGATTGAACTGGACGCAACCGCCGTGGATACCGCGTTTGACGCGATCACCAAGGATTATCAGAAGCAGGCCGCGTTGCCGGGCTTCCGTCCGGGCAAAGCCCCGCGCGACATGGTCGCCAAAAAATACGAGGCCGAAATCAAGGACGAGGCCAAACGTAAATTGATCGGCGACGCGTATCGCAACGCCATCGCAGAAAAGAAAATTTCTGTCGTGGGCTATCCCGACATTGAAGAAATCCAATTTGGTCGCGGCCAAGTGATGCAGTTCGCCGCGACGGTGGAAACCGCGCCGGAATTTGAATTGCCGGAATACAAAGGTTTGCCCGCGCACATCGAATCCAAAGCGGTGACGGATGCCGACGTGACCCGCGCGCTCGATTTGCTGCGCGGCCAGCAGGCGAAGTTTGACACCGTGGCGCGTCCACTCGCGAACGGCGACGTGGCGGTGGTGAATTACTCCGGCACTTGCGAGGGCAAGGCCATTACAGAACTCGCGCCGACGGCGAAGGGTTTGACGGAGCAGAAAAATTTCTGGATCGAGACGACGGACAGCGAGTTCATTCCCGGATTTGCCGCGCAGATCATCGGCGCGCAGGCGGGCGATAAACGCACGGTGAATGTTGATTTTCCCGCTGATTTCGTCACGCGCGAATTGCAGGGTAAAAAGGGCGTCTATGAAGTTGAGCTGGTGGAAGTGAAGGAAAAAGCGTTGCCGCCGCTGGACGAGGAATTTGCAAAAAAATACGGCGCGGAAAGTTTGGAGAAGCTCACTGTGGGCGTCCGCACGGATTTGGAAAACGAGTTGAAACACTCCAAAACCAAAGCTATCCGCAACCAGATCGTGACTGCGTTGATGGGCAAGTTGAACTTTGATTTGCCGGAAACCGCCGTGGCGAACGAAACGCGCAATGTGGTTTATGATTTGGTTCGCCAAAACACGCAACGCGGGGTGGCGCGGGAATTGATCGAAACCCAGAAGGACGAAATTTACACGGCGGCTGCCGCGAACGCGAAAGAACGCGTGAAGCTGGCATTCATCGTGGGTAAAATTGCGACGGCGGAAAAAATTGAAGTCTCGCAGGAAGAGGCAGTGCGCCTCGCGCAGCAATTGGCGATGATGTATCAGATGCCGTTCGATCAATTTCTGAAAGATTTGCAGAAGCGCAATGGCGTGAATGAACTTTACGAGCAGGTGCAGCACGAAAAAGTTATGGAGCTGCTGGAAAAAAACGCCGTGCTCACGGAAACGCCGGCGAAATAACCGGTTACTTGGCGCGGTGTCTGCGCGTCTGGTTTGCGAATGAAACGAGTCCTGACCAGTTTAATGTTTGCCGCCGTGGCGTCGGTTGCGTTCGCGCAGACGAACCCGCCGGTGGCGCGCGCGATGTCGCTGGCGGATTGCCTCACGGAGGCGATCCGGCACAACTTCGACGTGCAGGTGGTGCGCTACGAGCCGCAGCTTTCACTCTACGACCTGCACCTCGCTTACGCTGGCTACGATCCGATTTTCAACCTCGGCGGCACCCACACGCACACGGATCAAGCCGGCCCGGTGGGAACTAACGGTGTTTCCATCAAGGATGAAAACGGGTTTGATTCCGGCCTGAATGGGGCGACGCCGTGGGGCATGACTTATGGCTTGAGTGGCAATGTCTCTGATTCCCACAACCTTGGTGGCGAAGGTGCCAGCGGCTCGGCGGGTGTGAATTTGACACAGCCGTTGCTAAAAAATTTCTGGGTGGACGGCACGCGCACCACCATCGCGGTGGCGAAAAATCGTTTGAAATTTTCCGAGCAGGCGTTGCGCCAACAGTTCATCGCCACGGTCACGGATGTGGAGAACGCGTATTACGAACTGATCTACGCCCGCGAAAATTTGCAGGTGGATCAGCAGGCATTGGAACTCGCGCAGACGCTGTATGACCAAGACAAGAAGCGCGTGGAACTCGGCAGCATGGCGCCGCTCGACGTGCAGCAGGATGAATCACAGGTGGCGAGCCGCCGCGCAGCGTTGATCGCCTCGCAGTTCAGCCTCGCGAAGGCGGAGAACGCGTTGAAAAATCTCATAACGGATAATTATCCGCAGTGGCATGATGTGGAGTTGACGCCGTCGGAATCGTTGACCGCCACGCAGCAGTTGCTCGACGTGCAGGAGAGTTGGGCCAAAGGTCTGGCACAGCGCCCCGATCTGATTGAAACCAAGTTGGACGTTGAACGGCAAGGCATTCAGTTGAAGTATTTGCGGAACCAAGTTTATCCGCAGCTGGATCTCACGGGCAGCTACGGCGTGAACGGTGCGGGCCAAGAGTTCAACAACGCGCTCGGCCAGGAGCAGACCGGGAGCCGTCCGTTTTACAGCTACGGCGCGGAGTTTTCGATTCCGTTAGGCAATGCGCGGGCGCGGAACAATTTGAAAAGCGGGCGCGTGACGCAGCAGCAACTTTTGTTGTCGCTGAAAAAACTGGAGCAGAATGTCATGGTGAACATTGACAACGCGGTGAAATCAGCGCGTGCCTCGTGGGAGGGCGCAGAGGCCTCGCGGTCGGCGCGGATTTACGCGGAGGCCGCGCTGGACGCCGAGCAGAAAAAATATGCCGTCGGCAAAAGCACCACGTTCACCGTGCTGCAATTGCAGAACAATCTCACCACCGCGCGCTCGAACGAAATCCGGGCGATGGCCAATTATCAAGAATCTCTCACCAGCCTCGCCGCGCAGGAAGGCAGCACGCTGGAACGGCGGAAGCTAGATTTGATTGTGAAGTGAGCGGGGAATTAAACCGCTAATCTGCGCTCATCTTCACTAATCCGCATTTCTTCACGGCTTTTTTTATCAGCGGAAACTAGCGCAGATTAGCGGTTCAAGATTTTCGTTTCTCACCAAAATTTCCAGTCGCCCTGCCGCACGACCCAAACACCGAGCAGAAAATTCGTGATGGCGTGCGCGGTCAGCGCATCGCCGAGGCGGTTCTTCCGCAGCACGAGCCATTGATACGCCGCGCCGCACAAAATTCCCGCGAGCCATTCGTTGTGCGCCAATCCGAAAACCAGCGCGGTGAGAATAAATGGGCGTGGAAAAAATTGATTCAACAGCACGGATAAAAAATCCGGTTTGGCGAAGTAGCGGTAGAGAAATGAGCGGTAAAACATTTCTTCAATCGGCGGCACAACGAAGGTGGAACCGAGAATTCGCACTGCGATAAAAAACCACGCGAGCATGGAACCGGAGCCAAATTGTTCGTTGGGATTCCACGCGGACGGAAGGTTTTTTGGTGCGGAGGAAATACCGAGCTTCACCCACAGAGTATTTTGCGTGAACCAGTCGCTGCTGATGCCGACCCACACGAAAAAAATTCCCACGCCCACCGCCACGGCCTCCCAACTAATCGCCCAGCGCATTTCGGCGACGAACGGGCGCACGGCGAAAATCATGCCGAGGCCGGCGAGCGTTTTGGCGAAATAAAACCAGTAGGCCGAAGCGGGGCCGCAAGTTCCCTGCGCGGCGGTGAGCAAAACGAAAACGACAAACGGAGCGACGCGCACATTCGTCGGGGTGAAAAAATTCCGCGCGGCCATCGCGTCACTGGTTCAGGCCGAGCTTCACGTCCTTGCCGTCGGGGCCGGTGAGGATGACGGCAAACTTGGTGATTTCCTTGACGCGGTATTGTTTGAGGTGGTCGCCGGGCGCGACGTTTTTGTTATCCACGATGGCCGTGGGCGCGGTGGCGGAATAAAAAATTCCCTGCAATACGGGGAGTTCCACCGGCTCAGGCACGATGACGGGGGGCGGCGGCAGCGGGGTAATGACCGGCACTTCGATGACGACGGGCGGGTTCGTGGAAATGTCATTTTCGCCGACGATGGCGTTGACCGTGCGATGCGCCGAGGACCAGCTCATGAAAAAAATTCCAGCGATGATCAGGAAGATGATGACTGACGGGATGAGCCAGACGAGCGGCGAGGTGCGATCCTCGTTCGTCGCCATGTGCTGCGGCGTAAAGGTGTTGGTCGGCGTGCGCGGCTGCGCTTGCCGTGCCTGCTTGAGTGCGTCGTTGATCCGGCTCATGTGTAAATATTTCCTTCGAGTTCGCGGATGGCGCGTCCGACCATCCGGTGATTTATTTTGTAACTGCGTTCGACAAAGCCCGCGAGCAATGCCTTGTCGCAAACCGCGTTCACGAGCCGGGGAATTCCCTTGCTGTAATTGAACACGCGCCAAAGGCCGCCAAAGGTGAATGTCGGCGCACCTTTGGAACCCGACAACGCCAGCCGGTGCTGAATATACTGACCGACCTCCGTGCGCGTCAATGGCCGTAAATGATAGCGCACGGTGATGCGCTGGCGCAGTTGCTTGAGGCGCGGGCTATCGAGGCGGTCGCGCAATTCCGGCTGCCCCATCAAAACAATTTGCACCAGCTTGCGATCATCCGTCTCGATGTTGGAAATCAGCCGCACCTGTTCGAGCAAATCTTCCGTCAAATTTTGCGCCTCATCAATGATGAGCACGGACTCTTTACCAGCGTGCGTCTGCTTGAGCAAAAATTCGCTGATGGCCGCGATGGTTTCCAAGCGGTCTTTGCCCTTCACTTCGAGGCCAAATTCGGTGGCGATGGCCTTCATCAATTCGTCCCCGCTCATCACCGGGTTCATGATCAGCGCGGTGGAAAAATGCGAATCCAGTTGCTCCAGCAACGCGCGGCATAGCGTCGTCTTGCCTGCGCCCACCTCGCCAGTGAGTTGCACAAAGCCCTTGCGCTCACGGATGCCGTAGAGCAGATGGTTGAATGCCTCGCGATGCTTCGTGCTGTGAAACAGGTAGCGCGGGTTCGGCGTGATGTCGAACGGCGCGTGTTTCAATGCGTAAAACTCCAGATACACGCAGGGGGTTTAACAGAATTTCAGTTGAATGAAAGCGAAAGGTGCAAAGGCGGAGCGATGCGTGATGCGTGCTGCATGAAAATTTCACGCAGCATCAAACCGGTTCTGTTCACGCATCACGCATCACGTATCACGTCTTTCACCGCCTGCACCAACGACTGCGCCTCCGCCTCCGTGCCAATCGTGATGCGTAAATAATCCTTCACCGCTGGCGCACTGAACCAGCGCACGAGAATTTTTTTGGCGCGCAATTTCTCCAGCCAGGCTTCCGCCGGAAACAGCGGCGGCTTCGCCAAAATAAAATTCGTCGCGCTCGGCAGCACACGGAAGCCGCACTTCGTCAGTTCGCGCGCCAGCCTAGCGCGCGTAGAAATTATTTTTTTGAAATTCGCGCGGTAAAATTTCAAATCGTCCAAGGTCGCTTCCGCTGCGATTTGTCCCAAGCCGTTCACGTTGTAGCTATCACGCATTTTGTCGAGCGCCGCGATGAGTTCCGCGTGCCCCACGAAATAACCAACGCGCTGGAAGCACAGCGAATACGCCTTCGAGAACGTGCGCGCCACGAGGACGTGCGGAAATTTTAACGCGAGTTTGAGCGCATTTTCATTGGCGAAATCCACATACGCCTCGTCCAGAATCACGACGCCCTTTTGCGCGCGGCATAATTTTTCCAGCTCCGCCGTTGAGTAGCCGCGACCGCTCGGCGCGTTCGGCGTCGTCACCAGCGTCAGCGCCGCGTGGAAATTCCATTGCCCGCCACGCTGCAACTCCGCGACCGACGGCAGGGAAAAATCCGCGTTCAATGCCACCGCGTTTTTCACCGCGCCATGCGTGTCTGCCAAAACCGAATACAGCGAATAGCTCGGCGTGAAATACTGCACCAACAATTTTGGATTTTGGATTTTGGATTTTGGATTTTTCGCCGGCTCCACGAAGCCACGCACCGCCAGCGCTAAAACTTCATCCGAGCCATTGCCCGCCAGAATATTTTCTGGCTGGCAGCCGTGAAAAATCGCCAGCTTAGCGCGTAGTTTTTCTGCTGTGGGATTCGGATAGAGCCGCAGGCGTCCGTCCACCGCCGCCTTCACCGCGCGCAATACTTTCGGTGAGGGCGGATACGGATTCTCGTTCGTGTTGAGCTTGATGAGACCCTTGATCTTCGGCTGTTCGCCGGGAACATAGGCGTGCAAGTCGTGAACCAGCGGGCGGATTAAATTTTTTGGGCGCGGCAATGACATCGGGGAAATTACACGAAAAAAATCCGGCGAAGTCGAGTTTGGCCAGAGCGCGGCTAACGCTTCACGCGCAGCCGCACTCCGTCGCCCCAGCGCGAGCCTTATTCAAACGCCGTGCCGAACCACTTTTGAAAGTGTTCGCCCACGACCGGTATGGGTTTCTCTTGACCATTGATGGCAGCCATCAGACCCATTAGCCAGAGCACAAAACCAATGACGGTAAAACCAAACCACAGCAATGGCACGAGCAAGAAGAGCACAAGATGCACAAAGGGAATCAATGCGATGATGAAAATCATCATGCCGATGGCAAATGAAACCGTAATCACCATGAGAATAAAACCCAGCGTCTGGCGCAGATGATACGCGCCGAGCTTGGTCTTTTTGCTGCCATGTAAAATGATCGCCACGATAAAGCCAATAGGCGTCAGGTAGCTCACGATGGCAACGGTCTTATCTTCGCCGGACGCACCCGGCGGCGGAGCAGTCGGCGGGATGGTGGGTGGGGTATTTTCCATAGCAGTTAGTTGGTTGATGATGACCTCGAACTTCGACCCGATGATGGCTCTTGGGTAATAACCGTCAAGCGGCAAATTTGTCACAATTTTCGGCTCGCAGATTTTTTACGCGTGATGTAGTTTGGCCGCATAGGAAACGGTTTTCTCCCATGATTGTTTTTCTCAACGGAATTTTTTTGCCACAGGCGCAAGCCGTCGTTCCCCTGAATGACCGCGGGTTGCTGTATGGCGATGGGCTGTTCGAGACCACACGCGTGGTGAACGGACGTCCGTTCCGGCTCGCCCAGCACCTCGAACGCCTTCATCGCGGCGCAGATTTTTTGAAAATCCGGCTGCCGTTTTCACCGAAGGAAATCCAGCATTACGCCAGCCAGCTCATCGAAAAAAATTCCCTGCCTGAATGTGTGCTCCGCGTGATGCTCACGCGCGGGCCGGGCGAACGCGGCTACACGCCCAGCAGCACGGCGGATCGCCCGATGCTCGCGCTCACCCTACATCCGTTGCCGGACGCCTGCCACGCCGAGTCGCTGCAATGGAGCATGGTGACTTCCAAATTTCACATTCTGGCGAGCGACCCGATCTCCGGTTTCAAGACGACGAATAAATTGCTCAACGTCCTCGCCCGCGCCGACGCGCAGGAACGCGGTGCGGATGAAGCCCTGCTTCTGAACACCAACGGCGAAGTCGCGGAGTCCGCTGGCGGCAATGTTTTTTGGGTCTATCAAAACCGCATCTGCACCGTGCCGAGCGGGCGCGGTGTTTTGCCCGGCATCACGCGCGCCGTGGTCTTGGAGATCTGCCAGTCGCTCGGTCTTGAAACCAACAAACGCGTCGTCAAGCCGCAGCAACTGCAAAAAAGCGAAGGCATTTTTGTGACGCAAAGTATTTTAGGCATCGTGCCCATCGCCGCGTTCGACGGCCAACCCGTCGCGCCCTCGCCGCTCGTGGATCAGATCATCAGCGCCTATCACGAAATTCTTCAGGCGGAATCGGCCGAGCGCGTGCATTGAAGAATCTCCGCTATTTTGCCAAGACGCTGGGAGCGTTTCTCCCTCTCCGCTGGGGAGAGGGCCGGGGTGAGGGGAAGGCAACGGCCAACAAGTGAGGCCACGAAATTTATTGATTCGAGCCGGATATTTTCTTTTCCAAAAACTCACCGGCAAGTTGCCTGTGCCACTAAGCCTTTGGCAACGCAGTGTTTTTTTGGCAAGTTTCTGCGGTGTCAATTCTGCGGAAAAAATCTTCCAAACAGCGGCGCGAGCGGGTTTGGCCGTTCGTGCTGTTGCTAGCGCTGCTGCTTGGTGGCCTCGGCTGGTTGCGCTGGCATAACCAATTGGTCGAAAAAAAATCCCGGCAAAAAAATCCCGCTCCGGTTGCGGCTATAAAAACTTCATCGCCGCCGCTAGTTGAAAAAATTCCGCCCGCCGCCACCAAACCCCTGCCGCCCTTGAAACCATTGGTGATTCCACCGCAGTCCGCGACGGATTTTCCGCGTCCCGTGCGCGATGTGCTGGAGGCGCAAGTCGCGCTGATGCACCACGGAATTTCGTCCGGTTCGCTTGATGGCGCGATTGGCTCGCAAACGCGCGCGGCGCTCGCCGCGTTTCAACACGCGGAAAATTTGCCCGCCACCGCTGCGCTGGATGCGGACACCAAAGAAAAATTGCAGCTCGATGCGCCGAGCTTCACTGACTACACGGTGACGACGAATGACCTCGCGCGCTTGCAGCCGATCGGCAAAACGTGGCTGGAAAAATCGCAGCAGTCCGCGCTGGATTACGAAACCATTTTGGAACTCGTCGCGGAAAAAGCGCACGCGCATCCGCTGCTGATTCAAAAATTAAATCCGGGCGTGGACTGGGCGAACGTCGCGACGGAAACGGTTTTGAAAATTCCCGCCGCAGCTTATCCCGAACCGACGGACAAGGCGGCGTTCGTGGTGATTCATCTTGCGGGGAAAAATCTGGAGGCGTTCGATGCGGCGACGAATTTGATTTTGCATTGCCCGTGCAGCATCGCCGCGAAAGTGGAGAAGCGTCCCGTGGGTGAACTGCACGTCGCCGTCGTCGCGCCCAATCCGAATTACACCTTTGACCCCGCCGTGTTCCCCGAATCACCGGAAGCGCAAGCGCTCGGACGCAAATTGATTTTGCCGCCCGGCCCCAATAATCCCGTTGGCGTTGCGTGGATCGGCCTCGATAAACCGGGCTACGGAATGCACGGCACGCCGATTCCAGAGCAAGTTGGGCGCACAGAATCGCACGGCTGTTTCCGGCTGGCGAATTGGAACGCGGAATATTTGCTCAAGCTGGTTTGGGTTGGGATGCCGGTGCGCGTGGAGCCGTGACGGGTTCTAAAATGCGCCAGAAATTATCATTGCTGCCCGGCGCGTTTGGAGGAAAATGTCAGTGAACTGAACGAAAGAAAAAATTATGTTTCCCTTACTCATTGCCCTTGGAGTTTTGCTGGTGATCGCCATTGGCGTCGCGCTGTTTGTGGCAGGCGTTTACAACAAGCTCGTCACGCTACGCAACCGTTACAAGAACGCCTACGCGCAGATTGACGTGCAGCTCAAGCGCCGTTACGACCTCATCCCGAATCTCGTCGAGACGGCGAAGGGTTATATGAAGCACGAGGCTGGCACGCTCACCGCCGTCACCGAGGCGCGCAACCTCGCCTACGCCGCGTCCAAAAATGTCGCGACGAATCCCGGCGATGCCGCCGCGATGAAAAATCTCGTCTCCGCCGAAAGCGGTCTCGGTGGCGCGTTGAGCCGCTTGATGGTCGTGAGCGAACAGTATCCCGACCTTAAGGCGAACCAGAACATGATGCAGCTCACGGAAGAACTGACCTCGACGGAAAATAAAATTTCCTTCGCGCGCCAGGCCTACAATGATTCCGTCATGGGCTACAACACGGATCGCGAAATCTTTCCGAGCAATCTCATCGCCGGGATGTTCAACTTCTTGGCAGCAGAATTATTCGTGGTGGAGAAAGCCGAGGAGAAGGTCGCGCCGAAGGTTTCATTCTCCTGATTTCATTGCCGGGTTAGCTATTTACGATTTGCGATATACGATTTACGAGTCGTCGTGAATGGCTGGCGAACTCGTAAATCTAAAATCGTAAATCCAAATGGATTTCTTCGCGCGCCAAGATCACGCCCGTCGCAACACGAAATGGCTCATCGTCTATTTCGCGCTCGCGGTGCTGTCCACGGTGCTGATTCTTTACGCGGCGGCGATGGGGCTTTACAACGCGAGCTGGTCTCATTCGCACCACTATTACGAAGGCTATGCGCCCACCGCCATTTTGTGGGACTGGAGAATTTTTTTCGCCGTCACCACCGGCACGCTCGCGGTGATTTTTCTCGGCAGCGCGTGGAAGACCAGTGAACTTTCCGGCGGCGGCGGTAAGGTGGCCACGATGATGGGCGGACGGCTGGTGAATCCCGGCACCGCTGACGCGGACGAGCGCAAGCTGCTGAATGTCGTCGAGGAAATGGCCATCGCGTCCGGCGTGCCTGTGCCGCAAGTTTATGTTTTGGAAAACGAGGAGGGCATCAACGCCTTCGCCGCCGGCCACACGCCGAGCGACGCGGCCATCGGCGTGACGCGCGGCTGCATCCGCATTTTGTCGCGCGAAGAATTGCAAGGCGTCATCGGCCACGAGTTCAGCCACATCTTGAACGGTGACATGAAGCTGAACCTCCGTTTGCTCGGAACAATTTTTGGAATCCTCTGTCTCGCGAGCATCGGGCGGATTTTATTGCAGATGCGGAGCGGCAGCAGTCGCGACCGCAATCCCCTGCCCTTGATTGGCGTTGTGCTGCTCATCGTCGGCAGCATCGGCGTTTTGTTCGGACGGCTGATCCAGTCCGCCGTTTGCCGCCAGCGCGAATTTCTTGCGGACGCCTCTGCTGTGCAATTCACGCGCAATCCCAACGGACTTTCCCGCGCGCTGCAAAAAATCGGCCGCCACAGTTACGGCTCCAAAATCGAATCCGCCAACGCGCCCGATCTGGCCCACTTTTTTTTCGGCAACGGACTCGGTGAACCGGCGATGAATTTGATGGCCACGCATCCGCCGATTGAAGACCGCATCCGCGCAATTGATCCGCTGTGGGACGGAAAATTTCCGCCGCTCCCGCCGCAACAAGTTGAGACGGTCATGCGCGGCGCGTATGCCTCCATGCGCCCGTCGCCGCTGCCGAACATTTTTCAAAACCTCGGCGGCGCACTCACCGGCGCAGCGATTTTGGATCGAGCCGTGCCGCCGATCATGCGTCCGCAAAATGTTGCCGCGAGCATCGGCACCGTCACGCCGTTGCACATGGAATACGCGGAGAAATTACGCAACGATCTGCCGGAAAATCTCAAGCTCGCCGCGCGTGACACCACTGGCGCAAGCGCGCTCATTTACTCGCTGCTGCTGGCGAATGAAGAAACGCTCCGCGCGCGACAGCTTGCGGAAATCGCGCGGCGCAATTCCATTAGCGTCTCGCAAAAGACGGCGGAACTGTTTGCCGAAGTTTTGACCGTGGCGAAACGTGCGCGGCTGCCGTTGGTGAATCTCGCCATCGGCACGTTGCGGAATTTGTCCGCCGAGGAATTTGGAAAGTTTTCGGACACGCTCGAATGGCTCGTTGGCAGCGACGGCAAGGTGGAGATGTTCGAGTTCGTCCTGCAAAAAATCGTGCGCCGGCATCTCGCGACCAAGTTCACTTCATCGCGTCCGCCCGGCACGCAATATTACTCGTTCAAGCCGCTCGCACCGGATTGCGCGGTGATTTTGTCTGCACTCGCCCGCGCCGGCAGCGAAGATTCCGGCGAGATCGCAAAAGCCTTCGCGTCCGCCGCACCATTTTTGCGTGCGCCAGCGGATGCACAGTTCAGCTTGATGACCTTGGAAAACTGCCGCCCGGAAAATCTTGAGGCCGCGCTGAATCGCCTCGCATTGGCCGCACCCATCATCAAAAAAAATCTCATCGAAGCCGCAGCGCGCGTGGCTGCGGCGGACGGCGTCATCTGCGAATCCGAGGCGGAACTGCTCCGCGCCGTGGCCGACACGCTGGATTGTCCGCTGCCGCCGATGCTCGCGTAAATTTGTAGAGCAACCTTGCCAGATTAAATATTCTCGCGGCGTTGCTCCAAGCGTGGCCGGACACAAACTTTCCCTAACTGAATCCGGCTTGTTTCCGTTTCATCGCGCAACTATGTTTTGCCTATGAGCGAACCCACCGCGTTTATCCAAGAAGACCCCTGGCGCATCTTCCGCATCATGGCGGAATTTGTGGATTCCTTTCAGACGATGTCGCACGTCGGACCGTCCGTGACGATTTTTGGTTCCGCGCGCACACCGTTGGATGACCCGTATTATCACGCCGCGATGGAAATTGCGAAGGGTCTCGCCAAACACAAACTCGCGGTCATCACCGGCGGCGGCCCCGGCATCATGGAGGCCGCGAACAAAGGCGCGGCGCACGCGGGCGGAAAATCCGTCGGCCTCAACATCGAACTTCCACACGAACAAAGCGGAAATAAATTCTCCAACATCCCGATCCGCTTCCATTATTTTTTTGCGCGCAAAGTTTGCTTCGTGAAATACAGTTTTGGTTTCATTTATATGCCCGGTGGTTTCGGCACGCTCGATGAATTGTTTGAAGTGCTCACGCTCGTGCAGACCGGGCGCATCCCGCAATTTCCACTCATTCTCTACGGACGCGAGCATTGGAAGGGTCTGCTGGCGTGGATGAAAACGCGCCTCGAAAAAGACGCGCTCATCAGCCCCGGCGATTTGGATCTCGTGCAGATTGTGGACGAACCGCAGGAAGCCATTGATTTAATTCTCGCCTACCAACGCCGCGTCAGTCCGCCGGAAATGCCGGCCAAGGCGTTTCGGTAATTTTTTCGCGTCGCCTAAGACGGCGGTTGTGGTAGTTTTCTTAACGTGAGCGCAAAAACATTTGTCACCATAAAGCGGGCCGAGGCGCAGGCGCGCATGGCCTCGGTGCGTCGCACCCAACGCAGCCGGCGGGCGGCGGCGGAAGAAAATCGTCATGGCCTCGCGGACGGTTCCCAAGGTCGGCTGACCAATCTTTCCCAAGTCATGCGGGCAATGGCTCGCTGGGCTTGATCAACCCTGTGCGCTTCTCACTGGAACAGTTTCGGGCTGTCCTCGGTGTTCGTGACCAAGCTGGCCAACCTCACGTTTTGATCGGCGGACAGGCCGTTTATTTTTGGGCGGCACGTTATGCGGCGACCGAGCCAGCTTTGGAACAAGCCCGCCCATTTACGAGTGCTGATTTGGATTTTCATGGCGGTCGCTCCGACGTTTTGCACCTTGCGCGCCAGTTGAATTTGACTCCCCATTTTCCGCCGCCAGTGGCCATGACCGCGCTGGCTGGAATTATTCCGATTCAAGTCGGCGATGCCTTTACCAGCATTGAATTTGTCCGGCGGATTGCGGGTCTCAAAGCCGCCGACGTTTCTGAACTGGCGATCGAGCGGGATTTTCAAGGCATCCCTATCCGGGTGCTTGACCCCATCTCGTTGCTGTGCGGCAAAGCCAATCTGGCGCTGACCGTTGACCAGCGGCAGCGGCGCGACGTAGCACACTTGCGGATGCTGGTCATTTGCGTGCGCGCATTTTTGCGGGAAACGCTGCACGGCGTTGAGGCCGGGGAACTGCCCGTGCGCGGCTGGCTCGGCGCGGTGGAACGCGTGCTTAAACTCGCAGAATCATCTGTTGGCAAAAAGGCGGTAAAAAAATTTGATATGTATTGGTCAGCGGCCTTGCCCGAAAAAGAAATTGCCACCAGCCAAAATGCCACGGTTGTGAGACTCCGCACCGTCCGGCTGCCGCAGTGGTTGGAGAAACAAACATGAGGCCGCTCGTTCACGAAACTCAGACCGCGCACACGCCCGAATCGCTCGTGGAAAATCTGCGCGACGCGCCGGGCGTGGTCTTGCTCCGCAGCTCCTCGTTCGACGCGGCGCAGGCGCGTTATTCATTTATCGCGGCAAATCCGTTTCTCACCTTCCGCAGCTTCGGCTCACGCTGCGAAATCACTCATAACTCACCACTCATAACTCATAACCAGTTCGGCAACCCTTGGCATTTGCTCGATGCGCTCATGGCGCGCTGCGAACTGCTCGATGAAATTGATTCGCCATTTCCGCTCGGCGGCGCGTTCGGCTATTGGGGCTACGACCTGAAAAATTTCACCGAGCCAAAACTTCCGCGCCGCGCCGTGAACGATTTGGAATTGCCCGATTGCCACGTCGGTTTCTACGACAGCCTCGTCGTGTTCGATCACCAGCTTGGCAGTGTCGCCGTCGTTTCCACCGGCCTCGATGCTGATGGTTCACGCAGCGAAGCGCGCGCGCAATCGCAGTTGGAGTTTTGGCAAAGTCAGTTGGCAAATGAAAAGCGTGATGCGTGCTCCGTGATGCGTGAAAAAATTTCTATCACGCATCACGCATCACGCATCACGTCGAATTTTACCCGCGCCGAATTTATTTCCGCCGTCGAACGCGCCCAGCGCTACATCCGCAGCGGCGACATTTATCAGGTCAATCTTTCGCACCGTCTCACCGCGAAATGGAACCACCAAGGCACCAAGGCACCAAGCGAAAGCGATCTGCACCAGGAACCAACCTTGGTATCTTTGTGTCTTGGTGGTAAAACTTTTGACGGCTGGGAATTTTTCAAGAAATTATCCGCCGTTTCGCCCGCGCCCTTTGCCGCGTATCTCGACTGCGGCGATTTTGAAATTGCCTCTTCCTCGCCCGAACAATTTCTTCGCATGAGCGGATCGCACATCATTACGCGCCCCATCAAAGGCACGCGCCCCCGCGCCGCCGATGCCACGCGCGATGCCCAGCTCGCTTATGAACTCCAAACCAGCGCCAAGGAACTCGCCGAGCTCGTCATGATCACCGACCTGTTGCGCAATGACCTCGGCAAAATCTGCGAATACGGCTCCGTGCAAACCCCCGACCTCGCGCGGCTGGAAAAATTCGCGCAGGTGCAACATCTCGTCTCCACCGTCGAAGGCCGCTTGCGAAAAGACGTCACCCACTTCGCCGCGCTCGCCTCCAGTTTTCCCGGCGGCAGCATCACCGGCGCGCCGAAATTTCGCGCGATGGAAATCATTGACGAACTCGAACCCATTTCGCGCGGCCCCTACTGCGGCGCGCTCGGCTACCTTGGTTTTAATCGCGAGAGCCAGTTGAGCATCGGCATCCGCAACGCCGTGTGCCGCGAAGGGCAGGCGCATTTTAATGTCGGTGCTGGCATCGTGGCTGACTCCGTGCCAGTGGCGGAATACGAGGAAACAATCGCCAAGGCGCGCGGATTTTTTGCCGCGTTGGAACTGAATGTCGCTGGCGCGCTGGAAATAAAGTTGGAGTCCAAGCTTTAGCTTGTCCGGGGAAGCACACTAAAGCGTGAACTCCAACCTTGCGTGATTCCATAGCCGTCGCACGCACTTTCCCTCGCACGGATGATTTCTCTGGTTCGGATATCCTCTCTCCGTCCGAAGCGGCGGAGAGCCGCCGCACGGCGAAGGCGATTGCAAAGGCGCTTGGCTTGACGCTCACAGAGATTGTCAAACAGGCGGAAAAGATTTCCTGAATCAATCGGCTTGCGCGGGCAATCCCGGCGTGCGGCCACGGCGCGGGCGCGGCGTTGCGGTGGCAGTTGTGCGGCGACGGCCACGCGCAGCGGGTGTAGCTGGTAAGAGTGGCGCGGTTAGTTGCTCGTAAAGGCGGAAAAGGAATTCCACTCGCTCGCGGTCGCTGGTGAATTTGTCGGCGCGATAGCAACGCTCTACGGCGCGGTCTAGTTCCGTGTGGGCGCGGTGCAATTCCGGCGGCATGGAATTCGGGTCGTAAAGGTCGGCCAATGTGCTCATGCCTTGCGGCGGCAAATGCGTTGCGCGGGCGTCGAGAACGGCTTGCGCGGCTTCAATCACATTCTCACTCTGTGCCGGAGTCGGATTCGGCCACGGAAAATTGTTATAGACAATTCCGGCGGAATACTGGTAATCGCTTTTCATTCTACCGCCAGTGTAACGCATCCAAGCCATGTGCATGACCGATAGCAAGACGCCGAATTCGTAACGTGTCGCTTGTGGAATAATCAGCGAGCTTCCGCTTGCAATGACATTCGGGGTAAGGAATCCAATCGGCAAGTATGGCCGTTCCTCCGAAGATACTTTTGGCAATAGAAGATAATCATTTGCAGGTTGCCGATTTTCACCGAACAGAGATGGCGTTGCCGCAAGCCGAATGGTTTCAGGGCGTCCGCTACTTTGTCGCCACGCACGCACAGCGTTAATCCTGCGTTCCAATTCTGGGCTGTTGCGTAGCAGGTGGGGAGGTGCATCAACGAGCCAGAGACACCAGCGTTCAGTGTTGTTTATGAATTCTCTGCTACCAACGAACGGGCGAATGTATGGCTCAATTTCAGGATTTTCCGCCAGTAAAGTCCGCCGCGCTTCAGCGTTAAGAATTAAATTCCCATTGCCTTCGTCGCCGCGTTTTTGGTCGTTAGCCATACTCCCATAACTAATCTCGGAAACTTGGCAAAGTGGATTTCTCCTTTTGAACAAAAGAACATCAACTGCATCCGTGAGGTAGGGATTGATTCTTGATACAGCCACCTTCATTGGCTCGGCTCTCGAATGTGCATACTCAAAAATGACCTTGTCAGGTCGGTCAAAAAAAGCGAAGCCGATGATGACAACGTGAACATGAGCCTTGCCGCGAGCCTCACTCATCCATGCAAAACTGCGGTGCGCGAAGTGAATGTGCAATGTAAAGCGACGGCGCAAACCACGCCACAAAATTCCAACCTGCTCACCTTGACTGATTGAGTTGGTTGAGACAAACGCCACACGAATGTTGGAGTTTTGGATGTATTCGCCCGCTTTGACATACCAGCACGTTACATAATCCAAAACGCCTGTGCCCTCGTCTTCATTCCAAACTAAATCCATGTCGGCTTTTTGCTCGACGTTCTGTTCTTTTTTCCCGATGAAAGGCGGATTGCCGAAAACGTAGGAACATTGCTCGCGCGGCAAGACGGTGTTCCAATCCGTGCGGAGCGCGTTGGCATGGACAATGTGCGGTGAGGCGCGGAGCGGCAAGCGTTCAAAGCGTTGGCCGAAAATTTCTGCGGCCTGCGCGTTAATTTGGTGGTCAATCAGCCACATGGCAACTTCCGCAATTCGCACCGGCCACTCGGAGTATTCAAGGCCGTAAAACTGATCAACGTCCACCTTGCACAAATCGCGCACGTTCAATTCCTGCTGTTCCGTGCCGTGCAATTCGCGGATGGCGTCAAGTTCTAGCTGGCGCAATTCGCGGTAGCCAAGCACAAGGAAATTTCCGCAACCGCAAGCGGGGTCAAGAAACTTCAAGCCGCGAAGTTTGGTTTGGAACGCTTCAAGGTTCGCGCGGCGGCGCGTCGAGCGGTCACGTTTCAACTGTTCCAACTCGGCTTGCAGGTCATCCAGAAACAGCGAGCGGATGACTTTCATAATGTCGCGTTCGCTGGTGTAGTGTGCGCCTTGCTGACGACGGGCGCGGTCATCAATCACGCCCTGAAACAGTGAACCGAACACGGCGGGCGAGATGCGTGCCCAGTGGAATTCGCAACATTCAATCAGTGCGTCACGCATGGCGCGGTTGCAACGCGGAAAGCCAAGACGTTCGGCGAACAAGCCGCCGTTCACATAGCGGAAACCGTAAAGCGCGTCCGTATCTTCAAGCCGGTTTTCCGCCTGCGGATTATTCAGCCAGTCAAAAAGCTGATTCAACTGTGCGCCAATGTCCGAACCGTCTTCGCGCGTTTGCTGGCGAATAAAGTTGGTGAAAGATTCCGGCTCGAAAATGCCGGTGTCTTCCGCGAACACGCAAAACAGGATGCGAACGAGCAAGCGTTCTAGTTCGTGTCCGGCAAAGCCGCCAGCTTTCAAGGCGTCGTGCAACTCGCACATTCTCGCGTAGGCTTTTTCGTTGGCGGGGTCTTCGGGGTCAAGCCGCACGCGCGTCTGGCCGAGAATGAAAGCAAAGGCGCGGATGTGACGCGGAAAGTCTGCCAGCGGAAATTCTACGCGCGACAATGGCCGTCCGGCGAACAATGGCAGGTTGCGCTGTTCTTCCGGTTCAAGGTCGTAAAGGACGATGCTGGCGAAGTCTGACACCATGACGAAACGCGGCACTTCGTCAAACCGACCTTCGCGTGTCAGGTCTTCAATGTAGCCGAACGCTTGCGTCTCGGCCTGTTCCAAACTTTCGCCACGGCTCTTGTGTTCAACAATTAGTTTGCCACGCCAGAGCAGGTCAATCGCGCTGGTGTTGCCGTGTAGGTTGCGGACGTTGGCCTCGAAACTGGCGACGGATGCGCGGCGGATGCCAAACACGTCAAAAAATTCATTGTAGAACGTCTGCTTGTCGGCACGTTCCGAAGTGGCGTTGCTCCACTCGCGCGAAAAGCGAATGGCGCGGGCTTTGACTTCGTTCCAAGACAGGCGTGGCATTACGCGCGGGAGATTATGCGGGGAACGAACTGGCGGCAAGCGCGGGAATCAGCACGAATACTGGCGCGGGATTATTTTTCATTTTTTTGAATTTTATTTGGCGCGGGGGGAAAGACTAGCGGGGCAGACTGTATGCAAGTCAGGACGGTCTAAATCGGTGAAATTTC
>JANYCI010000111.1 GCA_025360325.1 Limisphaerales bacterium | reverse complement strand
GCGCGATGTCGAGCAACTGGTTGTGGCGTTTCTTCTGCCAGTCCTGGAACGAATCCTCGTAGAGCAGATTCAGATACTTGGCAATCTGCGCCTGCCGGAGCATCTGCTTGTCCTCGTGTGAGGACGTGCCGATCATGCGCGCCACGAGTGCGGTGGCAGAGGAAAGATGGTCGGGCGTGAGCGGCAGACATTTCGTGTCGAGATAATTGATGGTCAGGTCGCCATCGGGATGGATGATGATGGGCCGCGCGCCGGGTTCGACCGTCGGCGTGTAGATGCCGTAGGACAACCCTTCCTCGATGATGACGGTGTAGGCGAAATAACCCTCGGTCTGCGACAACAGATCACAGACGGAAACCGATTTTCCAGCGCCGCTCATGCCGAGCAACACGGCGTGTTGCGGTGACTTGTTGTTTTCCGAACCGGAAAAAGTTTCGACGCCGACAAGATTGTTGTTCGGGCCATCGTAAATCGCCTCGGCGGTTTTCAAGTGGCCGGTAAACGTGCTGGTGACGGGCAGCATATCGGCGAGGTAACGATGCTCGGCGTAAAGTTTGCGGTGTTCGTAACGTCCCCACATCCAGCCCGGCCAAGTTTGGAAGAACAGACTGCGCGAAGTCGTCGGCAAATTACTCTCGAAGTATTGCGCCGAGTTCATCGAGTTGATGGCGTTCTTGATGGCACCGGCCTTCGCGTTGAGTCCGTCCTTGGATTTGTCCCAGACGCGGATGAGAAACAGCGCATTGATCGGAATGGTCTGCCCCTGCATCAGCGCATGAATCTTTTTCTGCTTCTTTTCCATGACGGTGAGCAGCGAGATTTTCTTTTCGCTGGCGTAATCGCCGGCCACGCGGTCGTGTTCTTTTTCCTCCTTTGAGATTTCGCGGGTGATGGGCAGCGGATCAACATTGACCGTGATGGAGAAATCGAGCAGCCGCAGGTTGGTGAGGCGTTGGATGATGCCGGGATAAGTCGTGCGCGGCCAGCGCGTGAGCGCGATGACGGAATGATAATGGCCGTCCAGATAAAATCCGAAATCAGGTTGGCCGTTCCCTTCGCTGTGCCAGCAATTTTCCTGGATGGAAAGTTCCGGCGCAAAATCGGCGGCGGGATCAAAGTCAAACCGGTCAGCGAGTGACGGATTCAAGAACGCTTTGTAGTGCTTGAAATGGTCGAGGTCGGTCATCGGCAGGATGCGCGCACCAGTGTTGCCAAAAATTTCGTTTAACAAATGATGAACCTGCGCGAACTCGGTTTCCAACTGGTCGAGGAGTGTTTGGTAATACTCGCGCAAGGCCGCGTTGCCTGATGACAACTTGGGAGTGTTTTCCAGTGCGCGTGAGATGTAGAAGATGACGCGTTGCCGCCGCAGCTTGCGCTCGGTCATTGCCTGCCAGTAGCGCGTGAAACGTTCATTGCGAACACGCTTCGTCCATTGATTTTCAAATCGCTGGGTCTCGGCTTGGTAACGCAACAACTCGGATTTGTAATCTGAGTCCGAGAAGTATTGCACCTGCAACCGTTGGTTCTCGTGGAGCGACGCGAGCAGCATGCAAAGCTGTTCCTGAAAATCATTCAAGTCAGCGATGGGGCTATTGGTGAGGTCGGGGGCTTCAAAAACAAAACCCTTCGACACATAATCGCCGCGCCGCAGATGATTGAACAGCATCAAATCGCGAACGAAAAAACCGTTGGGTGGACGTTCAAACATAATTCAGATGCGTTGGGAGTTGCGACGTTGCACTTCGGCCACTAACTGCTGGACGCGATTCAAGTCATCCACCATCTGTGACACGGTGCGGGCGCGATTGGCTTCGTTGATGGCGATGTAGGCTTCGCAGATGTGGGCCATCGCGCGCTCCATGTGCGCGCGGGCGATGCTGCCAAAGCCGTGCGTGTGCAGACCCGCGCGCAGGGCGGCTTCCGCCGTCTGCAACTGGCCAAGCAGTGCCTGCCGCTCGGCCTCGATGGATTGAAGTCCGGGGTTCATGGATGGTCTTCAATCCGTTGCTCCAAGTTGTCGGACTGCAAGATTGAGCTGTCGCGCAGCAGGACATGGATTTCGGCGACCCATGCCTCTTGGATCATTAGCGTGCCGAGATGTTTTTCAGCGTGGACGCGGGCGATACGTCCGGTGATGAGCGGATCCATCAGCAGTTCCAGCCGCCAGCCGCGCAGCACGACCTGGCCGGTGGTGAAAAACAGAAAAAACTGGTCGGGCGGCGACGTTTTGCCACTGGCCCGGTGTGGATTTTCTTGCAGAGCCAAATGCGTGAGGTGACAAATGGCGAACGCCCACACGCGGCGTGCGTCAATGAACTCGATGTAGTTTGGCGGTGTGGGGATGAGTTCAACGCAGCCGCCGAACTCGCGTTGAGATTTTTGAGAATGGGATTTTTCAGATTTCATAAAAGTGGGTGAGTGAAATGACACGGAGCTTCGGGAGTGAAACCGCGGTCGGTGACGAGGTATTCAAACAGGTCACGGTCATAGCCGGGCGGTTTGTGGTGACGCAACGCGAAGATATAGGCGAGGCACAGCAGCACCGGCACGAGCGCGGCGAGAAACGAGGTGGTGAGTGATTCGTCCATTTCGACGAGCAGCACGAAGAACACGCCGATGCCCGCGCCGATGCCGCCGATGAGCCACCAGAACAGGCCGCCCTCCAGACCCCAGGTGCGTCCTTTGGAGTCGGACGCCGCATTGGTGTCGGTGAGACGGAGCTCGTGTTTGGTGGTGCTCATCGGCGGAAATTTTGATGTTTGTTTAGTGGCCGCAGGCCATAGCGCGGCGGGCCGTGCCCGCTCAGAAGTTGCCGACGCCGACGGCGCTGTTCGCGTCGAGACCAAAAATTTTGTAGAAAGCGAACACCACAGCGGGAGCCGCCGCGATGATCGCGCCGCCGATAATGGACATTTTTCCCTGGTCAACATCGCCGCGCCGGACAGCAAAGCCGCCGTAAATGACGGACGAGATGCCGAGGACGAAGCCAAACATCATGATCACGGCAAGACTGTTGCTGATGCCGGTCTTGAGGTCGGTGGAACTGAACGTGGTGCTTTGCGCGAAGGCGGACGTGGCGTTGAGCGCGAGCACGGCGGCGACGAGGAGCGGACGATTTTTGATGCGGAGATTTTTCTTCATAGTTTTGTTTGCGCGGTTTTTGTTTTTTTGTTCAGAAGCTTTGCTTCCGAAGTTTGCGTGGAAAGTTTTAGCAGAAGACCGGCGGGGCATTGTGCCGCGCGGGCACAATCGGCAACGCCGTTTTCGCCAATAATGACGGCCATGAAAACCACCAACGAAGAAATGAAACGTCTGTCCGAACTGGAAGTCGAACTGCCGCGCGAGATTCGCGGGCAGAATCAGGTGCTGCCGCGTCTGCTGTCTGTGCTGCGCCGGGGACAGTTGAAGCTCCGCAAACCAGGCCGTCCGCGCGGAAGTTTTTTGCAGCTCGGGCCGACCGGCACGGGCAAGACGGAATCCACGCTGCTGTTCACGCGTCGGCTGTTCGGTCCCGATGCGCTGATTCGTTTGGACATGTCCGAGTATCAAACGCAGCAGAGTCTCGGTGTGCTCATCGGCTCACAGCCGGGTGAGTGCGGCTATCTAGGCATGGAACGTCGGCGCGTGGCGGAAGGAACATTGCTGCTGGATGAAATCGAAAAGGCGCACCCGCGCGTGCTCGATATTTGTTTGCAACTGCTCGACGCCGGGCGCGTGACGCTGGCGAGCGGCGAGACGCTCGACTTCTCGCCGTTCTATGTGGCGATGACTTCCAACATCGGCTCGGCGGAAATCATCGGCTTGCAACATTCCGGCGCGGCCACGCTGGAACGCCATATCACGAGCCGCGCGCAGCAATCGCTGCGCCCGGAACTGTTCGCGCGCATTGACGAGGTGCTGGTGTTCCATCCGCTCGACTACGCGACGCAACTGGAGATCGCGGAAAAATTTCTGCGCGCGGAACTGGATTTTTTGCGCGGCCAGGGTCACGAGTTGACGGCAGAAAAAAGCATCTTGTCATTTTTAGTGCGGAAAGGATTTCATCCCAAGCTCGGCGCACGACCGATGCGGAACGCGGTGGAAAAACTGGTGGGCGATGCGGTTGCACAATGCCTGCTGCAAGGCAACGCTGGTTCGGGGGAATTGCGGGTGGCAGACAGCGGCGAATCGCTTGTCGTCGCGCCGGTTCAAGATTGAAACTACTCGAAGCTGGCGTAGATGAATGGCTCGCCGATGTCGTTGGACGGCATCACGCCGGCTCGCTGTCTCGCCGGCAGATTCACCAGCAGCCGCCGGATCGTTTGCCGTGTGGATTTTTCCGGCGGCAGTTTTACAAGCAGGACATCGGAAAATTGTTTGCCGTGTTTGTCGGAGTAAATGTTCACCGCAAAAATTTGCCGGACGCCGGCGGCAAAGAGTTTTTCAACCAATTGTTGAGCTTGGAAAAATTTCAAAAGTCCGAGTGACCGTTTGAGCGCGCCCGCCTTGAGCCATGTCCGCACTTCGCGTTTGTTTTTCTGCGCCCGCAGCCAGGTGATTTGAAGTTGAAATTCGCGTCGGTCAATTTCATCGGGGGCGGGGAATTTCTGTTTTGCATGGCTGATCCGGTAACGCGGCCAATCTTTTTGCTTGGCGGCGGCGGTGGCATAGGCCGCAGACGTCACGTTGCGATTTTCAATCGTGAACTGTTCTGAAACCAGCGTGCCATCGCGCAGCCAAGCGCGGATGCGCCCGGTGAATTTTCCCTCAACGCTGGAAAATTCAGAACGCGTTTGGCCGTTATCGAACCAGTCAAAATGAATGCCGGTGCCGTGTGTCATGCTAAACGAGCCAAGCAGTTTGCCCCGCTCGTTCCACTGGCGGCACAGGCCGTGCAGCCGGTCATGCTCGTAAATTTGTTCGGAAGCCCGCCGCCCGTTGCGATGCCAGGTGCGGTGCAGGCCGTGCCGTTCGCGCCCGGACAGGGAAGTTTCCTCGCGGAGTCTGCCGCTGCGAAAATACCGCCGCTCAATTTTGGTTCGGGGCGCTGGCATGGTCTGATGTCATCGGGTGCTGCCGGTTCGTTTATACGTCACGGACGGCCCGGCTTGCAACTGTGAAAATGCAGCCAACAAAAATGGGCGCGAACCCAACGTGCCCCCACGAGAGGCACCGCGAAGCGCCTTTGAGAGAAGCACGCCGAGCCGCGCCCGATGGGGCGCGTGCTCTCGGCGGCTCTCTCTTGGGATGAAAATTCGCGGTTTTCTCGTGAGACTGAGCCGATAACGACGCAAAACTTGATTGTGTTTACATAATAAAACGGACGCAGCCATGATAGGCTGCGTCCGTAGTATCGCCAAGCGCAAAGGGCTAGTCGCATGATTCTTGGAATAATCGCCGGGTAGCGGCACGCTGACGACGCGCGGCCAGCCGCGCCGCCTTCGCCGCCTTTCGCTCGCGCAATTTTTCCATCTGGATTTTGGCTGCCTTGCTGCGTTTCATCCACCACAGCACATCAACGAGACGGGCGGTGTCCTTCGTGCGGCGGCCGTGTTCGCGGATGGTAATGAGATCGCCGCGCTCGAAGGCCACGACCAGTTTGCGCGCATTGCGTCCGTAGCCGTAAGTTTCCCGCGTCACGCGCCGGACGGTTTTGGTGAGCGGTGTCATAGCTGGAAGGCGAGTTGTTTGGTTGGCAGGGACGATGATTTTGCTCCGGCAGCCAGCCATTCAAGCATGGTGTCCTTCGCCTGTGGTAATTTGCCGCCAGCAAAATCGGCCAGTTCCAAACGTGCGGCAACGGGTCCATTTTCCGAATCGGGGACGCAACGTCCGGTGAGAAACGCTCCATAGTCACCGCCTGAATACGGCCCGCCGTGCGCGAAAAATACGCGCAACAAGTTTCGCCATTCTTCAACGGTCGGTTCGGATGAAATAAACACAACTTCCGGGCCCAGCCTGAATGCGGTTCCTTTGTGGTTCGCCTCATGGCCTGCATACGAATACGGCACGGAATCAAGACCGTCATACAGTTCGGCGGGGATCAATGGATAAGCGCGAACCTCGGTGTGAATCCACTTGGAAAATGCCGCACCACAGTTGGTGAACTTTTTTCCGGCATGGGCGAAAACGCGGATTTTTGGAAACGAGCTGGCGGAATAGGCGGCATTGATGTCGCCTTTCGACAAACCCCATAGGCCGGATTGAAACCTCCGCCAATGGGTGACGACGCGAACAGGTGTGGCGGTGGATGCACTCACGACTGCACCTCGATTTCTTCGATGGTCGCGCCATCGAGATACTCGCGATGAAACACCGCGCCTGGTTTTCCCTGCCAACCCATTTCCTCGTGATGATGGCTGATAAGTTTGCCGTTCAAACACCGGCAGCGAATCATCGTGCGGCCAAGTTGATTGGCGCGGTCAATGTCCTGCTGGCTGGTGTAGATAACGCGCCCGTAAAATCGCTCGGTAATTTTGAGCAACTTGGTCGGCTGCGGTTCTTCGTGGCTGTTCAGTGCCTTTTTTGGGAGCGGCAAGTTGA
>JANYCI010000192.1 GCA_025360325.1 Limisphaerales bacterium | reverse complement strand
ACCCATTTGTAGAACGCCTCGTTGCCCGGCAGCGGCGGATCGCAAAATTCAAAACCGGTTTCCGCACAACGCCAGAGCGAATAATCCGTCTCCACGATTTCCTTCGCCGGGGGCGCGTGAAAATAATCCGCCAGCTTCGCGCGCAGCAGGTCGCGCGGCAGGTCGCGGATTTTTTCCGGGGGCTTCTGGCTCAAGGGGGATTTCATGCGGCTGGTTTAGTTTGGAGGCGTTGGGCGTATTCGGCAAGCAGGCGGTCGCCGTAATCCTGCCAAGTATTTTTCTCCGCGCCTTTGAGGCGGGCGGCTGCGCCCATTTTTTGGTTCAACGCGCGGTCGGTCGCCACGCGGAGCATCGCGTCGGCGATGTGCTGCGGGTCGCGTCCGCGCACGATGAAACCTTCCACGCCGTCTTGCACGAGCGTGGTCGCACCGCTTTCGTAGCTGGCGAGAATCGGCAGGCCGGAGGCCATCGCCTCGGAAATCACGCGCGCAAAACCTTCTTCCATCGAGGGAAAAACAAAGGCGGTGCTGGTTTGCAGCAGCGCGGCCAGCTCCGGGTGCGACAGGCTGGGAAAATGCGTGAACGTGCCCGCCCACTTCGGACGTTCGCGGCGGAAATCAATTTTTTCATCGCCCACCACGACCAGCTCGGCTTCGGGGATTTGTTTTTTGACGATTTCAAATGCGCGGAACAAATACTGAAAGCCTTTGCGGACGCAGATGGTTCCGATCGCCACAAATTTTGGCCGTGCGGGGACGGAATTTCTCGGTTTGAAGATGTCAGTGTTGACACCGAACGGATTCACCAAGCATTTGTCCGTCGGAATGCCATTCGCAAGCATCGTGTCCCGGACAAATAATGACGGGCAAAGCACGAGATTCGCGCGCTCCAATTCGCGGTTCATGCGGGCGAACATCCAGCGAGGTATGGGGACTTTTTCACCCGGACACCAGAGGTCGCATTCGCGCTGCCAATAGCCGAAATAAGAAGTGGGATGGCTGTTCTGGCAGTCCACCACTTTAAGCGCCCCGGTTTTTTCCGCGCGATCAAACGGCTCCGTGGCAAAACCCATCGTGGCCTGAATGACATTGGCTTTGGGCCACGGCTGACGGTTGAGCCAGCCGCGCCAGAACGGAAAATTAAAATAAGCCGCGCGCTCAATCCAGATTTGCGGCGCGAACTGGTAAAACGGCTTCATCGCCAGATGATATGGCGAGCAGCGCCGGAATTTTTCAGCGGAAATGTCCGTGCTGTTTTTGTCGGAAATCCACAGGCCGGCCAGCGCACCGCGCGCTTCAAATGCCTTGGCAGTCTGCCGCAGATGCCACGCGCCGGGAGTGGCGAGCAGCACTTTTGCAGATGGCGATTTGGTGGTCATTGTTGGCCAGCGAGTTGATTCGCCGCCTCGGGACTTAATAGGATTCCCGCCACCCGGCGCCAGCCCGGCGGTGGACGATGACCAGAAATTTTTCCCGCCACCCAGCCGTGCGCGCTGGAAAAATTTTTCCGGTAGCGGAATTTGAAATGCCGGAACCGGTGGCGCGACAGCAACAGCAGCGGCGGACACAACGAAATGATGATGCGTTGGCGGAAATACGGCCAGAACAACTGGGCTTCCGCCCCACCGTAGGCATTGCGATATACCAGTTTGAAATATGCTTCCGCCGTGTCCCGCACCGACCAGTGAACAATGGCCTTGGGATTGTAAAAAAATTTCCGACCGATTTTTTGCAGCTCATGCGTGAACAGCGCGTCCTCGCCCGCGAGCGTGAGCCATTCGGGATAACCGCCGACATCCGCCCATGCGCGGCGGCGAAATGCGGTGTTGCGCGACGATGGATGAATGCCGTCACTGGACACGCCCGTCTCCACGCGCGGCTCAAGCTGGGCGAGAAAATTTTGAAACGGCGTCACGTCGTTGGCGATGTTCAGTCCACCGGTCACGTCTAATTTTTCATCTTCAATCAATGGGCGTGTGATTTCAGCGAGCCATTCTTTTTCAGGAAAACTGCCGGCGTCCGAGACGGCCACGATGTCAGCATCCGTCAGTTGGATGGCACGGTTGCGACCGCCAGCGATGTTGCAGCGGCGCTGCTCGATCTTCACCGGCACGGACGACTGCCGCGCGAGTTCTTGTAAAATTTCCCACGTCCGATCCTCGGAACCGCCGTCCACGATGGCGATTTCATTGGGCAAAACAGTTTGCCGCATAAGGCTATCCCACCAGCGCGACAAATTGTCCGCCTCGTTGAACACGGTAGCAATGAGCGCGATTTTCATTTGGTAATAATGAGCAGAAAATTTTGGAGGCTTGACACTGGAAACTCAAATCAATAATTAGTGCGCGCTCTATGCCACCGCAGACTGCCGCCGCAAACTACCACCGCAAACTACCATCGTTGGATGGCTGGCGGGCGGTGAGTATTTGTTTGGTTTTGATTGCTCATTGCACCTATGCAAAAAATTGCCCGAAAAAATTAAACCAAATTCTAATCTATGTGGACTTTGGTGGTTCGGGCGTGATGTTTTTTTTTGTTATCAGCGGATTTTTGATCACCTGGTTATTGTTGCGCGAACAGCAAGTTTCTGAACAGATCAATTTGAGCAGATTTTATTTACGTCGTGCCTTGCGTATTTTACCTGTTTATTTTGCATATTTATTAGTTTTGGCATCACTAACGGATTATCGGCAAGACCGCTCCTTCTGGCTGGCGAACCTGACATTTACAACGAATTTTCATATACCGCCGTTTGCCACTGCACATTTGTGGTCGCTGGCCGTTGAAGAGCAATTTTATCTGCTCTGGCCATGTATTCTTGCCTTCAAAGTGAATAAAAATCCCAAACGGTTACTTGCATATTTGGCCGTGCCTCTGATTGTGGCTCCGATAATGCGATTGATGGAATGCAAACATTGGTATGGCGAAAGTCAGCAATTTCTCTTTCAGTGGGGTTCATTTTTTACCCGCTTTGATTGTCTGGCCTACGGTTGCATCGGGGCTGTTTTACTCGCATACAACCGTGAAAAGACTGTAATTTTTTTTCAAAAAAAAGTCGGGCTGAAAATCTTTGTAGTCATGAGCCTGATTGCATTTCCAACTTTTTTTAGGGTTTTGCATTTCCCTGCAAGCATACAGGCCGCTTGTGGTAATTCCTTTCTAGCACTTGGATTCATAGCCTTGCTGCTCCACAGTGTTCTTAACCCGGGCCTAGTTATTTACCGCTGGCTGAACTGGAATTGGGTGGCGCATCTCGGCGTCTTGTCTTATTCAATTTACATCTGGCAACAAATGTTCTGCGGCACTAGCCTAACGGTTTTTGGAATGACCGATGCGTGGTGGACTCGTTTTCCCGTTTGGATTTTATGCGCCTTGGTGGCCGCGCATGCTTCGTTTTATTTGCTGGAAAGGCCCCTGCTTCGTCTGCGGGCAAAATTTCGCTGAACCTAAATTCCGGGCGCGGCACTTGCCAAGGGCGCGGCGGTGGTTTCTAATTTTCAAAATGAATTGGCGATTTCAATGGATTTATCGAGTGGGGCTGGCGGCACTTTTTTTCGGCGTCGGCTACTCGGTGTGGGCGCAAACGGTGGCGACGAATTTACCGCCGCCCGTGGTTTCGGCACCAACACCGCCCGTAACCAATTCAACCACGGCGGAAGTAATGACGATTTTTCTCAAAAATAGTTTACCCGTTTCCGTGCTGTCATTTGCCGACGAGCATCTAGCTTTCTTATGGCAACAAACTTTTTTTGGCCAGCCGCTCTGGAAATATGTCGCGTCGCTGATCTTCATCGCCCTCGCGTTCATCGTGGCGCGGCTGCTCAATTACATCGCGAACCACTGGCTTAAACGCATCGCTGCGCGGACAAAATCAAAATACGACGACTTGATTTTGGAACTCGTGCGCGGCCCGGTGGAAGTGGTGGCGTTCGTGATTTTACTGCACATCGGGCTGGGAATTTTCGAGTGGCCACCGAGCGCGCAGATTTTTTTGTCGCACGCGCTCATCATCGTCGTGGCGTGTTCCATCACTTACGTCGCGCTGAAAATTGTGGATTTGCTGCTGGGCCTTTGGCGCGAAAAAGTAGTTTCGCCGCAGGACAAAGTTTTTGCGAACCAGTTAGTCCCGCTCCTCAGCAAGACGGCGAAAATTTGTATCGTCATCGCGGCGGCGATGTTGACGGCGGAAAATTTGAACTGGGAGATCAAGTCGCTGCTCGCGGGTTTGTCCGTGGGCGGCCTCGCGCTTGGTCTCGCGGCGCAGGACACAGTGGCGAATTTGTTTGGCGCGGTGGCGGTGTTTTTGGACAAGCCATTTTACGTCGGCGACCGCGTGAAGGTGGAGAGCGTGGAGGGTGCGGTGGAACTCATCGGGCTGCGCAGCACGCGCATCCGCAGCGTGGACGGCTATCTGGTGACGGTGCCAAACAAACTGATGGGCAACGCGGTGATCACGAATCTTTCGCGGCGCCCGACGATTCGCACGGAAATGAATTTTGGTCTGCCTTACGATACGACGGCGGAAAATATGAAGCGCGCCACGGTTTTATTGGAAGACATTTACCGCGCGAATCCGCGCACGTCGGATTTGCTGATCGGATTCAACAAATTCACCGATTCCAGTCTGAATATTTTCGTGGCGCACGTCTGGAACGGCACGGATGCCAAGGTTTATTTCGCGGAGATGCAGGAGATGAATTTGAAGATCAAACAGTGTTTCGACGCGGAGAAAATTGAGTTCGCGTTCCCGACACAGACGCTGCATTTGAAGCAGGGGCAATAAATTTTCCAAACCGGGAGCGCTGGCTTCCAGTCGGCGTGTCCTTTTGTTTTTTTGGTTGTCTTGCCGGCAAGATGCCGGCGCTCCCAGTGCCACCCACCCAAAAATTTGGTGCTTTTCAGTGCAGCACATCGGCGGTTTAATCAGCGGATGGATTCCATCACACACCTGCTCTGGCATGGCGGCAAATTTCTCGGCATTGATTGGTCGGTTGTGAAAGTCGTCGGCTGGGTGGGCAACCTTATTTTCACCTCGCGTTTTATTGTGCAATGGTATGCCACGGAAAAAAGCAAGCGGGTCGTGGTGCCGCAAGCGTTCTGGTGGTTGAGCCTCGTCGGTTCACTTACATTGCTGTGCTATTCGGTTTTCCAGAAAGACTCGGTTTTTATTTTTGCCTACGCCTTCAGTTGGTTTCCCTATTTGCGGAACTTGACGATTCATCGCCGCAACAAGGCGGCCAGCACGGTTTGCGGGGGGTGTGGGCAAAAAAATCCGCCGCAGGCGAACTATTGTCCGAACTGCGGCGGGAAGATTGGTTGAAAAAATTATTTCTTGGGCGCGGCGGCGGGGGCACTGCCGGGAGCACCAGCGGCGGGCGGGAGACCGTATTTTTTCAGCAGCGGCATGAATTCTGGATGTTGCTGGCCGTAGTTAATCAATTGGTTGGCCAGATTGTTGACGACCGCTTCATTTTTTTTCAGGTTGTCAATGAGTTGCTCGGCTTGGGCAATGTCAGCACCGGCATGGCGGGTCTGGATGAAAATATAAGTCGTGAACGTGCCGCTGACGACGACTAGTGCTACAAACAAGGCGAAAACCTGATTGCGTAGCGCGGCGATTTCGGAAGTGGAATCGGAGTTCATAAAATTATTTGGCAGCCGGGGCGGGTTGCTTGATGGATTGGAGGATGCGACCCAGTTCCGGGTTGGGCGATTTGGCGTTATAGCTTTCCACGTCGTTGATGAGCATCTGAACCTTCGCACTGGTGCCCTGCCACATTTGCGCCCGGATGGTCAGCTCCGGCTGCAACTGCCGCACGGTGCGTTGTTGGAAAATATTCCAGACGGTGAAGGCCACGCCCAGAATCACCAGCACGGACAAAATAAAATTCAGGAGCGTTGTGGTGGTATCGTTTTTCATACGGGAGCAAAATCTAGCCAAAAACGCCGAAAAGTCCATGTCATTTTGCGGGCGAAAATTCCCTGTTCCCTCCGCGTTGGCCAGCGGGTAGAGTCGCGCCATGAAAATCCACTTCCTCGGCGCCACGCGCACCACTACCGGCTCGATGTATCGCATCGAGATCAATGGCAAAAATCTGCTGCTCGAATGTGGCCTTTACCAAGGGCATCGCCAAGACATGACCGACCGCAATCTGCGCTTCCCGTTCGACCCGCATAAAATTGACGCGCTGGTCTTGAGCCACGCGCACATTGATCATTGCGGCAATCTGCCGAACCTCATCAAGCAAGGTTACAGCGGCTCGATTCACAGCACCGACGCCACGCGCGATTTGTGCGCCATCATGCTGATTGATTCCGCGCACATTCAGGAACAGGACGCGCTCTTCGTCTCCAAAATGCGCGCTAAAAAACATCTGCCGCCCGTCGAGCCGCTCTATCACGTTGTGGATGCAGAAAAAGCCGTGTCGCTGTTTGTGCCGCATGATTATGAAAAAACATTCTCACCGCTGCCCGGCGTGAACGTGACATTCCGCGACGCCGGTCACGTTCTTGGCTCCGCGCAAGTCATTTTGGATTTTGAAGAAAACGGTCGAAAATTTCGCTGGCTCTTCAGCGGCGATGTCGGGCGCGGCAATGATTTGCTGCTGTGCGATCCCGTGCCCGTCGAAAACGTGGATTTTCTCCAGATTGAATCCACCTACGGCAACCGCGTCCACACCGACCGCACCGACGCGGTGGCAACCGTCGCCAAAGTCATCGGCGAAACCATCGCGCAACACGGCAAGATTATCATCCCCGCGTTCTCCGTCGGACGCACGCAGCAGATCGTTTATGTGCTGCACGAGTTGACCTGCGCCGGAAAAATTCCGCGCCTCCCCATTTTTGTGGACAGCCCCTTGAGCACCAAAGCCAGCGGCATTTACGAAAACCATCCCGAAAGCCTCCGCCCCAATCTCATTGCCAATCTTTGCAATGGTGAACATCCATTCGATATGAGCAATCTGACTTATATCCGCGACGCCGTTGAATCCAAAAAACTCAATGACCGCAAAGAATCCATGATCATCATCAGCGCCTCCGGCATGGCCGAGGCCGGGCGCATCCGCCATCACTTGAACAACAACATCGGCGACAAAAAAAACCTGCTGTTCTTCATCGGCTACTGCGCCGAAGGCACGCTCGGCGCGCAACTCGTGGCTGGCAAAACGCCGGTGAACATTTTTGGTGAACCGCATGACGTCCGCGCCCGCGTCGTTTCAATGGATACTTATTCCGGCCACGCAGACAAAAATGAATTGCAGCACTACGTCAAACAACTCACCGGCGACATCAAAAAAATCTTCTGCATCCATGGTGAAGAAACGTCCTGCCTCGCGCACGCGGAAACGTTGCGCGGCCTGAAACCGAACGCGCAAGTCATCGTGCCGGAATATTTGCAAGCGGTTGAAATCTGAACGGGGAAAATTAACCACAGAGAACGCAAAGAGCGCAGAGAAGAACGGGGGGGATTTTTATTTGTGCTGGCGACGCACAGTTTTTGAATCTTTGTGTTCTTTGCGTTCTCTGCGGTTAAATAAAAAATCACCCGCCCGCGACGATCTTGACGATCTCCAGTGTGTCGCCCGCGTTTAATTGTCGCCGCGAAAATTCCGACGGCGCGACCGCTTCACCATTGTGCTCCACGACGACGCTGCGCGGTAAAAGTTTTTGCGCGATTAAAAATTCTTCGATGGTGCAAGGTAGTTGCGCCGCGATAGATTTTCCGTTGGCGATGATTTGATGGGGCGACATTGAAAATTAAATTCCGTTTGGAGTTCCCGGATTGCACCACAGCCGCCCCGGTTTGTTGTTGGCCGCCTCGTCGTTGAACGCTTTCTGCTTCATATATTCCACATGGCTGTCAAAGCACGTCAGCGTTCCGCCCTTCGCGTGGTCAGGCCGTCAGTGGGAATGTTGCAACCGTCGTTCCAGGTGCCGTAGCCGCCCTTTTCATCCGCCTCCCAATACAACACGGCGTCGCCGGGAAATTGCGTCGTCTTGTAAGAACCATAGCCGAGCTTGGCATTGCCATCCACCGCGACATTCATGCAATAACTCGAACACAACTGCGGTCGCAGCGGCGGCGCGGAACTGTAAGTGCGCGGATCACGATCCAGCGGACACCAATAAGTGTTCGTATTTTTTATGTAACTCCAAATCAAACCATCGGTCACATAACTCGCTTGGTTCATGGCCTGCGACCCTTTATACAACCAGCCCGGCCCTTGCGCGTCGAACGCCAGCGCGTTGCAAAACGGCAGTCGGTCGTTGCCCTCGTCCGTGTAGAGCCGCGTCGCGAGCATGATTTGTTTTTGATTATTGATGCAGACCGTGCGCTGCGCTTTTTCCTTCGCCGCCGCGAGCGCGGGCAAGAGCATCGCCGCGAGAATGGCGATGATGGCAATGACCACCAGCAGTTCAATCAATGTGAAAGCGGAAGTGGCAATTGAACTCCGCTCAAAAAATTTCGCCGGATTCATAATCCTAAACCAACGTTAGCAAACTCACTTCCGGGCGACAATTAAAACGCAGGCCGTGCAGATTGCCAATGCCGCGCGTGATGTGAATCCACCGGTTCTCCCAGCGATGCAAACCTTCCACGAATTTTTTATCCTGCACCGGCGCGAACGGTGTGCCGATGAACGGTAACCGCAATTGTCCGCCGTGCGTGTGGCCGCACAACAGCAAATCCCACGCGTAGGATTTCAGATTACTTTTCGTGTCCGGGTTGTGCGACAACAACACCGTCGCGTCAGTGCCTGCCGCCACTGGCGATTGAAAAACAGCTTGCGGCTGCATCGCGCCCGACCACATATCGCCCACGCCCGCCAGCGTGATTTTCCAGTCGCGCACAGAAATTTCCCGCCGCTCATTGAGCAGCAAGGTCACGTCCGCGTCCTGCAACAAACCCTGCACCACCAACGAGTCCGCAAAGCCGCCGTGAAATTTTGTCCACCAACCGCCGTCGTGATTGCCGAGACACGCGAAGGTTGGCGCAGCTTGCGCGAGCGGCGCGAGCACATCTGCCAGACCCTCCAATTGACTGTCGCCCGCCGTAATAAAATCACCCGTCAAACAAATCAAATCCGGTTGCAGCGACAAACCTAACTCCACCGCGTGCCGCAAAAAATTTAGGCTTACAAACGACGACGAATGAAAGTCTGACATCTGCAAAATTTTCAGCGGCGCTTTTTTTGGCATCTTGGCAATCGCGACCTCATGCCGTCCCACGTCCAGCCAATGCGGTTCGCCCCAATGTGTGTAAGCCGCGCCGCCCAATCCCGCCAGCGTGATGCCTGCTAGAAATTTCCGGCGCGTGAGACGTTTTTTTGCTGGAAGCATCCTTGAAGTTTATGCCATCGGGCCGAAAATTTTGAGCCGCCGGCACAAGTCGGCGATGCTTTGCAGCTTTTGTTCAACCAGCGCGATCATGCTTTGACTCTAGCACACTAAAACGGTGTAACGCAATTCGCTGATCTGGCCAGCCGCGCCAACGCTTCAAGGTTTCCGAAAAATTAACTTCAAAGCCTCGAATGTTGGAAGTGCCGCTCCTGCTTCTGCCAGCCGCCCGGTTTCAACTTGAAACTTTCAACCTGAAACTTGAAACTCTTTTCATGGCAGCTACTGAACTTGATGTGAAATACGTCGCAAACCTTGCGCGCATTGCGCTCACGCCGGATGAGGAAAAAAAACTCGGCGCGCAGCTCGGCAACATCCTTGGCTACATCGAAAAATTGCGTGAGTTAGACGTGTCCAACGTCGAGCCGACCGCGCACGCCGTCCCGATGGTCAACGTCACGCGCGCGGACGAAATTCGCCCTTCGCTGTCGCACGAAGACGCGCTCCGCAACGCACCGCGCCAAGCCAACGGACTATTCATCGTCCCCAAAGTCGTCGAGTAATTTCGTTCCCAAAAAATCATTATGAAAAAAACTTTGTCCCTGTGTCTGTCCCTCACGGCGTTGCTCGCGGCGGGTTGCATCACCAACGAGACCACGCATTATCGCGATGCCGAGCGAATGAAAGTGTCGTTTGAAAACGACGCGGCAGGGCGTTTATTTTATGAAACGCTGAACAAGCCTGGCAGCAACACGAGCCGCACCGAGAGCAAGACGGAGGTTTCCATTCCGATTATTTTTGAACACAAGGAACGCACGGTGGACGGGGAAAATGTGGCGTTCAATGCCGCTGTGCGCCGGTGTGATACGAATGGCGACGGAAAAATCACCGAGGCCGAGGCGCGGATTTTTTGCCAAAGCGCGGCGAAATAAAAAATCTTCAGCCACAGATGGACACAGATAATCACAGCCGTTCAGCCAAGATGTTCGTCAGCCATTTGTGCTTTTGGCATCTGTGTCCATCTGTGTTTATCTGTGGCTAAAAATCCGATGCTCAACCAACTCACCATTTCCGAACTCGCGGCAAAATTATTGCACCGCAAAGTTTCATCGCGCGAGGCGATGCAAGCGTGCCTCGACCAGATCGCCCGCGTGGACGGAACCATCCACGCCTTTATCAGCCACAACGCCGCCGATGCGCTCGCGCAGGCGGATGCGGCGGACAAACAAATTGCGAGCGGCGTGATAAAACCCTTGCTGGGCGTGCCGATTGCGATCAAGGACGTGCTTGCCGTCAAAGGCCAGCCGTTGAATTGCGCGTCAAAAATTCTCGGCAATTTCACTTCCACTTACGACGCGACGGCGATTGAAAAATTGAAAGCAGCGGGCGCAATTATTTTTGGCCGCTGCAACATGGACGAGTTTGCGATGGGCAGTTCGACGGAAAATTCCGCGTTTGGCGTCACGCGCAATCCGTGGGACACATCGCGGATTCCCGGCGGCTCGTCCGGCGGTTCGGCAGCGGCGGTCGCGGCGGACGAGTGCATCGCCTCGCTCGGCACGGACACCGGCGGTTCCATCCGCCAGCCCGCTGCGCTCTGCGGCGTCGTAGGCATGAAGCCAACTTACGGTCGCATTTCGCGCTACGGTTTGGTGGCGTTCGCGAGTTCGCTGGATCAAATCGGGCCGTTCACGAAAGACGTGCGCGACTCCGCAATTTTGCTCGGCGCGATGAGCGGTGTGGACCCGCGCGATTCCACGAGCGTGCCGCAACCGGTGCCGGATTACACGAAAGCACTGACGGGCAATGTTCGCGGCCTGAAAATCGGTTTGCCGAAAGAATACATGATTGGCGGTCTCGACGCGGAAGTGAAAGCGGCGGTGGATACGGCGGTAAAAAAATTCACGGAACTCGGCGCGGAGATCGTGGAAATTTCTTTGCCGCACACGGATTACGCCGTCGCGGTTTATTACATCATCGCTACCGCCGAAGCCTCGTCGAATCTCGCGCGCTTCGACGGCATCCGCTACGGCGCCCGCATCGAGGGCAATGATCCGCTGGAACTGTATTCCAAAACACGCGGCGCAGGTTTTGGCGACGAGGTGAAGCGGCGAATTATTTTGGGCACCTACGTTTTGAGCAGCGGCTATCACGACGCGTATTATTTGCAGGCGCAGAAAGTTCGCACACTCATCCGCAATGATTTTCTCAAGGCGTTTGAAACCGTGGACGCCATCATCACGCCCACCACGCCGACGGCGGCGTTTAAGATCGGTGAAAAATCCGGCGACCCGTTGCAGATGTATTTGTCTGACATCTTCACGATCTCCTGCAATCTCGCGGGGATTCCGGGCATCAGCGTGCCGTGCGGATTCACGAAAAATCCGAAGCTGCCCATCGGCCTACAACTGCTGGGCAAGCCGTTCGGCGAGGAAACGATGCTGCGGCTCGCGCACGCCTACGAGCAGGCGACGGCGTGGCAGCGGGAAAAGCCACCACTTTAATGGCGCGACATTTCGCGGTTGCGAACAAGTAACTATGCGGTTACTTATTATTCGATGCGTTCAATCAAACAGAAAAAAGTCGTCCGGGCGGTGCGCGACCCGCAGCGCACGCGGCAGCAAATCCTGGACGCGGCGTTGAAAGAATTTGCCGCGCGTGGCTTTGCGGGCGCGCGGGTGGATGTGATCGCGCAGCGGGCGAAGATCAACAAGCGGATGCTCTACCATTATTTCGGCGGCAAGAAAAAATTATTCCAAGCCGCGCTGCATGAAAAAATTGCGCGGCGCGTCTCCATCGCCAGCACTTACCCGGACGATCCCACCAAGCGAGTCCCCGCGTGGTTTCTGGCGATCTGCGCCGATGAAGAATGGATGCGGATCATCGGCTGGGAGTCGCTGCAAAATCCGGGCGGCCAAGCGGTGGATGAAAAATCCCGCCGCCACATCGCGCGGGAACACATCGCGGGCATCCGCCGCCAGCAAAAGGCTGGCACCTTCAACCGTTCCACCGAGGCGTCGTTCGCGCTGCTGGCGATGATGTCGCTGGCGCAGTTTCCACAGGCATTCCCGCAAATGACGCGTCTGATTTGCGGACAGCGCGTGAGCGACCCGAAATTTCAGCGCGGCTACGCCAGTTTTTTGAAACAAGTCGCGGTGACGTTTCGTCCAGCCTAGACGACAAGATGAAATTTTTTTTGAAGCTGCTGCCGGGGTTGCTGGGGTTGGCCTTAGCGGGCTGCGATGGGAAAAAATCCGCGTCCGCAAATCCCCTGTCCGTCCCGGTGCTGACCGCGAAAGCCGTTGGAAAAAATATGCCCGTGCTCATTGCGCCGCCGCCGGTCGGCCACGTCATGCCAGTTTCGTCCGTCACCATCCGCCCGCAGATTGGTGGCGTCATCAGCAAGGTAAATTTTCAAGAAGGCCAGACAGTGAAACCGGGCGACCTGCTTTTTTCAATTGATGCGCGCCCGGCACAGGCGGCCCTGGCGGCGGCGAAAGCCAATTTGGATCGCGACGCCGCGCAACTGCAAAACGCGAAAATCCAATTCGACCGCGATGAAAAATTATTCACGCAGAAATTAATTTCGCAGGACATTTTCGATACGAGCAAAGCGGCGTTCGATGCGTTGACCGGCACGCTGGCGGGCGACCGCGCGGCGGTGACGAACGCGGAATTAAATTTGCAATACACCGAAATCCGTTCGCCGATTGACGGGCGCACGGGCGGCCTGCAATTCCACGCGGGCAACGTGGTGAAGGCACCGGACGACGTGTTGCTGACGATCAATCAGATTCAGCCCATCTACGCCGCGTTCGCGATCGCGGAAAGATTTTTGCCGCAAATCCAAAAGCAGATGCGCGGGCGCACGCTCGCCGCCACCGCGAGTTTTGAAAATCTGGAAGGCGACGCGCCGACGGGCGAACTGACGTTCGTGGATAATGCCGTGGACGAAAATACTGGCACAATCCAATTGAAGGCGACGTTTCCGAACACGGACGAAAAACTCTGGCCCGGTCAATTCGTGCAAATTTTAATTCAACTGGATGAGCTTACGAATGCCGTCACCGTGCCGTCGCAGGCGGTGCAAAACGGGCAGAACGGCGCTTTTATTTTTGTCGTCAAGGCGGATCAGACCGTGGAATTTCGTCCGGTGAAAACCAGCGTCACGTTCAAGGGCGACACCGCCATTCTCTCCGGGCTGAATGTGGGCGAAACCGTGGTCACCGACGGACAGCTCCGGCTCGCGCCCGGCGTCGCGGTGGAAGACAAAGGCAAATGATGAAGGGTGAATTATGAATGATCAAACCGGCCGGAGCGCGGCGCCCATCTGCGTTCACTTCATCCTTCATCCTTCATCCTTCATCCTTTTTTCCAGATGAACGTCTCCGAAATTTTCATCCGCCGTCCCGTGATGACCACGCTGGTCATGGCGGCGATTTTGCTTTTCGGCCTCTTCGGTTTTCATCTGCTACCCGTCAGCGATCTGCCGAGCGTGGATTTTCCGACGATTTCTGTTTCTGCAAATCTTCCCGGCGCGAGTCCGGCCACGATGGCTTCCGCCGTGGCGACGCCGTTGGAGAAACAACTTTCCACCATCGCCGGCGTGGACGCGATGACTTCGGTGAGCGCGCAAGGTTTGACGCAAATCACGCTGCAATTTTCTCTCGACCGCGACATTGACAGCGCCGCGCTCGACGTGCAATCCGCACTCACGAAAGCCGCGCGCCAGTTGCCGCCGGAAATGCCCACGCCGCCGACTTACGGCAAAGTGAATCCCGCCGACACGCCGGTGTTTTTCATCGCGATGTCGTCGGCCACGCTGCCGCTCTCGGTCGTGGATGACTACGCGGAAAATCTCATCGCGCAACGGCTCTCGATGGTGAACGGCGTCGCGCAGGTCGGCGTGTTCGGCCCGCAACAGTTCGCCGTGCGTGTGCAAGTTGACCCAAATAAACTAGCGGCTTACGGCCTCGGCATTGACACGGTGGAGCAGGCCGTCGCCGCCGCGAACGTGAACCAGCCGCTCGGCACGCTGCAAGGCCAGCGACAATCGTTCACGATTCAGGCGAACGGGCAGTTGAAAAATGCCGCACAGTTTCGTCCGCTCATCATCGCGTATCGCAACGGCAATCCGGTGCGTTTACAGGAAGTCGCCACCGTCATTGACAGCGTGCAGAACAACAAGGTCGCCGCGTGGTTCAACGGCACGCGCGGCATCGTCCTCACGGTGCAACGCCAGCCCGGCGTCAACACCGTCGCCGTCGTGGACGAAATAAAAAAACAGTTGCCGAAATTACGCGCGGCCGTGCCGGCGGCGGTGAACATTGATTTTGTTTTTGATCGTTCGCAAAGCATCCGCCAGTCCGTGTCGGACGTGGAACGAACCTTGATGCTAACGATGTTTCTCGTCGTGATGGCGATCTTTGTTTTTCTCCGCAACCTTTCCGCGACGGTGATCCCGAGCCTTGCGTTGCCCATGTCTATCGTCGGCACGTTCGCGGCAATGAAACTGTTCGGTTACAGCCTCGACAACCTTTCACTCATGGCACTCACGCTCTCCGTCGGCTTCGTGGTGGATGACGCCATCGTGATGCTCGAAAACATCGTGCGCCACATGGAAAACGGCGAACCGCCCATGCAGGCGGCATTGAAGGGCGCGAAGGAAATCGGCTTCACCATCGTCTCGATGACACTCTCGCTCTGCGCGGTTTTTATTCCCGTGCTGTTCATGAGCGGCTTGCTCGGACGGCTGCTGCATGAATTCGCCGTCACAATTATTTGTGCCGTTTTGATTTCCGGTTTCGTGTCGCTCTCGCTCACGCCGATGATGTGCAGCCGCTTCGTCCATTCCGTGCGGAATGAAAAACACGGCCAGCTTTACAACACGTTTGAAAACTTTTTTGAACGTATCCGTGCGCTCTACGAACGCGCCTTGCGCCGCGCGATGGCGCACCGCCGCATCACGCTCGCCGTGGCGCTCGCGACGTTGGTGGCTACGGTGTTTTTATTCGTGTGGATTCCGAAAGGATTTTTCCCGGACGAAGACACGAATCAGATTTTGGCCTTCACCGAAGGCGCGCAGGATATTTCGTTCGAGGCGATGAAGGCGCACCAGTTGCAAGCCGCCGCCATCGTCGCGACGAATCCGAACGTCGCCGCGTTCATGTCGTCCGTCGGCGTGAGCGGGCCGACGATCAGCGGTAATGCAGGCCGGATTTTCATGCGCCTCAAGCCGCGCAACGAACGTTCGCAGAGCGCGAATGAGATCATCCAGGATTTGCGGAAACAATTCGCGCAGATTCCCGGCCTGAATGTTTTTCCGCAAAATCCGCCGCTCATCCGCGTCAGCGGCACACTCACGAAGGCGCTGTATCAATTCAGTTTGCAGGACACGGACACGCAGGAATTATTTCAGTGGGCACCGACGTTGCGCGACAAGATCGCCGAGCACCGCGACATTTTTCAGGACGTGACGAGCGACCTCATGCTTGCCAATCCGCAGGTCGTCGTGGATATCAACCGCGACAAAGCCGCTGCGCTCGGTGTCACCGCGCAGCAAATCGAAAGTGCGCTCTACGACGCGTTCGGTTCGCGGCAGGCCTCGACGATTTACGGTGACCTTGCGGAATACTGGGTGGTGTTCGAGGTGCTGCCGGAATTTCAGCGCGACCCGGATGCGCTCGCGCGGCTCTACCTCACGGCAGCGAATGGAAAACTGATTCCGTTGAGTGCCGTCGCGCAGCTCAAGCGCAGCGTCGGGCCGATGACCATCTCGCACGTCGGACAACTGCCGTCTGTCACCGTGTCTTTCAATCTCGCGCCCGGCGTCGCGCTCGGCACCGCAGTGGAAAAAATTCACGAACTGGAAACCGAATTACATCTGCCCGCGACCATCACCGCGAGTTTCCAAGGCTCGGCGGCGGTGTATCAAACCTCGCTGCAAGGCATGGGCTGGCTGCTGCTGTTCTCCGTGCTGGTGATTTACATCATCCTCGGAATTCTTTACGAAAGTTTTATTCATCCGCTCACGATTTTGTCCGGGCTGCCGTCGGCGGGATTTGGGGCGCTGCTCACGCTGATGATTTTCAAAATTGATCTGAACATCTACGGCTTCGTCGGCCTCATCATGCTCGTGGGCATCGTGAAGAAAAACGCCATCATGATGATTGATTTTGCCATTGAAGCGCAGCATCGCGGCCAGACTGCGCCTGATGCCATTTTTGAAGGCTGCCTGGTGCGCTTCCGTCCGATCATGATGACGACGGTGTGCGCGCTGATGGCGTCGTTGCCCATCGCGCTCGGGCTTGGTGTCGGCGGCGAATCGCGCCGTGCGCTCGGCCTCGCCGTGACCGGCGGCTTGATCGTCTCGCAACTGCTCACGCTCTTCATCACGCCGGTGATTTATCTTTATCTCGAACGGTTGCAGCAATACTTCAACCACCAAGACACCAAGCCCACCAAGGTCTGAAACAAATAAATTTCTGACGACCTCGAAGCCTTGGCGTTTATTTCAAAAATCTGTGTTTCATCTGCGTTTCACTCGCCGCGCTGCGCGAGTCGTATTCAGCCATATACGTTCTTAAGTTCAAAATGCGCCCCTAATTTTTGCGTTTATATTTGCGCGGCGCAGCGGGTCTGTGGCTAAAATGTTCCCGCAATGGAATACGAAGCCGTCATCGGTCTGGAAACCCACGTCCAGCTCAAAACGAAATCCAAGATGTGGTGCGGTTGCGCGAACCAATTCGGTTCCGAGCCGAACACCAACGTCTGCCCCGTTTGTCTCGGTATGCCCGGCGTGCTGCCGGTGCCGAATGAGGAGGCGCTACGCAAAACGGTGCTGACGGGATTTTTGTTGAACTGCGAGATTCCGCGTTACGCGAAGTTCGACCGTAAAAATTATTTTTATCCCGACGCGTCAAAAAATTATCAGCTCACGCAATACGATAAGCCCAGCACGGCGAATGGTTTTGTGGATTTTGAATTCAACGGTCTCGGCTCCGTGAATGGCATGGGCAAAGTCCGCATCACCCGCGCGCACTTGGAAGAAGACGTGGGCAAGCTCACACATTTTGATCGCACCAGCGGCGTGGATTTTAACCGCGCCGGCGTGCCGCTGCTCGAAATTGTTTCCGAGCCAGACATCACCGGCGCGGACATGGCCTACGAATACCTCAATGCCCTCAAGGAGATTCTGCTGCAAGGCGGCATCAGCGATTGCGACATGGAGAAGGGCATGGTGCGGTGCGACGTAAATATTTCCGTGCGTCCCGTTGGCGAAAAAACTCTCGGCGCAAAAATTGAAATCAAAAATATGAATTCATTTTCCGGCGTGCGGCGCGCGGCGGAATACGAAATCGCGCGGCAAATCGAAGTCGTGAAAAGCGGCGGCAAACTCATTCAATCCACGCGCCGCTGGGATGATGTTGCGGGCATCACGGAAGAAATGCGGACTAAAGAAAACGCGCATGATTACCGTTATTTTCCCGAACCCGACATGATGCCGCTCGCGCCGACGGACGCGTGGCTCGCCGAAGTTCGCGCGCTCGTCGTGGAATTGCCCATCGCTCGTAAACAACGTTTCATGCGGGATTATCAGTTGCCCGCCAGCGATGCGGAAGTGTTCAAGAGCAACGTCGAGCTGGGAAATTATTTTGAAGGCATCGCCAAACAGTCGAAGAATCCCAAAGCCATGGCCAACTGGATCATCAATAATTTATTGTCCAAGATGGCGGAGGCTGCAAAAACTGCGGAAACCTCCGACCCCTTCTCCCCCAGCGGGGGAGAAGGCCGGGATGAGGGGGCACGCGCGGATACCGGCTTGGCAACTTTGAAATTTCCGCCGTCTGCCTTGCTGGAACTCGTCGCGCTTGTCGAGGCCAAGACCATCAGCAGCGCCGCCGCGCAGCAGGTGTTCGCCGAAATGTTTACGACCGGCAAAGCACCCGCCGCCATCGTGCAGGAAAAAGGCCTCGCGCAAGTCAGCGATACCGGGGCGCTTGAAACATTTTGCGACGAAGCCATCGCCGCCAATCCCGCGCCCGTGACGGATTACAAAGCGGGCAAAGTTGCCGCGCTCAATTCGCTCAAAGGTCAAGTGATGAAACTTTCCAAAGGCAAAGCCAACCCCGCGCTCGTCGGCGAAATTTTGGAACGGAAGTTGAAAGCGTAATTAGTGCGGCGTCTCACCCGCCGCTTACCGCTGCAAAAATTTTGCCACCGCCTCGGTGCGCGTGCGCACTTGCAATTTTTCGTAGATGCGGCGGATGTAGGTATGCACGGTCTCGTAGCTGATGCCGAGTTTTTCGGCGATCTCTTTGTAGATCAAACCTTGCGCGAGCAGATCCAGCACCTGCTGTTCGCGGTCGGAAAGTTCGGATAATTCACCCGCCGTCTTCGCGCTCGCGGCGGCAGATTTCTGAAACGATAAAACCACTTTGCGCGCGATGTGCGTGGTCATGGGCGAGCCACCGCGCCGCACTTCGTGGATGGCTTCGAGCAATTCCTTCGCGGGCGTGCGCTTGAGCATATAGCCGCTCGCGCCAGCGGCGAGGGCGTTGAAAATGTTGTCCGTATCTTCATACACGGTGAGCATCATCACTTGCGTCGCGGGCAAAATAACTTTTAATTTGCGAACGCACTCCACGCCGTTCATGCCGGGCAAATTAATGTCCATGAGCACCACGTCGGGTTTGATTTTTGGCAAATCCGCGAGCGCATCCTCGGCGCTGCCGTAGTCACTGACGCATTTGAAACCGTCCGCGCGGTTGATGACCTTGGCCAGCGTGCCGCGCAATTTGTCGTTGTCCTCGACGATGGAAATGGATGTGGCCATAGCGAAAGGAAGAATGCGGAATGAAGAATCAAGAAACAAGCGCAACCTCCAATGTGGCCTGAATTTGAACGGAGCGCGGCTGTGTCGCAGACCAGCCGCAGCCGTGTGGACGTGGCTGCGGCTGACGCTTCGCGCACAGCCGCGCTCCGTCAGATTCGGAATCAAGACACTGCCGCTACTAGCGACAGCCAAAAGGAAATCAGTTTTCATCTGTGTTTATCTGTGTTTATCTGTGGCTGAAAATGATTCATCCCACCGCCATTATTTCTCCGTCGGCAAAACTCGGCGCAAACGTCCGCGTCGGTGCCTTCGCAGTCATTGACGCCAGCGTGGAACTCGGCGCGGACTGCGTCGTGGGGCCGCACGCGTATCTCACCGGCGTCACGAAAATCGGCAGCGGAAATAAATTTCACGCGGGTTGCGTCATCGGCGATGCGCCTCAAGATTTGAAATACAAAGACGATCCAACCCGGGTCATCATTGGTGATAACAATGTTTTCCGCGAACACGTCACCGTCAACCGTGCAACGAAACCGGAAGATGCCACCGTCGTCGGCTCGAATAATTTCATCATGGCGAACGTGCACATCGCGCACAACTGCACGATTGGAAACCACGTCATCATCGCCAACGGCGCGCTGTTGGCAGGACACGTCACGGTGCAAGATCGCGCGTTCATTTCGGGAAATTGCCTCATCCACCAGTTCACGCGCGTCGGCACGTTGGCCATCATGCAGGGCGGCGCGGGCATCGGCCAGGATTTGCCGCCCTTCACCATCGCCACTGGAATCAATACGATTTGCGGTTTGAACGTGATTGGTTTGCGGCGCGCGGGTTTCAATGCGGACGAACGTTTGGAATTAAAAAAATTGTATCACGCACTGTTCCGCAGCGGGAAAAATTTCCGTGAGGCCGTGGCCGAGGCACAGAAAATATTTTCCAGCGCGGGCGCGAAAACCGTTTTGGAATTTGTCGCGGCCGCCAAACGCGGCGTGTGTTCGGACAGCGGCAAAAATAAAACCACGGAGGATTGATATGAACTATCGCATCGTCGGGCAGGACGGAAAAATTTACGGGCCGGTGACGGCGGAAACTATCGGCGCGTGGCTCGCGCAGGGCCGGCTCAACGCCCGCACGCCCATTTTTGTCGAAGGCGCGGGTGACTGGACGTTCGTGGGATTGCTGCCGGAATTTTCTCCGCAAACCGCGCCGCCCACGATGGGGTCGCTCAAGCCGGATCTCACGCTCGCCCATAAAACCAATGGTTTTGCGACGGCGGGATTTGTCTGCGGCCTGCTTTCGCTGTGCGGGTTTTGCTGCTGCGGCTGCCTGCCGGTGAGCTTGCTCGGCATCGTTTTCTCGGCCGTCGCCATGATGCAGATCAAATCCAATTCACCGCCGCAAAATGGCTGGGGCCTGGCGTTGGCCGGACTGATTTGCTCCATCACCGGCTTGGTGATAGGTGCGATCATCAGCTTTGCGACCAGCCCGACGAACTGGGTGTGGCCGCTCAACTGAAAACGGAAAACGCATGAGTCGCGTGCCACCAATCCTTTCGTCGCGCGGAAAAAAAATTCCGTTCGCGGTGCTGATTTGCACAGCGAGCGCAGTAGTCATTGCCACCGCCGTTTTTTTCTTCGACCCGGCCACGCATCGCTTTTTTCCCGGCTGCACGTTTCATAAACTAACCGGCTTGAACTGTCCCGGCTGCGGCGCCACGCGCTCGTTGCACGCACTCCTGCACGGAGATTTTCTGACAGCACTGCGCGATAATGCCCTGTTCATAGCGGCAATGTTATTTATCACTGCTCGCGGCGGCTGGTTTGTGTTGAACCATTTTCGCGGGCGCGCGAATGGAAATTTTTTCCCGGTAAAATTTCTCTGGCCGCTGCTGGCGGCGACGGTGCTTTTTGGCGTGCTGCGAAATCTGCCCGCCTTTGCGTTTTTATCACCGTAACCTGAATTGTTGTGGCGGGTAGGGCGCGTCGCTCCGCGCGCGCCGCCGTGAACCAGAACGCTTGCGTGCCAGTCAGCGGCACGCGCGGAGCGACG
>JANYCI010000124.1 GCA_025360325.1 Limisphaerales bacterium | reverse complement strand
GAGATTGAACCCGCCTAAGTTGACGGTGGACACCTGCACTGCTGCGTCCCTCAACGAGGTAATGCTCGTATTGGCCGCGAGCGTCGTCGTGACCACAGCCACGTTAGCATTTCCTGCCAGCGTCGTCGCGGTGCTGGCGGTGTAAGTCACTGGCGCTAGATTGAAGGGGCTGGCGGCGGCTTTGGCATACCAGTCAGTAAAACCGTTTCCGGTCAGAAATGAGACGCCGTTCGCAAGAATATTTCCGCTGGCTACAGCGGAATTGGTTACAAAAGTCTGTGTGCGAGTCGCGTCGTTGTTGGGAACATCCACCGTGCCGCCCACGTTGCGGCTGATGATACCACCGATGATGTAGTTACCCTTCGCGTTTGATCCACGCGACTGGCCAAGGAAGGATTGACCGGCACCTACCGTCAAATTCACAAAACCTTGCGCCGTCAGACCCTGATTCGCCGCATCGTTCAGGTTGACTGACGCTCCCCGCACCGTCAAATCCTGAGGGATGAGCGTCAGATTCGTCGCCCCCGGAGTCACGGCGATGGCGTTGATCAATACCGTGCCACCATTCACAATTAGCCCGCCCGTGAACGTATTGGTTCCGCTCAACGTAAGCTGTGCCGGACCGACCTTCGTAAATCCCGCCGTGCCAGCGAGCCCTGCGCCGATAACAGTCGTCTGATTGGTGACGGCAATCACAGGTGAACTACCGCCATTGTCCAGCGTCAGAATCGAGCCGCCGGTTGATGTCAGCGTCCAAGCAAAAAATGGCGTTTTGTCCGAGAACAAAAGACTACCGATGGTAAAGTTTGCATCCAGCGTCACCGGGCGTGCCGCCGTGATGTCAATGGTGCTGAAATCAGCTGTGTTACCCGCACCGCTGGCTATGGGGCCGGCACCTGCGTTCCAGTTGGCAATATCGTTCCAATTGCCGAGGTTGTTGACTGTCCACACGCCGCTTTGGGCAAAACTTTGGGTGGCGAACGCAGTTGTCAACGCCGCAAGCGCGGCGCAGAGTTTATGATTTATGGTTTGGGTTTTCATGGTGTTGCTTAATTGGGGATTCACTCATTGACAGGACAAAATATCAATTTTTAGGTTTTTAGTCGGGGCGTGGAATCAATGTAGGTGACTTTCGGTTTTTTGCCATCGCCAGTTCTGGGGATGTGGGTCAAATTCGCGGCGCAAATTCGTGGCGCGGCTGTTTTTGGCCAAGGTGTTTGGCCACGGCTTCAGTGCGCGAACGGACGTGCAATTTCTCGTAAATATGCCGGATGTGCGTGTGCACCGTGGCGTAACTTACCTTCATTTGTTCGGCAATTTCCTTGTAGAGAAATCCCTTCGCCAGCAGTTCCAAAACTTCGGCCTCGCGTGGCGAAAGGCTCTGCGCCTCCGCCGAAACCGGCGCGGCGTGCTGGAACGACTGCACAATTTTCCGCGCGATGTGGCCGCTCATCGGTGAACCGCCGGCGTGAACTTCCTTGATGGCTGAAAGCAATTCCGGCGGCGGCGTCTGCTTGAGCATATAACCAGTCGCGCCTGCCGCGAGGGCGTTGAAAATGTGTTCCGTGTTTTGATACACGGTGAGCATGATGACTTGCGTGCCGGGCAACTGCGGTTTGAGCTGGCGCACACATTCGACGCCGTTCGCACCGGGCAAATTGATGTCCATCAAAACCACATCGGGCCGGAACTTGGGGATTTCGCGCAAGGCATCTTCCGCGCTGGAATGATTGCTCACGCAACGATAACCGGACGAGCCGTCAATCAACCTGGCCAGACTCGCGCGCACGCGGGCATCGTCCTCAACAATGGAAACGGCAATGCTCATGCGGCGAAAAAAATTCCGGGGTGAATCACGCGTAAAACCTACTCCAATGTAGGTGGTCGGCCAATCGCCACAACTGGTGATGCGGCGTCCTTGATAGGCGCGGTCAAAGCGATGCGCGTGCCGCGTCCAGGTTCGCTGACGATATCGCAATCGCCACCGACATCCGCCAGCCGTTTTTTTAAGTTCAACAAGCCGGAGCCGGAAGAAATCCGCCCCGCATCCGCTGCGGTTTCTTTGCCCGCCGCAAGCCCTTGGCCGTTATCTTCGATGCCCAAGGTAAAGGTTTTTTTTGCGATGGTCAGGCGCACCCAAACTTCAGTGGCGCGTGAATGTTTGACGATGTTGTTCAAAACTTCTTTCAAAGCCAAAAATAAATTGTAGCGCAACTCGGCATCCACGCGCAGTTCCGGCAGCGGCATCGGCACGTCCATGCGGAAACGAATGTTGGCGACGCGCAAAAAATCTTCGGCATAGGCGGAAATATAATCGAGCAAGCCCGCGAACGTGTCGTGCTGTGGGTCCACGGCCCAGACAATTTCGTCCATCGCCTTCGTGAGCTGGCGGGCAGAATCGGAAATGCGTCCAAGGTTCGCATCGTTTTGCTCTGGTTCGCGGCGCGCGAGTTCGGTGAGGAGCGTGATTTGCGTGAGGCCCGCGCCGACGTCGTCGTGAATGTCTTTCGCAATGCGGGCGCGGTCGCGTTCGATGGCGTGCTGCTGTTCGAGCCGCGCCAGTTTGCGCCGGTATTTTTGCGTGGCCATCCGCCGCACGATCAAGGCGACGCCGCTCACCACGGTCAAACTCAACAAAACCCAGAAAATTTTTGTCTGGTAAAAAAACGGTTGCAACTCGAACTCCACCGACGTGCCGGTCTCGTTCCACACGCCCTCGTTGTTGCAGGCGATGACGCGGAAACGATAGTGCGCGGGCGGCAGATAGCCGTAGTGCGCCACGCGCAACGTGTCGGCGTTCACCCAGTCAGCATCGTTTTTTTCCAGCCGGTAGCGGAATCGCGCGCGATCACCCGCATCAAAACTCAACGTGGTGAAGCGAAAATCAAACGAGTTTTTTCCGGGCGACAAAATAATTTTTCTGCTGTGCAACGAGATCAGTGCGCCGTCCACGCGCAGTTCCTCGATGACAACGGGTGGCGGTTTGGAGCGGCCGGTAAGTTCATCGGGATGCACTGACACCACGCCGCCGCGCTCGGTCGTGAACCACAGCCGTCCATCCGCGCCGCGCCAGCACGCCGGTTGGTAACCTTCGGAACAATCCACCGACGCGAGGCCGTCGTGCTGGCCGAACACAACGTAATCCAGCGGAATTTTTTTTCCGTCGGCGATGGCGTCGAGCGCAGATTTGGCGACGCGATAAATTCCCTTGTGCGTGCCGAGCCAAAGGTGGCCTTGCTGATCCAATAAAATTTGGCTGATGACATCCACCGGCAAACCTTGCGCGGCGGTGAAGCGAAAAAATTTTCCAGCTTTGAACCGCAGCAATCCGCCGCGAAACGTGCCTGCCCAGAGCGCCCCATCCGCATCCGCGCACAATGAAAAAATCGGCTGCCCTGCCAGCGCATCCTGCGGGCGGAACGGGGCTGGCTCCGGCAGGTCGCAGCGGTAGAGCGAGCCGTCGTCCGCGCCCGCCCAGATTTCACCAGCGGGCGTCTCGGCCAGCGCCCGCACCGACGGCGTGTTCGGAGAATTATTCGCGCCGAGCAGCCAGCGGAGTTCGCCCGACCATTGGGCGAGGCCGGCTTTCGTGCCCATCCACACGCGCCCGGCGTGGTCGGTGAGAATGGATTTAATGCCGTGGACATCGAGCGAAACTCGCTGCACTTGGCCGTTGTAAAATTGATACAAATCCTCTCCCGCCGCCGCGCTCAACCACGCGCCGCCATCGCCACGCGGCGAAATCGAAAATATAAAATTCTCCGAGGCGTTCGCGCCGACGTTGTAGCGGGAAATTTTTCCAGCGCGCAAAACGCAGAGACCGCCACCGCCGGTGCCGATCCACACCGTGCCGTTCGTGTCCTCGCAAACAGACAGCGCGGTGCGCGCGCCAAGTCCGTCCGCCGCTCCGAGCACTTGGAATCGCCGGTCGCGCAAACGCACCAGCCCGCCGTGATCCACCCCCGCCCACACGCCGCCATCACCGCTCTGAAACCAAGCGTTCACGCGGTCGCCGGGCAGATAGCGGTCGCCGGGCAAATTGTCCGGGGCCGAGGCGAGGCGCTCAAATGTATTATCCAGCGTGATGTGAAATAGCCCGTTGCCATAATGGTTCAACCACACGCCGCCATCGCGATCCTCGTGCGCGCCCATCGCGCGACCCGAGGCGAAACCGAGCAGTCCGCGCCAGGCCACCACCTCCGCTTCCCAACGCCGCCCGGACATCTTGCGCAAACGGTCGCCGTCCAAAACCCAGATCGCACCGTTGCGCGTGGGAAATAAAAATTCCGGATTGATGTCCGCCGCGCCGTTCGTCGGCGTAATGGCGATGAATTGTTTTCCGTCCCAGCGCGCGATCTCATTTTTCGCGCCCGCAAAAATTTGTCCGCTTGCGTCGGCCACGACCGTGTAAATTTTGCTCTCGATTTCGCTCCCGAACAAACCGCCGTCGTCCGGCAGCGGAGCAAATTTTCCATCCGCGAACTGCAAGATGTGTCCGTCGCGCGCCAGAAACCAGAGCCGTCCGGTGCTGTCCGCGCACTGAAAAATCGGGCGGGGCGAGGGCGGGCCAGTCACGCTCCAAGCCGCATTCGTATTTTGCGGATCGCGTTGGAGCACCTCGCCGTATTGCGTGACAAACGTGACCAAGTTCGTGGTGGAAAATACCAGCGTGGTGTGCAGATCAAACGCGTTTTGATCCGGCCATTCGTTGCGAAACTCGCCGTCGCGATACGACGTCAACCCGCCGCGAAAGGTGTTGACCCAAAGCGTGCCGCGCGCATCCAGAAAAATTCCCTGCACGCGCGGCTGGCCGAGCGCGGGGAGGTTCGCCGGGTCAAAACTCACGAACCGCGCGCCGTCAAACCGCGCGAGGCCGTTGTAAGTGCCCACCCACAAATAGCCGTCCGGCGTCTGCGCGATGGAAGTGACTGTGCTGCTCGGCAAACCTTTGTCCGTGTCCCAGCCATCCACGAGAAATCCAGCGGGCGCGGAAATTATTTTGGGCGTGAGCCAGAAAAAAATTCCCGCTGAAATCGCGGCCAGCCAAAAGCGGCGCCGACGGGCGGAATTTTTTGGGGGAGACATGGCCGGAAACATATCGTCGCCACAAAAAAATTCAAAGCGAAAGCGGCTGGTGCATCCGCAAAAACTTGAATCCGCAAACCAACTCGTTACGCTGGCGAAAGTATTTTTAACCGCCAACAATTTTTATTTTTATGAAATTTTCAACCACCGGTCTTTTTTCCGCCGCCCTCGTCGCGACATTTTTTTTCACTGGTTGCAAGCCGTCCGGTTCGGCGGGTGGCGACACCATCAAGATTGGCGAGTTCGCCTCGCTCACGGGCACGGAAGCTACGTTCGGCATTTCCTCACATGAAGGCACGCTGATGGCGATTGAGGAGATCAACGCCGCCGGCGGTTTGCTCGGTAAAAAATTAGAGCTGCTTACCGAGGACGACCAGAGCAAGGCCGGTGAAGCCGCCACGGTCGTTAACAAACTCATCTCGCGCGACGGCGTCATCGCCATTCTCGGCGAAGTTGCGTCGTCGCGCTCGCTGGAAGCTGCGCCCATCTGCCAACAAAATAAAATTCCGATGATCTCGCCGTCCTCCACCAATCCCGACGTGACGAAGACTGGCGACTGCATTTTTCGCGTTTGTTTCATTGATAAATTTCAGGCTTTCGTGCTGGCAAACTTTGCGACGAAAACTTTGCAGAGTAAGCGCATCGCAGTTTTTACCGATGTGAAGAGTGATTACAGCAAGGGTCTCGCAAAATTTTTCAAAGAAAAATACAGGGACAATGGGGGAGAAATTGTTTCCGAGCTGGACTACAACGGCAACGACAAAGATTTCAAGGCGCAACTCACGAGCATCAAGGCCGCCAATCCAGATTGTATTTTTGTGCCGGGTTATTACACCGCCGCCGCCTTGATCTGTGTGCAGGCAAAACAGCTTGGTATCACCGTCCCGCTCTTCGGTGGCGACGGTTGGGAATCGGAAAAGCTCACGGAGATTGGCGGCGACGCGGTGGAAGGAAATTATTTTTCCACGCATTACAGCCCGGAGGTCGCGACGGACGTGAGCAAAAAATTCGTGGAAAACTTTGCCAAGCGCTGGCCGGGACAGAAGCTCGATGCGCTCGCGGCGTGCGGTTACGATTCCGCGCTCGTGCTGGCCGATGCGATCAAACGCGCGGGCACAACGGACAGCGCGAAAGTGCGCGCCGCCATCGCCGCTACGAAAGATTTTCAGGCTGTCACGGGAAAAATTTCCATCAACGAAAACCGCGATGCGTCGAAGTCCGCCGTGATCCTCAAAGTGGTGGGCGGGAAATTCAAATACCTCGAAACCGTCGAGCCGTAAGCAAACATTGCCGCCGGAAAGAAACTCGCAGGCGATATGCCAGCGTCACTACTTTTTTTCCGACAGCAAAACCGCCTTGTTTTTTTTCAGGTATTTTTCGACGGCGACTTTTGCCTGAATCTCGTTGGTGCCAGTTTTGAGCGCGTCGGGCTTGAATAGTTTGTATTGCACCATCAAGGGGCCGACGTTGTTCACCTGTAGATTCAAGCCCTCCACGCGCCAGATTTGACCCGTCGCAATCGGCGCAAAGCGCACGGTGCTTTTCGGCTTGGTTTTTACCATGCCCGATGTTGCCTGACGCGCTTGCATTTAACTAATCTAATCGGCGGCGTTTAATTTAACTTGAGGGCAGACTTATCGCCTCGCGGATTAAAAATTTCCGCCGCGCTGCTGAATTGAAATTTAGATTTCATTGAAACCTTTTATCGCTTTCACTGTTTCAACATCGCACCCATGACACCCGCCAACCTCGCCGCCGCCCGCGAAACTTACCACCGCATCGCCTCCAACATCGCCAAAATTATTCGTGGCCAAGATTCCGCCACGCGGCATCTGCTCGCGGCGATGGCAGCGGGCGGCCACGTCCTGCTTGAGGATTATCCCGGCACCGGCAAGACGACGCTCGCGAAGGCGTTGGCTAAATCCATTGACGCGCAGTTCAAGCGGCTGCAATTCACTCCGGATCTTTTGCCATCAGACATTCTCGGCGTTTCCATTTTCGACCAGCGCGACCAACAATTTCATTTTCACGAAGGCCCGGTGTTCACGAACATTTTGCTCGCGGATGAAATCAACCGCGCCTCGCCTCGCACGCAATCCGCGCTGCTCGAAGCGATGGGTGAAGCGCAGGTGAGCGTCGAGGGCGAGCGGCGGAATTTGCCGGATTTATTTTTTGTCATCGCCACAGAAAATCCCGTGGAATTTCGCGGAACTTATCCATTGCCGGAAGCGCAGATGGATCGCTTCGCGATGCAATTCACGCTCGGCTACGTCTCCGCAGAGGAAGAAGTCGCCGTCCTCACGGCGCAGGAACACCATCATCCGCTTGATGAATTAAAACCCGCCGCGACGCTCGCCGACGTGATCGCGTTGAAACGCGCCGTGGAAGATGTCCGCATCAGCGGCGAACTGAAACGCTATGTCGTAGATTTGGTTTCCGCGACGCGCACGGCTCAAGGCGTGCAACTCGGCGCGAGTCCGCGCGCGTCCATCGCGCTGATGAAAACCGCACAGGCGATGGCGCTGTTTGAAGGCTTTGATTTCGTGACGCCAGAACAAATTCAAAAACTCGCGGTGCCCGTCATCGCGCACCGGCTCGTGTTGGAACCGCAAGCGCGTTTCTCCGGCATCACGGCGCGCGGAGTGGTGGAGGAGGCGGTGAAGAAATTGAAAGTGCCGGCGTGAAAAAAATTATGAAGGATGAATTATGAAGGATGAAACGGTGTGCGCTGGCCCCCCTTCATAATTCATCCTTCATAATTCATACTTTGTGACTCTCCTCTACAAATTCATCTACTGGAACTACCGCGCCACTTCGGGCCTGTGGCATTGGGCGCGGCGACGGTTCACGCGCGCGGGCTTGTGCGTGGCGGTGGCGCTGATGGTCACGGGCGCGATCGGCGCGGATATTGAAAACACCGAGAGCTACCAATCGTTCGTGCTGCTGCTGGCGTTGTTGCTGTTCGCGTTCGCGTGCAGCTTTCGTTTTTCAGGAAAATTTTCTGCGACGCGAATTTTGCCGCGCGTCGGCACGGCGGGTCAGCCGTTGCCCTACCGCGTGGTCGTAAAAAATCTCACGCCAAAAATCCAGGCCGGTCTCACGCTGCTCGACAATCTTGCCGACCCGCGCCCGTCGTTCGCCGACTGGTTCGGATTTCAACGCGCGGAAGGCCGCCGCTCGCGCCCGTTCCGATTCTCTTCAACGCGCAGCAAAAATCCGTTCCGCCTCGCTAATTTGTCCGAGGCAGAAATCCCACCGCTGCCGGCGAAGAGCGACGGTGAAGTGCGCCTAGAACTTTTCCCGCTGCGGCGCGGCGTGCTGAATTTTTCCGGCGTGACCATCGCGCGGCCCGATCCGCTCGGACTCTTCCGCGCGTTCATCAAAATTCCCGCACCGCAGAAAGTCCTTATTCTACCGAAGCGATATGCGTTGCCGGACCTCACGTTGCCGGGCGCGGTGCGGTTTCAGCAAGGCGGCGTCGCGCTCGCGACGAACGTCGGCAGCAGCGAGGAATTTGTCGCGCTGCGCGACTACCGCCACGGCGACCCGCTGCGGCACATCCACTGGCGCAGTTGGGCGAAGACTGGCAAACCCATCGTGAAGGAATACGAGGACGAATTTTTTGTGCGCCACGCGCTCGTGCTCGACACGTTCGATGACGAGCCGAACAGCGACGTGCTGGAGGAAGCCGTATCTGTTGCCGCGTCGTTCGCCTGCACGATTCTTACGCAAGAATCTTTGCTGGATCTGTTGTTCGTGGGCAACCAGTCGTATTGCTTCACCGCTGGGCGCGGCCTCGCGCACGCGGATCAGATGCTGGAGATTCTGGCGTCGGTGAAAAATTGCGCGGATAAAAAATTTGAAACACTTGAACAGCTCGTGTTGAAACACTCGACCGACGTGAGCGGCTGCATCTGCGTGTTGCAACGCTGGGATGAGGCGCGCAAAAGCCTGGTTGAAAAACTCAAAATGCTTGGCGTGCCATTGTTGCTACTCGTGATCGTGCCACGCGGTGAAAAACCTGCGGACACCTTGGAGACACTGCACGTTTTGGAAGTTGGAAAAATTGAGGAAGGGCTGGCGAAATTGAAATGAAAACGCCGCCCTTCCTCCTGTTCGCCGCGCTGCTCTTCTGGGGCTGGCTCTCGGATTTTCTCATCGTCGGCGCGAGCCTGGGCGCGTTGCTGGAAATTTCCCGCGTCGTCAAACTCCGCTGGGAACTCGACGACACCGATTTTAACCGCATCTGGAGTTTTTGTGTGCTGCTGAACATCGTGCTCGTCGGCTACGTTTTCACCAACAACGACGAGGGTGGAATCAATGCCATGCTCCACGGCAACACCGCCAGTGCCGCCGCGAAATCCACCGTGCTCACCGCGATCCGTTTTCTGCGCTGGCTGCCGCTGACCACATTTGCGTTCTTGCTCGCGCAGGCGTTCAACGCGCGTCCGTCCGTGCCGCTCACCGCCGTCTCGCTCGTGCTGCGCTGGCGGCGGCGGCAAGGCGACCGCGCGTTTGCCGGGCGTTACGTCGACCTTTCGTATCCGTATTTTTTTGTGTGCGTCTTCGCGGCGGGCATCCACACGAACACTGGCGCGCGAATTTATTTTTTTGGCCAATGTCTGCTGCTCGGCTGGGCGCTGTGGGTCAACCGTTCGCGCCGATTTGGAATTGTCTCCTGGCTGCTCGCGCTCGCCGTCGCGTTACCGCTGGGCGTCGCGGGCATGACCGGCTTCAATCGGATGCAGGGCGTGATCCAAAATTTCAACGCGCAGTGGATCTCCTATTTCATCCGCCAACGCACCGACCCGCTGCAAAGCCTGACCAGCATGGGCCGTATCGGACAATTGAAATTGTCCGCCAAGATCGTCATCCGCCTCGAACCGCATCAGCCGGGCGACGCGCCGACGTATCTCCGCGAGGCCAGCTACCGAAATTATGCCGCGCAAAAAATGACGTGGTATGCCGGTGGCGGGCTGAAAGAATTTCAACCGCTCGCCGCCGAGACGGACGAAACCACTTGGAATTTGCTGGCCGGAAAAAAAGTTTCATCCCGCGTGAACATCGCGTGCTATCTCAACGGCTGGTCGCGCGAACTGGAGGAGCCGGAAGGCTTGTTGCCGTTGCCGGGCGGTTGTGCGCGGCTGGAAAACGTCCCGCCCTACATGGTTTTGAAAGTGAACCCAAATGGTGCGGTGCTCGCTGCCGGGCGCGGATTCTTGATGTTTGACGCGCTCTCCGGTCGCGGTGCCACGTTGGATGCGCCGCCGGATGAACGCTCGACCAACCGTTATGACCTCGCCGTGCCGCCGAATGAAATCCCCGCGCTGCAACAGGTGATTGCCGAAATGCAACTTCCGGCGGACGCCGGCGACGCGGAAAAACGGCGGCGCGCGGAAAAATTTTTCTCGGAAAAGTTTTCCTACAGCACTTGGCAAGGCGCGGAAAAACGCGTCACCACCAACGCCTCGCCGTTGACAAAATTTTTGCTCACGAGCCGCAGTGGGCATTGCGAATTTTTTGCGAGCGCCACCGTTTTGCTCCTGCGGCAGTTGGACATTCCCGCGCGCTACGCCGTCGGCTACTCGGTGCATGAAACGCGCGGCAGCGGCTTCGTCGTGCGCGAACGTGACGCGCACGCCTGGTGCCTAGCGTGGAACCGCGCGACCAAAACGTGGGAAGATTTTGACACCACGCCCGCGTCGTGGGTCGCTATCGAAAGTCAACGCACCGCTGGCGAGGAATGGCTCGCCGACGTGCGCTCGTGGCTCGCATTTCAATTCGCGAAATTCCGCTGGCGGCAGGCGCAGTTCCAGCAATACATTTTTTGGTCGCTCATTCCCGTGATGCTCGTGCTGCTGTATTTCATCATCTTCCGGCGGCGCGGAAAACTGTGGAGCCGGAAAAATAAAACGTCGTCGGCGGCCATCATTTGGCCGGGGCTGGACTCGGAATTTTATGCGCTCGAAAAAAAGTTGGCCGCGCGCGGTCTACCCCGGCAAACCGGCGAACCGCTCGCCGACTGGCTGGAACGCGCGCTCGCCGAACCGGGGCTGCAAGATTTGCGTTCGCCGTTGCGGGAATTGTTGAGGCTGCACTACGCCTATCGCTTTGATCCGAGCGGCTTGAATGTAGAAAAACGACAGCAGTTAAAAAACGAGGCGGCGGCGCTGCTGGGAAAAATTTCTGCCGCCAGTGCGGCGAGAAATGTCACGCCTTCAAAAAATAATTCCGCTGCTTCTCGCTGATGGGCATTTCTAGTTTTTCCATCACCGCCAACATATCCTCCCACACGCGGCGTTTCTCGCTCATAGCCTGATTGCGGAGTAGATACGACGGATGAAACGTCGGCATGAGCGGCGTGCCGCGATACGTCTGCCACTGGCCGCGCAGTTTCGTGATACCGGTTAGCCCAAGCAAGCCTTCCATCGCCGTCGCACCGAGGGCGATGATGACTTTGGGTTTGATCAAATCAATCTGCTCGTGGAGATACGGGATGCACGTCTGCATCTCGGCGGGCGTGGGCTTGCGGTTGCCGGAAACTTCGCCGGGAGTGTCTGGCCGGCATTTCAAAATGTTCGCGATATAAACCTCCGCTCGCGAAAGGCCGGTCGCAGAAATAATTTTCGTCAACAACTGCCCCGCCGCGCCCACGAACGGTTCGCCTTGCAAATCTTCATCCGCCCCCGGCGCTTCACCAACGAACATCAATTGTGCATCAATGTTGCCCACGCCGAACACCACGTTTTTCCGCGACGCCGCGAGGTTCGGGCATTTCACGCACGCCAGCGCGCGTTCACGCAATTCGTTAAAATTTTCCAGCTTCGAGCTTTCGGTTCTCGGTTCCGACAACGGTTGCGGCGCCGCCAAAACAGTTGCCACCGTCGGCGTGAAACTTTTTGGCGCGGCAAATTCTGGTTTCTGGATTCTGGTTTCTGGATTCGTCCGCAACGGCGGCATCACCAGCGCGCGCAGCGTCTCCGGCGCGATGGCGACGTGCCGCACGCCGCGCGCCTTCAAGCCCTCGACGTGTTGAATCGTCGCCTCAAGCAGTTGCCGGTAATCATCGGACATACCACATCGTAGCGGCACCGCGACGAAAGCTCAACAGGCGGAAATGGAGAAAACCGAGGCCACACCAAACCGAAAAAAAATTAACCGCAAAGAACGCACGGAACGCAAAGATGACGACTGATTGCGTTAACCAACTTTCAGTCTGCCTCCGCCTCCGGGATTTTTTCTAATCTTTACCGGTGTCGTTTCTGTTTTGCTCTTTGCGTTCTCTGCGTTCTCTGCGGTTAAATCCCCCCCCGCCGCATCCACAGTTTGGGCGACTTGTGTTCATGTCACCTTTCGGCAAAGCTGCCCGTCCTTATCCACATGAATTATTTCCGCCGCCATATTTTTCTGACCTGCCTCTGCTTGCAACCGCTGCTCGTTTTCGCCGACCGCACCACGGAAAATTTCGACGCGCACTGGCGTTTCCAAAAGTCTGATGCCCCCGGCGGCGAGTTGAATGAATTCAACGACTCCGCTTGGCGCACGCTCAACGTGCCGCACGACTGGAGCATCGAAGGGCCGTTCGCGGAAACGAATCTCACCGGCGGCGCAGGCGCATTTTTGCCCAGCGGACTAGGCTGGTATCGCAAACATTTTTCACTGCCGGGAAATGCCTCGAACCAAATTGTCCGCATCGAGTTCGACGGCGTGATGCAAAATTCCGATGTGTGGATCAACGGCTTTTATCTCGGTCGCCGTCCGTTTGGTTACGCGAGCTTCAGTTACGAACTGAACGGCCATTTGAATTTTGGCAAAACGGAAGACGTCATCGCCGTGCGCTGTGATACGTCGGAACAACCGGCCTCACGCTGGTATTCCGGCGCGGGGATTTACCGGCACGTCCGCCTCGTCACGACGGATGCGATTCACTTCGCGGACAACGGCGTGTTCGTCACCACGCCAAAAGTTTCCGCCACGGAAGCGACGTTGCGGATTGAAATGCTCATCACCAATCAAGCGCGTGAAAAACGCGGAATCACCCTGCAAACAAAGCTGATTTCACCGGATGGAAAAAATGTCGCCACCGTAGAGACTGGTGCTGCTGATGCTGGAAAATACAGCCAGAAAATTATTTTTCCCAAGCCGCAGCTTTGGGATGTGGACCATCCAAAACTTTACCGCGCCGTCACGGAAATTTCGGAAGGTAAAATAATTTTGGATTCCGTCACCACTACTTTTGGTGTCCGCTCGGCTGAATTCACCACCAACCAAGGCTTCGTGCTCAACGGAAAAAAAGTTGTCCTCAATGGCGTCTGTCTGCATCACGACGGCGGCGCGTTCGGTGCGGCGGTGCCGCTCGCGATCTGGGAACAACGACTCACGGAATTAAGAAAGCTCGGCGTGAACGCCATCCGCACCGCGCACAATCCGCCCGCGCCGGAGTTTCTTGATTTGTGCGACCGTCTAGGGTTTCTCGTGATGGACGAAATGTTTGACTGCTGGACGGTTGGAAAAAATCCGTTCGACTATCATCTGATTTTTGATGAATGGTCGCAGCGCGATGAGCGCGACGCGATTCTGCGCGACCGCAATCATCCGAGCGTCATCATTTATTCCGTCGGCAACGAAATCCACGACACCCCGCAGGCGGCCAAGGCGAAGAAAATTTTATCCGGCCTCGTCGCCGTCGCGCACGCCGCCGACCCGACGCGCCCGGTCACGCAGGCGTTGTTCCGTCCGAACGTGAGCCACGATTACGACAACGGCCTCGCGGATTTGCTCGATGTCATCGGCACCAATTATCGCGACAACGAACTGCTCGCCGCGCAGCGCGCCAAACCTTCGCGCAAAATTGTCGGCACCGAGCAGCGACACGATCGGCAGACGTGGCTGTGGCTGCGTGATAATCCGTCGCACGCCGGGCAATTTCTCTGGACCGGCGTGGATTATCTCGGTGAGTCGCGCCGCTGGCCGGTGATCAATCATTCCTCCGGCCTGCTTGACCGCACGGGCGCGTTGAAGCCGCTGGCCTTTGAGCGTGCGAGCTGGTGGAGCGATGCGCCAATGGTGCGTCTCGCGCGCCGCACCGCCCCCAATGACCGGATGCCAAACGACCCCGGCTACGGCGGCGAAGAACTGCACACGCAAGTGCAGTTCGCCGACTGGACCTCGCGCAATCCCGCACCGCATGACGAAACCGTGGAGGCTTATTCCAATTGCGAGGAGGTGGAATTATTTTTGAATGGCAAATCTCTCGGCGCGAAAAAAATCAACGCGGACGCGTCGCCCCGCATTTGGAAAATTTCCTACGCGCCGGGAACGCTGAAAGCCGTCGCAAAAAATGGCGGCAAAATTGTTGCCAGCGACGAACTCCGCACAGCGGGCAAGGCGACGAAAATTATTTTAGCCACCGAAACCCAAAAACTTTCGCCCGGCTTTGACGACGTTGCCATCGTCCGCGTCCGCATCGTGGATGCCAGCGGCGTCACCGTGCCGCGCGCGGACAGCTTGATTTCATTCAATGTTTCCGGCCCCGGCGTCATCGCCTGCGTGGACAGCGGTGACACCATTAGCCACGAATTATTTCAAGCCAGCGAGCGCAAAGCCTTTCAAGGCGAGTGCGTGGCGTTCGTGAAAGCGACCACCAGTTCTGGAAAAATTATTTTGACGGCGACGGCACCGGGCTTGCCCCGCGCGGAAATTTCTTTCAAGGCATCGCCGAAATGAAAAACCTCCCAGCACCAAAAAAATCCCCAGGCGCGCTGGGTGCCTGGTGCTGGCTGCTGCTCGGGAGCTTGGCGCTGGGAGGCGGGAGCTTTTTCGCGCGCGCAGCAGACTTGGTTGTGGACGAATCACCCGGCGGCCTAGTTTTGTTCGACGGCAAAAACCATCCAGAAATCTTGGTCGAAACGAACGCCGACCGCGCGGTGCTTCGCGCGGCGAATGATTTGGAGGAGGACTTCGCGCGCGTGACCGGAACGAAACCGGAAATCAGAAGCGAGCTTTCTAAAAACGATAGAACCATTGTCATCATTGGCGAAATCGGCAATAGCAAAATCATTGACCGGCTCGCGGCGGAAGGAAAGCTGGCGACGAATGGCATCAGCGGCGCGTGGGAAAGTTTTGTTTTGCAGGTGGTGACGCATCCGGTGCCGGGCGTGGACGCGGCACTCGTCATCGCGGGCAGCGACCGGCGCGGGACGATATTTGGCATCTACCAGTTGTCGGAAATGATTGGGGTCTCGCCGTGGTATTGGTGGGCGGACGTGCCGGTGAAAAAGAAAAGCCTGCTCGCGTTGCACGGCGATTTGTTCAAACAGTCTCCGCCCGCCGTGAAGTATCGCGGCGTTTTTTTGAACGACGAGGACTGGGGATTGCGGCCGTGGGTGGCGAAAACGTTTGACCCGCAAACTGGAAACATCGGCCCGAAAACTTACGCGAAAATTTTTGAGTTACTGCTGCGGTTGCGCGCGAATTATCTCTGGCCGGCGATGCACCCCGGCACGGCGGCGTTCAATTCGTTTCCCGACGACGCGAAAACCGCCAATGAATACGGCATTGTGATGGGCGCGTCGCATTGTGAGCAGATGCTGCGGAACAACATCAGCGAGTGGGATGAAAAAACTTTTGGCGACTATAATTTCGTCACGAACCCGGACGGCGTTTTGAAATACTGGGAGCAGCGTGTGCGGGAAAATGGAAGGTTTGAAAATATTTTCACGCTAGGAATGCGTGGCATCCACGACGGTGCGATGCCCGGCGGCGGCACGGAACGCGAGAAGGCCGCGCGACTGCAAAAAATTATTTCTGCCCAGCGCGCCATGCTCGCGCGCAACGTGAACCCGAGCGTTGCCGCCGTGCCGCAAATTTTTTGTCCCTACAAGGAAGTGTTGCCGCTCTATCGTTTGATGACGAATCTGCCGGATGACATCGCGCTCGTTTGGCCGGACGATAACTACGGTTACGTCCGCCAGTTTTCCAACGCGACCGAGCGTCAGCGCAGCGGTGGCGCGGGAGTTTATTATCACGTCTCGTATTGGGGTGTGCCGCGTGATTATCTCTGGCTCTGTTCCACGCCGCCCGCGCTGATCGCCGAGGAGATGACGAAGGCTTTTGATTATGGTGCGGACAAGGTTTGGATGCTCAACGTTGGCGATCTGAAACCGTCAGAACTCGATACCGAATTTTTTCTCAAGCTCGCGTGGAATCCTCATTCATGGAACGGCACGAACACCTACGACCTGCTCCAAAAACAGATCGCGCGCGATTTCGGCAAGGAACACGCGGCGGAAATCACTTCCATCCTCGTGGAATACTACCGCCTGAATTTCCAGCGTAAGCCGGAGCACATCGGCTGGCCAACGAATAGTTTATTTTCGGCGGCTGAAATTTCAGGGCGGCTGTCAGCGTGGAAAAAAATTTCGGCGGAGGTAGCAACCATTCGGAACGATCTCCCACCGGAATCCCGCGATGCTTTTTTTGAACTTGTCGCCTACCCGGTCGAATCGGCGGCCAGCATGAATGAAAAAGTTCTCGCCGGTTTGCAAGTGGCGGCGGACGAAATCCACCGGCTGACGAAAATTTACAATGAGCAAACTGCTGGCAGCAAATGGCGCGGGATGATGTCAGACAATCCGCGCAAACAGGTTGATTTGGGTGTGCCGAAAGGGTTTGCGACTGCCGCCGCCGATTTACCAGCAACCAATAACTTCATCGTGATGGAAGCCGAGCACGCCACGGCATTTGTTCCCGGCACGGACGCGCGCTGGCAAAAAATTATCGGCCTCGGCTACAATGGCGAAGCGGTCGCCATTTTTCCCGCGACCGTTGCCGTCCGCGCCACGCCGGAGAAAATCCTGGCCGAGTCGCCGTGTTTGCAGTTCCACATTTCCATCTCAACTCCCGGCGATTGGCGCGTGACGGTTCGCGCGTTGCCGACGTTTTCCGTTGAGACCGGCAAGCCGCAGCGTTACGCCATCGCGTTTGATGACGCGCCGCCGCAAATCATTTCGCTGCCGTTGAGCCAAGACGAACGCAACCGTGTCTGGCAGGAAAACGTTTTGCGTAATGCGGCCTTGACGACGAGCACGCACGCGGTGGCTGCCGTTGGCCAACACACCTTGAAAATCTGGATGGTGGATCCGGGTATCGTGCTGGATGCGGTCGCGGCGCAGACTGGCGGTGGAAGACTGGGCTATGTCTGGCCCGCCGAAAAACGCGGGACACGATGAAACATTGAGCATGAACTTCAAAATCAAGCCTGTGCTGTTGGCCGTGATTGCGCTCGGTGGCACGGCGGAAAATTTTGCGCGCGCGGCGGAATTTGCTTTCGGTGCGGACTTGTCGTTTTTGCGTCAGGCGGAAGAGCGCGGAAAGATTTTTAGGGACGGCACGAACGCGCTGCCCGGCCTGCAAATTTTTCACAACCACGGCTATAATTGGATTCGCCTGCGCGTGTTTGTTGAACCAGTCAGCAACAATCTGCCAAACGATTTGGCCTACACGATTGCCGAGGCGCAAGACGCGAAAAAGCTCGGCTACAAGTTTCTGCTCGATTTTCATTACGCTAATTCGTGGGCTGATCCGGGCAAGCAGCCGACGCCCGGCGCGTGGTTTGACCTGTCGCACCAGCAGCGCGTGGAAAAAGTTTTTAGCTACACACGCGACACCGTCGCCGCGTTCCGCGAAGCAGGCGTTTTGCCGGACATGGTTCAAGTCGGCAACGAAGTCACGGCGGGAATGTTGTGGCCAGATGGAAAATTGCCAGCGCACTGGGATAATTTCGCGGACTACTTGCGCGCTGGTATCACGGGCGTTGCCGCTGGGCGCGGCACGAATTCGCCGCCGCGCATCATGATTCATACTGACACGGGCGGCAACGTGGCAAAGACCAAATGGTTTTTTGACAACGTGAAGCGCAGCGACATTTCCTTCGACGTTATCGGGCTTTCGTATTATCCGCGCTGGCACGGCACGCTGATGGACTTGCGCGAAAATCTCGCGTTCGCCGCGAGCGAATACGACAAGGACGTGATGATTGTGGAGACGGGCTATAACTGGCGGGCGGGAAATGATTTCAAAGGTCACGCCGCGCCGTTCCCGGAGACGCCCGAGGGCCAGCGCGATTTTCTCGATGAGGTCACGCGTATCGCGCTGCAAACGCCCGGCCAGCGTTGCAAAGGAATTTTCTGGTGGGAACCAGCGACGGGCAATCGCGGCGGCGGCGGGCGTGGATTTTTTGACGAAGATGGAAACTCGCTGCCGGTGCTGAACGTCTTTGATAAAGACACGCTGCCGCTGCCACGCAAGACGAACCAATGATTTTTGCCATATGAACAAAATGTTTTCCACCACGCTACTCGCATGGTTGCTGACGACCGGTCCGCTGCTCGCCGAGGTCAGGCTCGCCAACCCGTTCACTGACCACATGGTGTTGCAGTGCGACAAAAAAGTTCCGGTCTGGGGCACGGCGGAACCGGGTGAAAAAATCACGGTGGAATTTGCCGGGCAAAAAATTTCGGCGGCGGCGGATGCGGATGGAAAATGGAGTGTGAAGCTGAAGCCGATGAAGGCCAGCGCAGAACCGCGCTCGCTCGTTGTGACCGGCAATCTAAAATCGAAAATCGAAAATCGAAAATGCGACGACGTGCTCGTCGGTGAAGTGTGGCTCGCGTCTGGCCAGTCGAACATGGATTTCACGATGTCGAAAAAAGTGAAGCGGTTTGCTGGCGTCACGAACGAGGAGGCGGAAATTGCCGCCGCGAATTACCCGCTCATCCGAATGTTCACCGGCGAGGCACAAAAAACTTACGCGCCGACCAATCGCATCGGCGGTGAATGGAAAATTTGCACGCCGGAAAATGCGCCCGCGTTTTCCGCCGTTGGGTATTTTTTCGCGCGCGATTTGCAGACGGAAATCAAAGTCCCGGTGGGCATCATCACCGAAGCGTTCGGTGCAAGCACGGCGGAATCGTGGATTCGCCGCGAGACGATGGCGAGCGATCCAAAATTGAAACCGATGCTCGATCGCTTTGATGCGGCCGTCGAAAAATTTCGCAAGAATCCCCCGGCGGTCGTCGTGCCGCCGCGTTCGGAAGATGTCAACGCGACCAACGCCGCGCCCGCTGGTCGCCGTCGTGGTGTTGGTCCGCCGCGCGATCCGGTGCAAGACCAGCACAATGCCACGGTGATGTTCAACGGCATGATTGCGCCGGTCATCCCGTTCGCGATTCGCGGCGCGATCTGGTATCAGGGCGAATCCATCATTGATGCGAACAAAGGCGGCATCGAACTTTATCCGCGTGTGCAGGCCACGCTCATCCGCGACTGGCGCAAGCTGTGGGGCGAAGGCGATTTCCCATTTTACATCGTGCAGCTCGCGGGGCAGGAAGCGGCGAGCAACAGCCCGCAGGTTCGCGAAGCACAGGCGACAGTGCTCGCATTGCCGAACACCGGCATGGCCGTCGCCACCGACATCGGCGAGGCGAAAAATGTGCATCCAAAAAACAAGCAGGACGTGGGCGACCGGCTGGCGCGCATCGCGCTGGCGAAAACTTACGGAAAGAAAATTGAATTCTCCGGGCCACTGTTTGAATCCATGAAAATTGAAGGCGGCAAAATCCGCGTGAAATTTTCACATGCAGACGGACTCGTTGCCCGCGACGGAGCTTTGAAATGGTTCACCATCGCGGGAGCGGACGGAAAATTTGTTTCCGCCGAGGCGAAGATTGATGGCCGGACGGTCATCGTCAGCAGTCCCGAAATTTTGGCGCCGAGCGCGGTGCGTTATGCGTGGGTGAATTTTCCTGATGGTGGCCACCTTTACAATTCTGCCGGCCTGCCCGCCGCGCAATTCCGTAGCGACGCATCCAAAGTTTCGGTGAAATAAATTGTTATGAACCAAAAATCTTTTTCAGTTTGCGCCCCGCTCCTGGCATTCGTGCTGGCGGCATCGGCGCAGACCAATAATCCGCTGGCGGACGGTGGCAATTCCACCGGCTACGACATGGCGCCGGAGACAACGCTTGAAGTCGTCAACGCCGCCGTCGCGATGATTCCGACGAAAATTCCGCCGGGACCGTTCCAGCCGACGTGGGATTCGTTGAAAGAAAATTACCGCGTGCCGCAGTGGTTTGTCGGTGCGAGGTTTGGTTTGTTCATGCACTGGGGGCTTTATTCCGTGCCGGCGCATCACAATGAGTGGTATGAAAAACACATGTATGACGCGGAGCGCCAGTGGCACGCGGAACATTTCGGCCCGCCGGACAAATTTGGCTACAAGGATTTCATCCCGCTGTTCACGCAGTCGAACTTCAATGCGGAGGCGTGGGCGGAACTGTTCAAGAAATCCGGCGCGAAGTTCGTCATCCCGACGGCGCAGCATCACGAAAATTTTGCGATGTGGGACAGCGCGGTGACGCCGTTTAACGCGATGCAGATGGGGCCAAAGCGTGATTTGATTGGGGAACTTTGCAAGGCCGTTCGCAAGCAGGGATTGAAATTTGGCGTGTCGAATCACGGCATTGAAAATTTCCAATTCATCAATCCACCAACCGAACTCGCGAATCTGCTGAAGACAAATCAGGCCGATCTTTACGATCCGAAGTGGGCGGATTTTTACAACGTCGCCGACCGCAGCGACGCGGCGTGTGAAAAATTTCTGTTCAACTGGTATGCGCGCAACGTCGAGTTGATTGACAAATACCAGCCGGACATGCTGTGGTTCGACAACGGCGTGGACCAGCGTTATCTCGACCCGCTGAAGTTGCGCGTCGCGGCCTACTACTACAATCGCGCGAAGGAGTGGGGCAAGGAAGTTTCTATCAGCACCAAGAAAGCCGCCTACGCACCGAGCAATAAAAATACGGAGACTATTGGCTCGATCATTGATTTTGAAAAAATCGGCGGGCGTTCGCCGTCCGGCATCCGCACCGGCGCGTGGCAGGTGGACGAGCCGATCGGCAGCACCTGGGGCTACACCGACGGGATGCGCGTGAACAGCGCCGGCTCGATCATTTCCAAATTGGCCGACACCGCCAGCAAGAACGGCACGCTGCTGCTAAATCTTTCGCCGAAAGCCGACGGCACGTTTCCGCCGGAGCAGCAAAATACCTTGCTCGAAATCGGCCAGTGGCTCGGCGTGAACGGCGAGGCGATTTACGACACGCACAACTGGACGAAGTTCGGCGAAGGCGGCGGTCGCGGGCAAACTAACTTGAACATCCGCTTCACCGTGAAGGGCGACGCGCTTTACGCCATCATCCTTGGCAAGTGGCCGGGCGCGGAAGCCGTCATCACGTCGCTGCCCGAAGCCGTTGGAAAAATTGCGACGGTCACGATGCTTGGCAACGAAGGTAAACTGGTATTCACACAGACCGCCGCCGGATTGAACGTGAAACTGCCCGCCACCGCGCCGGGCCAATACGCTTACGTCCTGAAAATCACGGGACTAAAAATGAATCCGCCGACGGGGACCGAATCGGGCAACCCGCAGATGAGCGCTGGCTTCTAAACACAAGCACCATGATAAAAATATTTTGCCTCGCCGTTTTTAGCCTCGCGGTTTTTTCCGCGCGTGCGGACGCGACGAATTTATCCATCGGTTTTGCGACGGCGGATTTCAAGGCGGCGAAGGCGGCAGGCTTCGATTATGCCGAGGCACGCATCCGCGAGTTCATGAAATTATCCGACGCGGATTTCAAAACATTCGTCGCCGCCACACGCAGCAACGGGCTGCCGCTGACGACGGCGTATTGGTTTCTGCCGACCAATTTGAAGGTGGTCGGGCCGGACGTGAAAATGGACGCGGTGACAAACTATTTTGAAAAGGCGCTGGATCGCTGCCAGACGCTCGGCATAAAAATCATCGTGTGGGGCAGCGGCCCGGCGCGGCAGGTGCCGGACGGTTTTGCGAGGGAGCACGCGTTTGACCAGCTCGTCACGCTCGGAAAATTTCTTGCACCCGAGGCGGCCAAACGCGGCATCACCGTCGTCGCCGAGCCGCTGCGCACAGCGGAATGTAATTTCATCAACACCGCCACCGAGGGCTTGCGCTGGGTCGAGGCCGTGAACCATCCGAACTTCCAGTTGCTCGTGGACATTTTTCACATGACCGAGGAACACGAAGACATGGGCATCATTGTGAAGGCCGGGTCGCGCATCGCGCACGTTCACTTCGCGAATCCGAAAGGCCGCGTGCTACCGTTGAACGCGGAGGAATTTGACTACGCGCCGTTTCTTGGCGCGCTGAAAAAAATCGGTTATCACGGCACCATGACTATCGAGACGGCGGCGGTGAACCTCGCGTCGGACGGGTCGAAGGCCTTACAATTTGTCCGCACCGCGTATGCGCAGGCCGGTAATCAAAACTGATTTTTGACGAACATGAAAAATCGAACCAATAAAAATCAATTCCTTCGCGCGAGCCTGCTGGCGGCGGTGATCGTGGCGGCGAACTCGCAAAATCTTTTTGCACAGCTCGTGGACGGCCAGCCAAAAAATGAGACGCAGATTTCCGCGCGCCGAGAAAATGTTCCGGCCAACACCAATCTGCCGTCGCTGTTTCTCATCGGCGATTCTACCGTGCGCAACGGTCGCGGCGATGGCGGCGGCGGGCAATGGGGCTGGGGCGATCAGCTCGCGCCGTTCTTCAACACGAGCAAAATTAACGTCGTCAATCGCGCGCTCGGCGGCACGACGGCGCGGACTTACTATCGCGATTTTTGGCCGCGCACGCTCGCGCTGATGAAACGTGGCGATGTGGTCATCATGCAATTCGGCACGAACGGCGGGCCGATCAACGATTCGTCCCGCGCGCGTGGTGAACTGCACGGCATCGGCGAGGAATCGCAGGCAATCACGAACCTCGTCACAAAAAAATTTGAAACGGTTCACACGTTTGGCTGGTATGAAATGAAAATGATTTCCGAAGCTCGCGCGCGCGGGGCGACGGCGATGATCTGCTCGCTTATCCCGCGCAACACCTGGCACGACGGCAAGGCCGCGCGCAGCGGGAAAGATAGTTCAGCGGGCTGGGCAGCGGATGCGGCGCGGGCGGCAAACGTGCCGTTCATTGACCTCAACGAAATCATCGCGCGGCAATACGATGCGCTCGGGCAGGACGCGGTGAAGATTCTGTTCGTGGCCAACGCCGGGCCGCACACGAGTCTGGCGGGCGCGCAGACGAATGCGATTTGTGTGGTTGCTGGAATAAAAGCGGTAAAAGAAAATCCGCTGGCGAAATATTTCTCAGTGAATGCCAAGATGGTTCAACCAGATGGCGCGAGCCAACCCGCAAAACAATGAAAGTTAATTTATGAAAATTCACCAGTCCCTCTTGCTGTTTCTTTTGATCAGCAGTGCGACGTCACTGATTGCCGCCGAAGATGAACGTCCCGTAGTGGACGCTTCCAAAGTGGCGGTTGAGAAAATAAAGAACGCTTCGCTGCCCACGTTTCATATCGTCGGCGATTCCACGGTGAAAAGCGGCGGCTCGAAGGGGATGTTCGGATGGGGCGAACGCATCACGCCGTTTTTTGACACGCAGAAAATCAACGTCGTCAACCACGCCATCGGTGGGCGCAGTGCGCGGACATTTTTCACCGAAGGCCGGTGGGATAAGGTCGCGGCGCAGGTGAAGCCCGGCGATTTTGTCATCATTCAATTTGGTCACAATGATCAGGGTCGCATCGGTGATCCCGCAAATAAAAACCGCGCCGACGGCAAGGGTATCGGCGACGAAACGGTGGAAGACACCAAGCCCGACGGCACGAAAGAACTCGTGCACACGTTTGGTTGGTATATGGCGCAGTTCGCTTCCGGCTCGAAAACAAAGGGCGCAACGGTGATCGTGTGTTCGCCAATTCCGCACAAACAACGTTGGGAAACTGGCCGCGATTTTGAAACACTCGCGGAGTGGGATCAGCAAGTTGCCAAAAATAATGACGCGTTGTTTCTCGATCTCACGATGGTCGTGACGGATACCTACAAAAAAATCGGGCGCGATAAAGTGGAAACTCTGTTCGCCGACAAAGGCACGCACACGACGGATGAAGGCGCGCAAACCAATGCCGTGTGTGTTGTCGCGGGGTTGAAAAGTTTGGCGGGTAGTCCGCTGGAAAAGTTTTTTTCTGAAAAGGGATCAGCCGTTAAAATCAATTCGCCCGCAAAATAATTTCTCATGAAACACGCCCCTATCATCGCCGCCGGTATTTCGCTGGTCGCCTCAACGTTGTTTGCCCAGCCCAGTTTCAAATTTGATTTCGGCAACGGCCAGGCGGAGGCTGGCTGGACGCACGTTGCCCCGACGAATTTTTATTCCATCGAATCTGATTTTGGCTTTGAGCCGGGCGCGGAAATCGGCGGTTCCAATTGCGCCACGAGCGAGAAACCATTTTTATTTTCGGTGAAACTGCCGGAAGGAAATTACGCCGTGACCGTGCTGCTTAACGACCAGTCAGCCGAAGCGGTGACGACGGTGAAAGCCGAGCAGCGTCGGCTGATGTTGGAAAAAGTTTCCGGTTCCGAACCGCGCACCTTTATCGCGCATCTGCATACGCCAAACATTTCTGGCGGCGGAAAAGTGAAGCTCAAGCAACGCGAAAAGGAAACCGAGACGGTGAACTGGGACGAGAAGCTCACGCTGGAATTCAATGGCCAACATCCCACACTTCGCGCGCTCACCATCACACCGACGAAGGTGCCGGTGGTTTTCATCGCTGGCGACTCGACGGTGTGCGACCAGCCGTCCGAGCCGTGGAATAGTTGGGGGCAGATGTTGCCGCGTTTTTTCAAACCGGAAATCGCCGTGGCGAATTACGCGGAATCGGGCGAGAGCATCAAAAGCTCGCTCGGCGCGAAACGGTTTGAAAAGATTTTTAGCACGATGAACAAAGGCGATTATCTGTTCGTGCAATTTGGCCACAACGACATGAAAGAGAAGTCCACGAACGCGCTGGAAACTTACAAAGCCAACCTGAAAAAAATCATCGCGCGCACGCGGGAGTTGGGCGGCACGTTGGTGCTGGTGACTTCGATGGAGCGTAAGGGCGGCGTAGAACGAGACACGCTCGCCAGCTATCCGCAAGCGGTGCGCGACGTGGCGCGGGAAGAAAATTGCGCGCTGATAGATTTGCACGCGATGAGCCGGACGTTTTATCGCGCGCTGCGCGAGAATGTGGACAAGGCATTTCAGGACGGCACGCATCACAACAATTACGGCAGCTACGAACTGGCGCAGTGCGTCGTGAACGGCATCCGTGAAAATAAATTGCCGCTGGCGAAATCCATCGTGGATGATTTCAGAACTTTTGACCCGGCGAAACCGGATGACGTGAACACGTTTGCAATGCCGGTGAGTCCGACGGTTTCCAAGGAGAAGCCGCTGGGGAACTAGGGCTGCTGCAAAATATAATACGTTTGTGGGGCGGCGGGATTTAGCGCGTTGGTGAAACCAAAACTTCCCGACGGGCTGAATTGATTGGTCGCAATCTTCAGCCAGTTGGTCCGGGGTGCGGCTAGGTTGGTCGAAACCAAAATGATGTAAGGCGAATTGGTCGTGCCGCCGGTGCCGCTGAAAACCAAATTGGTTCCGCTCAACTGCAAGCTTCCAAAAACTGGCGGCGTCTGAACTTGCACCAACAATCGCACTTGCCCGGCGGTGTTTGTGTTCACGCTCACACTGTAACCATTGGGTTTGCTCCCGATCGCGGGCAACGCGCCGCTTAACGCGCCGCTGTAAGTGATGATCGGAAAAATTCCCACGCCGAAGCCCGCGAGGTTCGTCACGTTGATGATGCCGTTAAGCGCGAGCGCGCCAGTGACGGCGACCTTGTCATTGGTTGAACCAATCTCACAATTCAAAATCGCGCCGCTGTTCAACGTCAATCCGCCGGTGAAGGTGACGGTGCCGACGCCGTTGCTGCCGGGCGAAATGGCGCCGCCAGAATTCACCGTCACCGCGCCGCTCACCGAACCCGTGCCGCCGAGCGCGCCATTCGCGTTGACCGTGACGGCGGCGGAACCCGTCGCGCTGCCGCTGGTGTTGTTGGCGAGAATGATTCCGCCGTTGATGATCGTGCCACCGCTGTAAGTATTCGCACTGGTCAACGTCCATCGGCCCGTGCCGATTTTGGTGAAGGTGTTCACGCCATCGGCTTTGAGCGTGCCGGCAAAAGTTGCATCGGCGTTGTTCCCGCCAATGCGATAGCTGCTGCCGCTCGAAGAAGAATCGCCCGGCCCGACCTGCGAGGCGCTCGTGCCGCCGAGCGCGCCAAAATCAATGGTCGCCGCGCTGCCATTGCGGGCGATGATCACATTGTCCGTGATGAACACGGTGGCATTGCTATAACCGGCGGTGGACTGAACGCGGAATTGCGATGGGTTGACGCGCCCGGTGATGTTGATGGTGCCAGCGAACGCCGACCAATTTCCGCTCATCACGTCGCGAATGTAATCCACGGTCAGATTCAACGTGCCACTGCCGGTCAGCGCCGAACCAACCACGCAGCGGGGAGCGGTGAGCAAGGTGTTCGTCGTCCCGGCAGCCACAGCAATCGGCCGGTTAAATGTGCCGTAGTCCGGCGACGTGCTGCCAGAGTAACCGTAAAGCTGCAACGTGCCGCCGGACAAAGTGGTCGTGCCCGTGCCGAGACCGCCGTCGCGCGCAAACGTGTTGGTGAGATTGACCGTGCCATTGCTGATGATGACGCCGCCGGTGTGCGCGTTGTTCGTCCCAATGATGAGCGTGCCTGCACCGGCTTTGATCAGCGCACCGCTGCCGACGAGCGGCCCGGCGGCCGATAGCAAACCGCTGACGACCTCAATCGTCGCGTTGCCGTTCAACGTCGCGCGGCGATCCGTCGTGAATGAATTGCCGGTGTAACGTAGCGTGCCGCCGTAAAAAACTAGGTTCGTCGGGTCGCTGCTGCTCGCGCCGAGACCGCTGGCCGCGCCGCCATTCGCGAGGCGCGAGACGGCGAGCACGCCGTTGCCGATGACGACCGGGCCGGTGAAATCGTTGGTGGTGTTGATGGTGAGCGTGCCGGAATTGGTTTTCGTGAAGACGCCGGTGCCGGAAATTTTTCCCGTGCCGCTGAACGTGTAGTTGTTAGTCGAGTCCACTGTGAGCGCTGCCGGCGAGAGCGAGCCGACGAGGTTCACGGCGGGATTCGTCAGGCCGCTGTCGTCGAAACGCACGGTGTCGCCGAAGTAGAAAAAGTCGAGCAACGCGCCGTTCATCCAGTTGCCGTTCGTGCCGACATCCCAAGTGTTGCCGCCGAAACCGCCCGCCCAGACGAGGTTCGCGGGCGCGCGCGTGTTGTCAACATGCAGCAAAATCTGTCCGGTCGAACTCGCGAGCGTGCCGTTCGCGCCGACGACGGTGAGGTTCGCGAGGCTGCCGCTAAACGCGCCGGTGTAGGTGAATAAAACGTAATCGCCATTCGGCAGCGGGCCGTTGAGAAGATTGACTAGAATCGTGTTCGCGCCGGACAAATTCAAATTGCCAACGACGCGAATTTGGTCATTCGTTTTCACGAGTCCCGTCGGGTCGTCGGACAAATCGAAGCGATTGATGACGCCGCCGTTTTCCGTGAGCGCATTCGTGATGGTCAATGTTCCCGCCGCGCTGATGCCGTCGCCCGGCACAACCGAACCGCCGCTCGCCGCCGTGATGCCGTTGCCAAATTTTCCGCCGCCGCCCGCGCCGCCGCCGCTCAACACGCTGACCGCGCTGGACAAAAGCGTGCCGTTCACGAGCAACGTGCCGTTGCTGACGGTTGTGCCGCCGGAAAAATTGTTCGTGTTGTTGAGCCGGAAAATTCCCGCGCCGGACTTCGTGAGCGTCATCGTGCCGGACAAAGAACCGCTGCCGACCAAGGTGTAATTCTGCGATGCGCTGACCGTGACGCTCGCGGACGCAAGGGAGCCGGTGAGGTTCACGTTGGGCGAATTGAAACCGCTGTCATCGAACGTCACCGCGTCGCCATTGTGGAACGGGAACACGAGCGAGTAATTATCGAACCAGTTCAAATCACCGAGCAGATTCCAGTTATTCGCGAGCGCGTCGCCGCGCCAGGTGAAACTCGTGTTCGTCACGACGGGTGTGAAAAATAAATTGAACTGCCGCGTGAGCGTGCTGCCATCGCTATCGGTGACGGTGAACATAAAACCCGCCGGGCCGGTGAATCCCGCCGTGGGCGTGAAGCGCGCCCTCATGCCGCCGGCGACGAGCGACACCGTGCCGTTCGTGGCGTTGGCGACGGTGAACACGGGTGAGTAATTCGTGAAGCCGCGCGTGAACTGCCGCAGCTCGATCTCGCACGTTGCGTTGTTCGTCGCGAGACCGTGCGGTTCAGCGAGCCAGTTCAAATAATCTTCGAGCCGCGTGTAGCCGCTGCCGCTCGGGCTGGCGCTGTTGTTGTCGGCGACATTCGGATTTGAGCCGGTTCCATTTTCCCAGAAGTCGGGCATCCCGTCCTGATCGGTGTCGAGCGGCGTCGGACCGTTGCGGATGATGCCCGGCCCGCTCATCGGCGCGGCGTATTCGCTGCTAATGGTTTCGCCGAGAATGCCGCCGGACTGAAGTTCGAGCATGAGCCGTTCGTCCACGCTGTCGCGGCGCTGCGACGTGCCGACATCGCTGATCGCGAGCTTGAGCGCGGTGAGCGGCGGATAGGCGTTCGTGATCGGATAATCAAACGGCACGGACTGCAAATCCATCGGGCCGTAGCTGGCGATGGACATTTCCGTGCCGTTCAACACGCCGTCGCGGTTGCCGTCGAGCCAGTTGTTCGTCGCGTAGATGTGGAAGTTCGCGTTGCCGCCGCCGAACGCGGACGAGCTGCTGTTCGGGCCTTTGATGAGATAATTGTTGAACGCATTCGCGTAGGAATCGCCCGCGCGAATCGCCGCCCATGTTGTAGCCGATGGTCTCCCAGTTCGCGGTGACGTTGTTCACGAATTCGTTTTTGAATTTCACTTTCGGGTTGCGCGTGTCGTTGTCAATGTAGAGGCAGCGCAAGATGCTCACGCCACCATCGGTCTGAATCAAGCCGCCCGCCGAATGTGTCTGCAATCCCTGCGCGATGATGCAGCTCTGGATGGTGATGTTCGTGATGAGGCCGCTGCCGTTGCAGGAAAACGTTTCGTCGCGTCCCCATGAATCGCTGATGTGATCGAAGATCATGTCGTGACCGTTTGCAATGCCCATCGCGTCCGTGCCGCTGTCGCCATTGATGCCCTCGCGCACGCGCATGAAACGCACGATGGCGTTGTGCGAACCGGAGAAAGAAAGTCCGTTGCCATAAAGCGTCACGCCGTCACCGGGCGCAGTCTGGCCAGCGATGGTGATGTTCGCCTTGGGCGCGTAACGCGGCGTCTTATAATCAATGATCCCGCCAATATCGAACACCACGGTGCGTCCGCTGACGCTCACCGCATCGCGAAACGAGCCGGCGCCGGAATCGTTCGTCGTCGTGACGTGATAGACCGTGCCGCCGCGCGCGCCCGCCGCGAATTTGCCAAAGCCTTCCGCGCCGGGAAACGCGGGGAGTTGGGCGTGGCCGGTAAAAGTAAAAAAGATGAACCCGGCGGTGAAAATGGCCGCACGACCAAACGTGGAAAAATATGAAGCGCGCATTGTAGTTTTTGGAACGAAACAAAGTAGCTCCGTCGCCGCCGTCTGTCACCCCGCAGAAACTGCACAGCGGCGTGAAATTTGTTCACTGCGGCGCTTCAAGCGCAACGGCAGCCTCACGGCTTCGTGCCGGCAATCCGGTGTTGGCGATCCTGCCGGTTTAATTTATCCAGCAGGCGCAGGCCGCGCGCCGGGTTGCCGCGCGCGGCGGCGGCGAGGAATGACGCCTCGGCCTCGTTTTGCGCGATGACCATGTCGGCCCAGGAATTGACCATCTGGTTGATGCTCTGCCCGCTGCGGCTGGCAATCTGCCGCACGCGCTCCAGCTTGTGATTGCCGCGCCAGCGGATCAGTGATTTTTCCACGCCGACGGCGGAACTGGATTTTGGTTTCATACGAGATAAAGTTTTTTGAATTGTGCCGGCGTCAAAACACTCATGCCCGCGGCGGCAAATTGTGCGGGCTTGAAATCCTTCACATTGAACGTCACCAGCGCGGCGGCGTTTCCGGCAATCGCCAGTTCCGCGAGATGATTGTCGCCTTCGTCGGGCAGGTTAGGCCGCCAGAGAAACCAGATTTGCACCCACAGGCAGACGGCGGCAAAATCATCCAGCAAGTTGGCGCGCTCCCGGGCCGTGAGCGCACAATCCTTCCACAAATCCGGGCGGCCCAATAAATCGCGGTATTCTGACCACAGCGCCTGCGCCATGAGTGGCTCATGCGCACGGCGCAGGCAGCTCTCCAAGACCGAACGGCTCGCCCCGGCCCCGCTCCGCAGCGCCGCAACAAAAACATTCGTGTCCTGGACGATTCGCACGGCTTCAAAGTGCTATCACATACGATAGCAGTCAATTTTATTTCTTCCGTTCTAACTTCGCCGGCCAATCCGCATCCGTAAGGTTGAATTTTTTCCGCGCAGTTGCTAATTTGTCCGCATGGGACGCCAATGGCTTCATGCTAAACGATTGGTCGCCGGCCTCAAAAAAGGCCGCGCGAATGGCAAACTAGTTCGCGAAATTTCGGTCGCTGCCAAAATGGGCGGCGCGGATCCGGCGATGAACGCGCGGCTCTTTACCGCCGTCGAGAAGGCCAAAAAAGAGAGCGTCACCAAGGACGCCATCGAGCGCGCCATCAACAAAGGCGCGGGCATCGGCGCTGAAAAATTGGTGATGGAACACGTCGTGTATGAAGGCCGCGCGCCGCATAATGTGCCTATCATCATTGAGGTTTACACGGACAACGTGAACCGCACCGCGCCGGAAATCCGCGTGCTTTTCAAGAAAGGCCAGATGGCCACGGCGGGCAGCAACAAATTTTTGTTCGATCACGTCGGCCTCGTCGAGGCGCATCATCCCGATGCAAATATTGACCGCGAGACGGCGGCGATCGAGGCGGGCGCGAATGAATTCGAGCCGCTCACGCACGAACAGAACGACGACATTCCGGCGGACGTGGCGGGCACAAAATTTCTCTGCGAACGCACGGCGGTGGCGGCGGTTTCCAAATGGCTCGCGGCGAATGGCTGGACGGTGGTGACGAGTGAAATCGGTTATGTGCCGAAACAGCTTCCCGAACTCGCTCCGGCACAGTTGGAAGAAGTCGGCGAATTTCTGCACGCGCTCGACGAGCATGATGACGTGCATCGCGTCTGGGCAGCGGTGAAGTAGTGGCACAGGCGTCCCGCCTGTCGAGTTTCAGTTGTGGCCTAGAAACTTGGGAATTCGCCCTGCACTCGCGATCAAGGCTGCTTGGCCACCGGCTTCAATTCCACGTTGCCAACATCAATCGTTCGTGCTGCCGACTCGGCGGAAACGGTCACTTTGATTTCGCCCCAGAATAGCGGATGTATTTTTGCCGCTGCTTCCGGCTTCGTGAATGGTTGCGAAACATCCGCCGACATCACGTTGACGGACAGTTCATAATCACCCGGCGCCACGTCCTCTAACCTGATCATGCCAGCATCACTGATTTTTCCTGAAAAATTGCGGGCATTCAAATTCGCGGCGCGATACTCCTTGCTCTGAAAGAAGGCCATTTGTGCCACCTGATTTGTCCTGGCTTCTTCTGGTATTGGCGGCA
>JANYCI010000080.1 GCA_025360325.1 Limisphaerales bacterium | reverse complement strand
TACGACGACAAACTGCGGGGTGTTCGTCGCCAGCACGGTCGTGGCGTTGACGGTGCTCACGCCGTTTTTGCGGATGCCGAGCAGGTAGCCGTTGCCGGAGGCGGTGAAATAAACCGCCAGCGGATCGCTGCTGCCGCCGGGAGACGTCGTGCCGCTGGGCAACAAGCCGGTCAGATAACCGCTCGCGCCGTTTGCGCCCACGGTCTGAAGCAGAAACGAATAATAAATCACCCCGCTCGTCACCGCCGCGCCGGTGAACGCGCGATACGACGAACCGCCCGCCGTGCCGAGCACGTTCGCGAGATTGCCGGAGTTCGTCGGCGACGCGAGACCGGTGTAAGTCAGATTTCCACTGGCGACTTTCACCTGCGACGAACTGTTGCCCCACGGCGCGGAACCAAGATTGCTCCCGACGGCGGCGTTCGTGATGGCGTCTTCCATCAGCAGTGTCGCGTGGGTGGAAAAAGCCGCCGCCAACAATGTTGTTGCCAGAATCAGCCTGCGCGCGGCGGCCAGCCGCTGGTGAGTGCTCAAAAAAAATGTTGGTTGGGTCATGTCAATGCGGCTCCGGCAGCGATAAAACCTGCGCGGAATTCCGTCAATTTAACATACCGTGGACGATTGTCAGCGGCGCGGGGTGCAAATGAAATTGAAATTTCGGCACTGCGGGAATTTACTGCACGCCGACGCGATAGAAATATGCGCCGCCGTTCGTGGCCGAGGTGTCCGTGAAGGTCGTGGTGTTGATCTGGCCGGTGAGGTTGCTTTGCAGCGTGGTGAAGGCGGGCAGGTTCGTGCTGCGCTGGAGAAAATACGTCCGCGTGTTCACGCTTTGCCAGCCGACGCTCAAGCCCGGCGCGGCGTTCGTGGGTGCGTTGAGCCGCAGAAGCGACGCCGCGTTGGTGGGCACGGTGCCTGCGATCCATTCCTGCCAGTTGTTCAGGCCGTCGCCGTCCGCGTCCGTGAAATCCGCCGAGCCGTCCGTGGGCAGATTGAACTGCTGCGCCCACGCGTAAGACAACGTGGAACTCGGCAACTGAAATTCATAACAGCCAATGTCCACCGTGCCGCCAACGATGCGCGGGTTCCCGTCCAAATCAGTGGCAATAGAAACGTAGCCGTTGTTCCCGGCGTTGATGCACGGTGAATTTGATTGCAGATGGAAATCGCCAGTTGTTGGATTTGCGAATACAGGTTCACTAATCCAACTGTTTTTCAGCGTGGTCGTATAAAAATTGGAGGAAAAAAGAAAAGCCGTGTTGGTGCAAAAATTCCCGAAGACGATACTGTTGTTTAATGTTCCGCCGTATGCCCCGCCGCCCGTGTTCGTGGCCACATTTCCAGTGAACGTGCAATTGGTGGCCGATGAATTGTAAACTCCGCCGCCCCGCAAAGCGAAATTTGAAACCACCAAACAGCCGATAAGACTGCTGCTAGAACTTCCGCCGCCAATTAAAGCACAAAAATTATTGCTCAAGACACAATTATACAAAGTGCATGAATCCGCCCCACCACCATTGGCCAGACTAGCGTTATTGATATTTCCGGCGACTAAACAATTACTGGCTACGCACGAATAAATTCCCGCTCCAAAAGTAGTGGAACCGAAATTGGTCACAACATTTCCGATGATTGAGCAATTGTTCAAGGTCGCGCTGATTGCTCCGGCACCAGCCGGGGCGCGGTTGCTGATGATCAGGCAATTGTTGAGCACGCTCCCGGAAGCGCCGCCACCGGAAGAACCATATGGGGTGACTGAATTGTTTGAAATGATGCAGTCTGACAAAGTTCCAAGATAAACGCCCCCGCCGCTCGGATACGGGAAGGTTCCCAAACATGAATTGCCAATCACAAAACAGTTGGTGAGAAAAGCGTTCGTAGATTCGCAGTATCCTCCACCGCCGCGCAACTGGATGTTTCCCGATCCGCCCGCACGCGTGCTGCCGCCAGAAAGGGTAAATCCGCTTAAAGTGGCATTGTTTGTAATGTAAACGCACCGGACACTGTTGCTGTATGCCGTCGAGCCAGATTGAATTTGATAACCTAGGATTGTTGTCGCCGACGGGCCATTGACGCTTTGCACGGTGACGGCCTTGTTGATGACCACCCGGTTCGTGATGGAGCCGTTAATCACACGGCCACCAGTCTGGTAGATTCCATTCGTGACCAAAACTAAATCGCCGTTTGTGGAAACATCAATTGCGTCTTGGATGTTCGTCGCGGCGGTGGTCCAGTTGGTGTAGGGCGCGAGCGGCACGGTGTTGCTTACGTTCACATAAAACGTCGTGGCCGCCGCGTGCGGCAGGATCAACCCAAATAGAATCGCCCCGAGAATTTTTCCGATGATTTTCATGCGCCCGTTTTTGCTGACTGTCTCCAATTAAACACGGCCCGCCGTTGATGCAAGCGGAATCTTTCTGAAAAGCGAAGGTCGGGAAAGCGGGAAAGCGGAAACGGAGAGAGGCAAGGGAATGTTTGGCAAAGGAATGAAATCCGGCATGAGGTCAAACCGGGATTTTTGGAAATGACGCGACGGGCCGGGGCGCGTCATGGACTGCGGTGGCAAGGCGACTCGCCGCGCCGGAGCACAGCGCAAGCGGGAGCCGCGACACCGCTTTTGAGCGGACGGAAACGCCTCGAAGGTTCGTTTGATTTCCGTGCGGGCGAAGGCGGCGTCAGCCCCGTTCCCCGCCAGCCACCGCAGTCCATGACGCGAATGGGTTAAATCTTTGCCCGCCTTCTTATTTTTTTTTGGAATTATGTCGTTCACATAAGTGACGCTGGTAGGGACACCGCGCTGCGGTGTCCCCGGCGGTAAAGCCGCCGGCACGCACTTGCCAATGCGTGTCCAACCACGTTCGTGGCGCCAGCTTTACTGGCGCGGACGGCGCCGCGCACCGTCCCTACCAAACTTACGTCAAAGGCATAATCCCAATTTCTTTGCCAAACATTCCTCTGCTAAAAAATCGGCGCTCCGCCGCGCCC
>JANYCI010000075.1 GCA_025360325.1 Limisphaerales bacterium | reverse complement strand
GCCTGTGTGAAGAAGACGTTCCCGAATTTTTTCCAAAAGCTCGCCGCCGCGCCGCCGCTCGGCTTGGGCGCGGAGATTTGGGAAATCCAAAACGGCCAGCGCACGCGGAAATTAAGCGGCGACGATTTGTTTGCGGACTGAAATTGGTTGCAGGTTGAAAGTTGAAGGTTGCAAGTTTTGCGCGCGTTCAACATTTTCAAACCTGCAACGTGCAACCAGCAACTTTTAACTTTGAAAAAACATCCCATTGTCATTGCGATTGACGGCACGAGTGCCAGCGGTAAAAGCACGAACTCCAAACTCGTGGCCAAGGCGCTCGGCTACGTCTATGTAGATACCGGCGCGATGTATCGCACGCTCGGCTGGTATTGCCTCCAAAAACGCGTGGATATCCACGATGCCAAAGCCGTGGCTGCCGCGTGCCGTAAATGGAAAACGTCCTTCGAGTGCGTGGAAACCAAAAGTCATTTGCACGCGGTGCATCTGCTGGTGGACGGCTATTTTCCCGACAAAGAAATTCGCACGGCGGAAGTCAGCGCGGCCACCTCGCTCATCGCCGCCGTGCCGAAAGTGCGCGATTGGATGAAGAAAAAACAGCAAGAGTGCGTGCAGTTCGGCAACCTCGTGATGGAAGGTCGCGACATCGGCACGAATGTTTTTCCCGACAGCAATTTCAAGTTTTACCTCGACGCAAAGTTGGAGGAACGTTCCGCTCGCCGCGCCGCCGATGGCATCCATGAAAATCTCGCCGCGCGTGATCAGCGCGATAGCCAACGCGCCGCCGCCCCGCTGATGATCGCACTCGGCGCAAAAGTTTTGGATAATTCCAAAATGACTTCCGCCGAGACGAGCGCGTGGTTGCTGGCGGAAATCCACAAGCTGATGCCAGTGGGAAAATAACGAATGATGAAATTCGAATGACGAAAGAATTTCCAATGACGAATGGCGAATGGCGAACTGGCAGCGTTTCGTCATTCGTCATTCGTCATTCGTCATTTCTGCCATGACCTTCTCTTATCGCCTCGCCTGGATTGGGTTTCGCTCGTTTTATGCGCTTTATTTTCGGCGACAAATCTTTAACGCCGAGCGTGTGCCAAACACCGGCCCGGTGATTCTCGCGGCGAACCACGCGAGCTACATTGACCCGCCGCTCGTCGGCTCCGGTTTGTCGCGCGACATCAATTATCTCGCCCGCGAAAGTCTGTTTCGTTTTCCCATCGTCGGCGCAATTCTCCGTTCGTGGAACGCCGTGCCGGTGGATCGCGACGGCGGCGGCGCACGCGGTTTGAAAAAAATAATCGAACGTCTGCACGCAGGCGGCGGCATCGTGCTGTTTCCCGAAGGCACGCGGACGAAGGATGGAAATTTACAGCCCGCCCGTTCCGGCGTCGGGCTGATTGTGCTCAAGTCGGACGCGCCCGTGGTGCCGGTGCGCGTGTTTGGGACGTTTGCGGCCTACGGACGCGCCCAGAAATTTCCGCGTCCGTATCGTGTGGCAGTGAAATATGGCGTGCCGATGGATTTTTCAAAACTGCGGGCGGAAGCAAAGTCGTGCGACAAGGCGCGGCTGCGGGGAATTTACCAGCAGATCACGGATGAAATCATGGCGGCGATTGCAAAGCTGGAAGCGAAGGCGGACTAAAACCATCCGCGAATTACGCGAATTTTCGCCAAAAGACTTTTTTAATTCGCGTCAATTCGCGGACAAAATCAGATTCCCAAGTTCGCCAGCGTGTTGCTGATGCTGTTCACGATCTGCACGAGCTGGGGATGCGACTGCTCGAAACCGTCCACCGACGAGCGCAGACCTTGCGCGGAAATTTCCCGCAACTGCGGATTGGGTTCGGCGCGCGTGGCTTCGTGTGTGGAAATTTTTGCAAAACCCGCGATGCTGTCCGCCTGTTCGCTATGCGTTTGGGAAAGCGCGGCGACTTCGGTTTTCAACGTGCCGAGCAGTTGCAACAACTCCTGCTTGTGCGTGAGGCTAACGGATTCCGCCGTGCTGATGCGCGCCTCAATCTCGCTGATGGTTTTTTCAATCATGGGGTGACAGTAGCGGTTGCTGGGAAATTCAGCAAGCGCGAGCGGTTTCAAAAAAAATGTAGCCGCAAAAAATAGGCGCGCGCTTTCCCCTCACCCTAACCCTCTCCCTCGGGGAGAGGGAATAGCCGCTGGCTGACTTTGTAAAACTCGCAAATCTTCGAGCTGCTTACAGCCACCGTTTCGCCAAGACACTGGGAGCGTTTCTCCCTCTCCTCAAGGGAGAGGGCCGGGGTGCGGGGAAACGACGCGCCCGAATGTTAATTTGAAATATGACTGCCTTGCCTCGCGGCCAAGCTGAAACTTGAACTCCAACGGTTCACCAGCGACCAAATTTCGGCAGAATATTTTCCACGAGTTCCCAAATCCGCACACAGACATTTTCTGCCGGTTGTGCGCCGTTCACGAATTTAATTCGCTCCGGTTCATTTGCGGCGATGGCGGCAAAACCAGCGGCGACGCGTTCAAAAAATTTCCGATCCGCTTCCTCGATGCGGTCGCGCACGAAGGGCAATGTGGACTGCCGCGAGCGCAATCGCTCCTCGCTCACTTCTGCCGGGACGTGCAAAAATAATGTCAGATGCGGACGCGTCGAACCGACCGCAAAATCAATCACGGACTTCACCTGCTCCAAATCGAGTTCGCGACCATAGCCTTGATACGCCGTCGTCGAATCATAGAAGCGGTCAGACAAAACAATTTCGCCAGCGGCCAGCGCGGGGCGAATAATTTCGCGGACGAGCTGCGCGCGGCTGGCATTCATCAGCAACAATTCTGCCTCGGCAGTCATCGCGTGATTCTGCTGGCTGTGCTTGAGCGTGTGGCGAATCTCCTCGCCGATCGGCGTGCCGCCAGGTTCCCGCAGCACGCGCACTTTATGGCCGAGTGCCTTCAGCCGTTCGGCGAGCAGCTTGACCTGGGTGGATTTGCCGCAGCCTTCCGTGCCCTCGAATGTGATGAATCTTCCCTTGCTCACAATTTTTTAAGTTTGATTCCCTTGGGCGTGTCCTCAATGACCCAACCTTTGGCTTTTAATTCGTCGCGGATGGCGTCGGATTTTTTGAAATCCTTGGCTTGTTTCGCTGCCGTGCGTGCTTCCGCCAGCGCGAGAATTTCAGGGGGAACTTCTGTTTCCGTTTTCACGCCGATGCCGAGAACGGAATCCACTTTTTCCCACGCGGCGAGATTCGCAGCGGCGGCGGTTGCGCTCAAAGAATTGTTCGCGAGCTTGGTGTTTGTCTCGCGCACCCACTCAAACACCGCGCCCCACGCGGCGGAAATGTTCAGGTCTTCAGAAATCGCAGCAGAAAATTGTTCGACCAAACTGGTAGGGCTGACGTGCTGGTCAGCCTGGACGCGCGGCAGCGCGTCCCTACCAACTTCCCGCAGCTTGCTCACGCACTCATCAATCCTCGCCAACGCCGATTTTGCTCCCGCCAAACCGTCCAGCGTAAAATTAAACGTCTCGCGATAATACGCCGTGAGCAGCAGGTAACGCACTTCCCGCGCCGCAAAACCTTTCGCCAGCAAATCGCGCAGCGTAAAATAATTTCCGAGCGACTTGCTCATCTTCTTGCCTTCAACCAGCAGAAACGCCCCGTGCATCCAGTATTTCACGAATGGTTTTCCCGTCGCGCCTTCACTCTGCGCGATCTCGTCCTCGTGATGCGGGAATTTCAGATCCTCGCCGCCGAGATGCAGATCAAAACTTTCGCCGAGAACTTTCATGCTCATCGCGCTGCACTCGATGTGCCAACCGGGACGACCTTCGCCGAACGGACTCGGCCAGAACACGTCGCCATCGCCCGGCACGCGCGCCTTCCACAACGCGAAGTCCGCGACGGATTCTTTTTCGTATTCATCGCTGGAAACACGTTCACCGGCGCGCATCTCGTCAAAATTTAATTTCAGCAACTGGCCGTAATTGCAGCCGCAGCCTTGGTATTTGGTGATGGAAAAATAAACCGAGCCGTCCGCCGCTTTGTAAGCGATGCCGCGTGCAACCAACTTTTCAATCAAAGAAATAATTTCCGCAATGTATTCCGTGGCGCGCGGGATGACGTGCGGCGTCTGGCAATTCAGCGCCTTCAAGTCATCAAGAAATGCGGTTTCAAATTTCGCCGTGAATTCGCGCAGCGTGGTTTTATTTTCGCGCACGCCCTTGATGATTTTGTCCTCCACATCCGTGATGTTCATGACGTGCCGGACCGAGTAGCCGGAAAATTCCAGCGACCGGCGGACGAGATCGGCGAAGACAAACGTGCGCCAGTTGCCGATGTGCGCGAAGTCATACACCGTCGGGCCGCAGCAATACATCCCGACGGTTTTGCCGGTGGGATCGAGCGGCGCGAACTCCTGCACGGAGCGCGTCAAGGTGTTGAACAGTTTCAAGGCCATTTGCGAACGCGGAAATTAAACTGCGGCGGACGAAAGCTAAAGGCGAAAAGATAAGGAAAACAGGAAAGGCACAAGCCTGCCACTGCCTCGGAGTGGTGGAAGTTCTCGCGCTGCGAGAACTCCGCCCGCGCAGCAGCGGGCGGAACGGATGGGCGAAACGTGTTCGCCCTCCCCAAGACGTTGCGCCGCTGCACGCGGCACTGGTTTTCGCAGCGCGAAAACCGCCACCAGCTTGCGGTTAAGAACCCAATTCCAACACCACCGGGCAATGATCGCTGCCTAAAACTTTTGGCAGAATGTATGA
>JANYCI010000095.1 GCA_025360325.1 Limisphaerales bacterium | reverse complement strand
GTTTTCTACAAATTCATGTGGCCAGCGATAGCTGCCGCAATTCCCAATGAACTGCGGCAGCCTCGCCTTCTGATTATGGCTGCAGTTGCACGCGATAGAACTTCGTTGCCCCCGTCGCACTCACCGTGTAGGGAGAGGTTGCTGCATTCGTCGTCCAAGGCCCGGTTACGTTACTGGCTTGGAGCAAGGTTCCGCCCGGCCAGGTGAGCGTGACATTGCCACCGGAGTTGGTGATCGTGAGCGTTGCGGACCCGGGGACTCCAAGATATAGCGCATTGATCTCGACGGCTGAAAGAGCGCGTTTGAAGATCATGACTTCATCAATGCCTCCCGCCCAACGGCGACCCAGCACGCCACCAGCGCTATCCCAGCCGATGTAACTCGTGCCCGAGATCGTCGCGGCACCATGTGAAGCCGTGTTGGTGGCAGATTTTAGGCCAGTGCCATCTTGCAAATAAACAATGGCTTGAGTTGGTGAAACACTCATCGCCACCAGCGCCCATTGGTTCGTGGGAATGGCCAGCCCGGTCTGGAAACCGTAGTAATTGCCGTCCCAGGTGTATTTCACCGTGTTCGTGCCGCCAAAAACGCTCAAACCAAACACGCTACTGCCGCGATGAATGTAGATGGTGGAATTGTCCGGTTGACCGCCACCCGCATAGACCCAGGCTGCGACGGTCGCCTGGGTAACGGCAACATTCAGCGCGGGCACCGAGACGTCGGACGTCAGCCCATCCATGAGGACCGCTTGGTTACCAGGTTCAAAGTTAGATATCCCAGTTGGCCCGCTCATGGAGGTGAAACCGCCTTCGTAGGTGCCGTTATACGCGAAGCCAAGACTGCCTTGATTGGTCGCCACGCCGAAACCGGAGTTCACATCCGTAAACCGATAATAAGCAATCAAATCATTGGCCATGACGGCGGACGGATAGCTGCCCCACGGCACCGTGATGATGGACAGGCTGGCGATAGCACTGTTGGTGTTCCCGTAGGGATTGGTGATCGTCACAAGATAATTGCCTGCGCTTGCGGAACTGACATCGGTCAGGGTCAGCGTGGCATTCGTTGCGCCAGAAATGGGAACGTTGTTGAATTGCCATTGATAGCTCAAGGTCGGTGTGCCACTGGCGCCCACTGTGAAGTTCACCGTGGAATGGACGTAGGCGCTTTGTGACGTTGGATCCTGAGTGACGCTAGGGCCAACATCTGGGATGATGCTGATCACCACATCGTCACTTTGCGCCGTGCCATTCACATTGGTCACCCGCAGATAATAAGTGCCAGAATCGCTGATCTGGGCGTTGCTAAGACTGAAGACGGCGTTGGTTTTTCCGGTGGGTGTGCTGGGCGACTTAAACCATTGGCCGGTCACAGCCGGAGCGCCGTTGACCACGGCGGCTATGTCCACCCCAAATCCGACGTATTGCGTTACGTTCGTCGGACTCGCGGACACACTGGGAGCGCCCGCTTGCAGGATGGCCATGTTCGGGGCGCTATACATTTGGCCGGAAAACCCGCCATAGTAAGGTGCCTGTCCGGTGTTGTTGTAGCGCGCGTAGTTCTGACTGGCATTGGCTGTAACCGTATAATAGCTGCCCCAGTCCGGAACCACATAGGAATCTCCCGAAGGATCGTTCGCTGAAGTGTCCGCGCCAAGAGTGTAGGTCGTATTCGCCGCCAAGGTTATGGCGGGACTCAATTTAGCCCAGATGTAACCGTTCACCACCGGCAATCCCACGCCGTTGGAAACCACTACGGAAGTCCGGATCGTATAGTCGTTGTTGAAAATATAAACGGCGTGATTATCCACCAGCGTGGCATGCGTCGCGTCGGTATAGTTGGCGGCGTAAAATCCCAGATGCGTTACCACCGTGGGATTTGGGCCGGTGATAAAGCTGCCACCGAGGCAACCCACAAAGCCGTTGTTCACGATGTTGGATTTGTAGCCGTGCAGAAACACGGACGGGAGCACCAAGTTCGGCGTCACCGTCAAAGTTGCACCGCCGCTGGTTGCGGTATAGGGAGTTCCGGAAAAGTAATTTGAGGCCACGCAGGTAAAAACATCGCCGTTGTTGGCTGAGCCGGCATTGAAAAAATAGCTGGAGTTCGTGGCGCCCGTGATGGGTGCGCCGTTGCGGTTCCATTGGTAGTAGATGGCCGGAGAGCCAGTGACCACAATGGAAAATGTCGCCGGAAAATTCGCGAATACAGTCAGGTTCGTTGGCTGCTGGGAGACGCCCACCGGGATGGCCGTCACCGCGACCGTGATTGCCGCGCTCTGTGCGCCGCCCAAGCCATTCGTCGCTGTGAGATAATAGGTGCCCGTATCCGTCAGGGCAGAACTGGCGATGGTCAACGTGGAATTGGTTTTGCCCGTCAACGCCGTCGCGCCCTTATACCAAAGATAACTGATGTTGGTCGCGCCGCTCGCGAAGCCGACCAGATTGATGGATTGTCCCTGCGAGACGGCGACATTCGTGCTCGCAACGCCGACGCGCGCAGGTCCCACTGTGATATAGCCCAAGCTCACATTTCCGTAACTTTGTCCGCTGCTGAAGAATCCGGTCGGCGGGGTGGGCCAACTGGCACCGCCCGTGCTGTAGGCGTTTTGACTGGAACTGGCATTGGTTCCGATGAAATACGAATTCCAACTCGTGTAACTATTCGCGTCCGCCCAGGCATCGCCATCGCCATTGAACACATCGCTCGCGACGATGTAGGTGGTGTTGCTCGACAGCAGCAAAGGCGGGTCCAGTTGAATCCACTGATAGGAATTGGTGAGGTAATACACCGTCGCGCTGGCGGCAGCCACGGATCCCAGCAATGAACTGCCCGCACCGTTGAAGATGCCGGCGTGGTGGCTTACCGACAATCCCGTGCCGCTGGCATTGTAAATGCCGAGATGGGAAACCACGACGTTACTGGAGCCGACCCGGAATTTGCATCCCACAACGCCGGTATAATTGTCACGCGAACTCGCGACGGTTTCGTGAAACAATTGCGTGGTTTGCGCTGAAACAGTAATAGCGGCCAAAGCCACTAAGGTCGCCATGTAGGTGGCACGAACCAGGTTTTTCAATTTTTGCATAGGATTGGTTGGTTGTTTTCTGCTTTTGTTATCAATTGACGCCATGCTCCGGACGAGTGTGCTAAAACTTTTAGGCGATGATGAATAATAAAATAACACGTCACTTCAACCAAGCTATTGTCAAATTGAATAATCTCATTGTCTTTTTTAACAAACTGCCGGCACGCCGGGATCTAGGGAAGCACTGATTAAAGACTGTTTCGCGAACTTCACCTTGCAATTTGCAGGCGTTTCGCCACGTCTTTTCGTAGCTGGGCGATTAAATTAGTGCTTCCCTAGGTGCGAAATCACGAAGGCCAGTTGCGATCAACTGTTCAGAAATGCGGAAAATTATCTTTTCCGGTATTCGGTGGGCGATTGACGGTAGTGTTTCTGAAACAGGCGGCAGAGATGCGCCCCGCTGGAGAAGCCGCTCTTTCGCGCGATCTCGGTCAGGTTCAGATTCGTTTCCTGCAATAACGAAGAGACCCTATCCAGTCGGCAACGCAGAAGCTCCGCGCGAATGCTGCGTTTGAGCGCCCGTCGAAAACGTTGCTCCAAATCCGTGCGCGACCGTTGCACCTGCGCCAGAACATCCTTCACTGCGATCCCGCTGCCGATGTTGTCCCGAATGAAGCGCACCGCCTGCACGGTGATTGGATCCTCAATGGCCACGATGTCCGTGGAAACCCGCTCGATCAGGCGAGTGGGCGGAATCTGCTTTTTAGCTGGCACATCGCGATCGCCCTTCATCATTCGGGCCAACATTTCCGCGGCTTCATAACCCAGCCGCTCCGTGTCCGGTTCAATGCTGGTTAGCGGCGGCTCACACAAGGCGCACAGCACATCGTCGTTGTCCACCCCCATCACGGCGACTTGGTCGGGCACGCGCAAATCGTGCTCGCGACAGGCGTTGAGCACCTGTTGGGCGCGCACGTCGTTGCAGGCCAACACCGCCAACGGATGCGGTTGCTGCTGCAACCAGCGGGCAATCGCCCCCTCGGCGCTGATGCCTTCCTGTTCTATGGCCTGGATGTGCTTTGATTCCTCACCCACCGGGTTATGCGGCAGAACCCGCAGCTTGTGACCATGCTCTAGCAAGAAACGAGCGAACGCCGCCCGCCGTTTATCCGAGAAGGGAATGCCGGGATAACCGACGTAGGCGAAATGCCGAAAGCCCGCTTTCAGGAAAAAATTGACAGCCAACTGCGCCACCACCTCCGCGTCCGTGTCGAACGACGGAACACCTTTGAAAACATTCTGGCCCAGGACATCAATCACCGGGCATCCCAACTTGCGCAGTTTCTCGGCCATGCCGCGATTCTCGATTCGGGCAATGATGCCGTCCCCTTTCCACGTCGTCAGAATCGGTGGCACTCCGCCGTGCAAATCCCGCTCCACCGTAAAAAAAGACCATGGCCCATGAACATGGGCGTAGCACGCGATGCCCCGCAAAATCCCACGACCGTAAGTGCGCGATGATTCGATCAAGAGCGCTACCCGGGGAGTTTTTTGCTTCGCAGCGAATTTCATGGTGACGCCCAAGTTTATGACTCGACTGCTCGCTGTCAAATTGTGGTTGTGTGACTTCATTGAAAACGCAAGCCATGCGTCGGAATAAACTAGTCGAAATAAGCTTCAATCGGTGCAATTCTCAACACTAAACTCTGGCGTTCAATGGCTATTCAGGAGCAGGTAATCTCCCAAGGTCTTAACCTCAATGGGGATTAGCTTCGAGGGCTAAATCTCGTCCTGAAATCAGGGTAAATCACTTCTACGGTGCGTTGTGCAATTGCCAACAGTAGAGCCGACTCCGATATAATTATACAGAGCTCTGCGCGTTCACGCAGTTAAAACCAGCGAACGTCGGTAGTCATTCCCACCAACAGGAAAGTCACAGCGTTATAGTTTCCAATAAAATCAACGAACCATGTGCCAAATTCGGGCAAAACAACCATTCTTATTCTCACTTTTATTCCCACTTTTGTTTTTTGAAGTTTAAAAACCCTTGCTTACACCGTGTTTTTATGGAGTTTTTGAAGATTGGAGCGGGTGAAGGGAATCGAACCCTTGTTTCGTTTCCGCAAGTCACGTCAACCGAGCAAACCAACATCGCAGGCAACATCAATAAAATTGGCGAGCGTCCAGTCACCCGTTCCGTCCGCGACGAGCGCACCTGTAGCACAGGCACGAGCAGCGGGTGCGTTGGTCGTGGATGGAAATCTGACGATTTCGGGAAAATACCTGACGATTGGCTGACGATTCGCCCAGGTGCCACGGTCGGCAAATCTGACGATTACTGGGTTGGGTCTGACGATTATCTGACGATTGATTATGCCGTCTTGGTAATCAGGATGTAGCTCGTTGAACGGCCACGGCCCTGCCGGTCCGCCAATCCCAGTTCCATCAAGAGGGCAAAATCCCGCGAAGCCGTGTCGCGGGTAATCCCAAATTCTTGTTCGCACCGCCGACTCGTCAATTTCTCGCCCGCCGCAAGCAAAGCGAGCATTTTTTTCTGCCGCTCGTTAAGTCGGGCTTCGATGGCTGGTGTCACCATGAGCCGGGTTTCCGGGACGCGAATGCGATCCAGATTCTCACCGGGGCCGGGGAATATCACCTGAAAATAGCCGGTGTCCGTGCCGAGGAGCGGTTGATCCAAACCGTGATTGAGCATCTGGTCGCGCATCCGGCGGAAGCCACTGCCGCGTTCCTCGATGCGATGGAAGTAGGAGAGGCATTGTGCCAGCACCGGATTGCGGGAACAGGGGCGATACTTGCCTTTGCGGAGATTGGCCAAAGTGATGGGCGACGGCGGCAGGCCGGGACTGGAGATGACTACGCGGTCAGCGAAAACTTCCAGCATAATTTTACGCCCGGCGTCCTCGTATTGACGGTGGGCGACGGCGTTGACCAGAGCTTCCCGCAACGCCTCGACGGGATATTCATCCAGCCGGAGGCGATTGAGGCCAACGACGCGCATCGGATGGCGGGTGTTCCGGTCAATGAAAGCGATGGCGCGGTCAATCGCGGTCGGCATCGGCCTGCGAATGTCTTCATGGTCGTGGGGATTGCCATCCGGCTCCGCGCCGCGATACGCATCGGCCAGGATACGGCACTGCGGAAAAACCGCCGAAGGGTCTTTCGCCAGCAGCACGATACCGGCGGCGGTGGCGTAATGTTCTCCGGCTTGTGGGTCATGCCAGACCAAGCCGCGCACCGATGCGCCCGCGAGCAAGTCGGCGGCGGAGAGTTTCCCGGCGTCCCGGCCTTCCGCTGCGGCAATCAATTGACGGATCACCTCGTGGTCGAGTTCAGGCCAACGTAATCGCGTCAGCGGCTGCGACTCGAATATGGAAGTAGCCTCGATGGTTTGCTGCGCAACTTCGTTTTCGTCGCTGGAAGGCGCGATGCCAAACTGGTCTTTTAGCAGCTTGACGAGGGCGGCTCGCACCTCTTTTTGCAGTTCGATGACATTGCCAAAGCGCTTGTATTTCGGGCCGTCGCCGTCGAGTTCCTTCAGCAACGCTTCGGTGCCGTCCTCGCGCTTCACTTTGCGGTCGCCCTTGATGAACGCCAGAACCGGCAATTTCTTTTCTTTTGATCGCCGGTATTCGGCGTGGGTTATGGACAACTTGCCAACCAATGTGCCGTATTGGGCGGCTACGATGAGCAGGTAAACGTGGCAGCCATCAAGTGATTTCAAGCAGCCTGCCAATGCCTTGTCCGGCGAGGCTGGCTCAAACTCATAAAGAATCGGCGAACAATGCGCCGATAGAAACGGGTCGGTGCTCAACAGGTTTTGGACGATGACCCGTTCGTCTTCGAGTTCCTTCTGCACCGAGCTGACGAATATGTTCAGTTTCTCATTCATGTGCGTCCTTCCAAAATCATATACAATGTTTGCGTCCCATCGCCAGAACTCTCCATCCGAGTGGCGAATATTTCCGCGAATTTTGTTTTGTCCGCGCCCGTCGTTTTTCTGTCCGATACCCGGCACAAATTAATATTTACACCCTGCTTCGGTCTTGAGTTGGCGGCGGTAAGCGGCAGGCTGCGCGGTGGAACAGCCTGAGTGAAGCCGCGTGCCGGAGCGGCGCTGCCAAGCTCAAGACGGAAGCAGACGCGACTGCGATTTCCCCTGTCCGTCCGCGACGAGCGCGCGTTACACGAATGTGGAACGCGCGTTGGTCGCGGACACTGAACCCAACGGCTTTTGTTTTTTAGCATGGACGGGTTTCCTTATGGTCGCATCCTGTCGCCGCGACGGGCGACGCCTGTGTGGTTGCGCTAAAGATTTTTTGAAGGCGTGATACGCGGTTCGCGTGATCGTGGCTGGCCGATTGATGGACGCGCTGGCAATTCCGCTTGGGCGGACGGCGGTTGTTCCGCCGCTGGCATTTTTGGACGGCGCGGTTTCTTTGGCTTGGCTGAATCCAGCACGTCGCGGCAGTAGCGAGCAACGGTCTGGTGCGATACCTCGATGCTGGTGTTGTCGTGCAATATGGAGCGAATGGTTTGATAAGAGGCTTTGCGTTCTCGCAAAGTGATGATGGACTCTTTGACTTCATCCAGCGCGCGGTATTTTTCCGGCGCGGGCGGCGTGTAATTTTTGACGGCTTCGGTCAGGCGAGCCTTCGCCTCGGCGGATACGATGGTTGTATTCATAATTTTTGATTCAACTGTCATTTGATTTTTGTCTGACATTTTCGTTGTTACGGCTGTCCCTTGCACTCGCAAGGAGAACAGCGTCCAATCTTCAACACAATTAACAGGTAACATTTCCTGCCAGACATTTTGCGTCACCCATAGCGCATTATTTCAATCACGGTGGTTTAGCTTCCCACCATGCTGACGATGAAGGCCCAATACAGTTTGCGAAATGCGGAGTCGTATTTTCGCGAACACCTGGGCGTGGGTGATTACTACATGGAAGGTCGGAGTGTTTCGGGTCAATGGATTGGTGAAGGGGCAAAGGAATTAAAATTATCGGGTGTCACCACTGAAAAAGATTTTCTGAATTTATGCCGGAACATTCATCCGCAAACCGAGGAGCAGTTGACACCACGGATGAATACCAAACGCAATACCGTGGACAAAAATGGGAACGTCCACGAATCCGCCAATCGCCGGGTGTTTTATGATTTCACGTTGTCACCCCCCAAATCAGTTTCCATCGCGGCCCTAGTTGGAAATGATAAACGGATCATCGAGGCGCATGATGAAGCGGTGACGGTGGCCTTGCGTGAACTGCAAGCCTACGCCGCCACTCGCGTGCGGAAACAAAAACAGGATTCGCAACGGACGACGGGCAATGTGGTGGGCGCGGTGTTCCGGCATGACAC
>JANYCI010000015.1 GCA_025360325.1 Limisphaerales bacterium | reverse complement strand
ATGCGGCAGAGAAAATGAAAAATCGGCGTGGCGTGCCGCGCCATCAAATCATTCAGTGCCGCACCTTGGCCGGCCTGCAATCGCACCATGTCCGCCCGATCCTGGGCGTCGTTGTCAGTGGGTTCCATGCTCGTGGCCGTTCTGGTCAGACATGGATTGCTCAATCTCCTCGTGGAAACCGAGCGTGAGTTTTTTCATTTCCGCGAGATAACGGCGGCCTTGCTCCGGCGGCATCATCTGGCTGACGTTGACGAAATGCTGAAGCATCTGCGCCTGACATTCGGCGCGAAGTTCGCCAAGTTCGACCAGCTTTTTCTTCACGTCGTCCGTGATGTTAGTGCCGTTGTTCAGAGCAATTTCCAACTCATGTTTCTTGGCCGCGACCCGGCCGCACATCTCCATGCACTTCGGCTCGTAGCCTTCGTGCAACGACCGGACGCGCGTCATCTCGGCATCGCTCAAATGAAATTCATCCTGCAGCCACGCCAGTTTGTCGGTTGGGTTGGAACCACACATCAGGCACGCGCGCTGGCTGGTGTAATACGAGCCGGCAAACAGTGCCGCGCCCAAGGCCAGCGAGCCAAGTAGGATGATGAGCGAACGGTTCATATTAGCGGAGTGGATTCGGCGCGACGTAGGCGACATACCGTGCCTGTGCCTCGTGTCGCACCGCGAGCGAAGCTTCATGCGTGCCGAGCAATCCACCCGCCACCAGCAACACCGCAGCGGTAGTGAAGGCGAAGCGCGGACGCAGAATCAACGACACCAGTGCATCGAGCCACGAATCTGCTTTGGCCGGGGCGGCGGCGTCCTCGATGCGACGCCAGACATTTTGCTCGAAGCGCGGTGGCAATGCTGGCGACCCACGCGACTCACGCAACAGCGAACTCAATTTCGCGTCATCGGGATCGGGATTGGTTTTCATCGGTGGAAAGGGCGGCGGAGATTTTTCCGCCGCCAGAAGTTTACTGCTTTAAGCCGGACCGCACAATCCGGCGGGTGGCTTTACTTCGCAGCGGTCATATTGCAGCAGGGCATCGGCGCACTGGGATGCGAGGCACATTCCGCGATAGACTTCGGCGAGCCGGTCATTTCCTTGCGACAGTCTTGGACGGTGGAGGTGTCGGCTTTCGCGCCTTTCACCAGCTTGGCTTGGTTGCTCGCCGCGCGTGGCGTGAGGAGCGCAGAGCCGGTGTCCGCGTAGGTCGCCGTGACGGCCAGGGTTGCCACCGAACTATTTATGATCTTGGTTTGATTGCTGGCGGCGCGGGGACTGAACAGTGGTCCGGCGGCAAACGTGCTGACGGCAAACGCGGTTACGACGGCACCGAGGAGGAGGATTTTAGTTTTCATAGTATTTTCTTTTTTGGTTAGGCACCGCGTGATTGCGGTGCTGATGTAGGTATTACCCCGCCAGATGGAAAAACCCTCAAAAAAATTTCAATGTCATCTAAACTGGCGAAACTCTGGAATGCTCTGGCTGGCTTGCATCTTCAACGAAAATGCGTAAATTGAACGCACGCAAAATAAATCTAAAAACTTTGCGTGTTTTCAACCCCGACGGGGTAAGCCAATGGTTGCGATAAAAACATTTAACAAAATATATGAAAAAACTCCTACTCCTTCCGATGCTCCTGCTCGCCGCCACGCTCGCTGTGCGCGCTGATGACGCCAAAACCACCAAGCCGGCACCCAAGCCTGACCTCTTGAAAACGTGTCCGGTCTCCGGTGAAAAACTCGGCGGCGACATGGGCAAACCGGTGGTCTTCACCTACAAAGATCAAGAAGTGAAGCTGTGCTGCAGCGGCTGCAAAAAAGATTTCGACAAGACGCCGGAAAAATTCATGAAGAAAATCCGCAAGGCCGACAAAGTTGAAAAAGCCGAGAAAACCGGGAAAGTAGAAAAGGCGGCGGACAAGGTCACGGACAAAAAATGATGCGTCTTGGCCAAAAAAGTTCTCTGGCGATTTGCCAAACTAGACGAAACTAATACTGTGAAAGCCTCGCTGGCCATGCTCTGCGGAATGTCGCTGCTACTGGGACAAATGCTCCCGGCAGCAACGCCGTGCGCCGTGACCGTCAAGGCAGATTGCGGCTGCGGCGGTAAGATGGTGTGTTGCGCGGAAAAATCTGCGCCGACTTCTCCGGCTCCGGCGGCTCCGGTGCGTGCCGGTTCGGAAAATCAAATGATCTCTTTGGTTCCGGCGACGGTGGTTTGGGTTTTGGCCGCCGCCGGGACTGCTCCGATTTGCCCCACAAATAACTTCCTTTGTTCCTCACACACTGCGCCGATTTTCGCGCGCAACTGTGCCCGCTTGATCTGATTCTTCCTGGCTGACGCCCGTGGTGTGCCTCGCGTTTTTTATGCAAGGCGTCCAGTCTCAACTCGCCACGTCACAGCTCACAAAAAACTTCGTTCGTTCACCGCATTTCCGCGCGGTTCGGTCTGAAACCAAAAAATTATCGGGAAGAATTTTATGAAATCAAAATTTGCTTTGCTCGTGGTGCTTGCGCTCGTTGTCATTGGTGGAGAGGCTTGCCGGCACGCGGCATCCACCACATCCGCCGCTGGAATTAAGAAACCAATCTATTACACCTGCCCCATGCACCCGTCGGTAAAAGTTGCCGCGCCGGGTGATTGTCCGCTCTGCGGCATGAAGCTGGCCCCGGCTTTCGCGGAAACCGATAGCGGCTCGGCGGCGCCGTGCGGCGCGAGCTGTTGCGCCGCGCCGGTGCCGACCAAAAAACCTTGAGCCATGAAAACCAAATTAATTTTACCATTGGTGTTATTGGCGATTGCGGGTGGATTCTGGTTTGGAAAAAACAATTCACCCATGGCGACTGCGGCCACGCCTGCTCCAGCAAAAACACTTTACACCTGCGGTATGCACCCGCAGGTCATCCAGGATCATCCGGGCAATTGTCCGATTTGCGGGATGAAATTGACACCCATCCGCAACGGTGGCGGGGAAACCAGCACCGCAGATTCTACCTCGATGGCGGTGGACGCCGCGACGCAGCAGAACATGAATTTGCGGACGGCGGAAGTGGAGCTGGGGCCGCTGCGAAAAAACATCCGCACCGTCGGGACGATTGATTACAACGAGACGGCGATGGC
>JANYCI010000357.1 GCA_025360325.1 Limisphaerales bacterium | reverse complement strand
GAATGCCGGCGGCGCGGGCATCTGAACCGGCCGTTATTTCGCCGCTCCGTCCTTCTTCGCAGCGGCCCGTTCACAAATCTGCTGGTAAGTGCCGAGCGCGAGCAGTGGCCAGGCGTTGCGATACATGTCGTATTTCAGATAAAACACTTTCGGAAAACCGGTGCCGGTCGTCTCGTGTTCCGTCCACGAGCCGTCGAGGTTTTGCGTGTGGCAGAGATACTCGATGCCATGTTTGAGCGCGGAATTTTCCGGGTCATCGAACGCGCACAAACCCATCACGGCCCACGCGGTTTGCGAGGCGGTGCTCGGACCTTGGCCTTTGAACACGGGGTCATCGTAAGTATTGCAGCGTTCGCCCCAGCCGCCGTCCTCGCGCTGGACGCTTTCGAGCCAGGCCTTGCCGCGCTGGAGCCAGGCTTCGCTCATGTTCCATTTCAATGCGCGCATCCCACGCAACACCTGCCACGTTCCGTAAATGTAATTCACGCCCCAACGGCCATACCACGAGCCGTCGTCCTCCTGCTGTTCCTTGACGTAATCAATCGCGTCGCGGATCTGGCGGTGATCGCGGCTCCAGTTTTCGTAGCCGAGTAGTTCGAGAATGCGCGCGGTGATGTCGGCACATTCGGGATCGAGCATCGCGTTGTGATCCGCGAACGGAACTTTTTCCAAAATATTTTTCGTGCAGTCCTTATCGAACGCTGCCCAGCCGCCGTCTTTACACTGAAAGGTCATCATCCATTTCATGCCGCGCTGAAACACTTCGTCGCGGCGTTGCGTATTGTCGGTGGGAATCAGTCGCAACGCGAGCAGCACCATCGCGGTGTCGTCCACATCCGGGTTCCAAGTGTTTTGATACTCGAAGACCCAGCCGCTCGGCTCGACCTTGGCAGGATTTTTGTGAACCCAGTCGCCGGCGAAACGAATTTCTTTTTCGATCAACCAGTCGGCGCATTTTTTCATCGCCGGATGGTCGGCGGGAACGCCGGATTCGCGCAGGCAGATCGCGACGATGGCCGTGTCCCACACCGGCGAGAAACACGGCTCGATGCGGACATCATCGGCGGTCTCGTGTTGCAGCCGTTTCAATTCCTGCAACTCCCGCTTCAGCACCGGATGATCGTTTTGGTAGCCGAGCGCTTTCAACGCGATGACGGAATTGAGCATCGCGGGAAAAATCGCCGCGAGACCATCGCTGCCCTTGAAGCGTTCGAGCATCCACTTCTCGCATTTATTCAGCGCGGCTTTGCGAAACGGGTGAATGCCGTGTTCCGAAAACCATTCTGCGAGCTTGTGCAGGCGGTCGAGCCAGAGGAAAAAATTGCGAAAGGAAATTTTGTCTGGGTCCGGCGGCAGCGCGAGGTCGCGCTCGTGATAACCTTCGGGATAGAGTTCGTCCAGCGTCACCGTCACCGGACGCGTGGGTTTGAAATGATTGATGATCGCCAGCGGCACGAGCATCGCGCGCGACCAGTTGCTCATGTCCCAGAAGTTCACATGAAACCATTTGCCGATGAACAGCACCTCGCATGGGATCGTCGGCACATATTCCCACGGGAACAAACCGATGAGCGCGAGATACAGTTTGGAAAACGTATTCATGCGTGGCACACCGCCGAAGTGTAATGCGACTTCGCGAGCCTTCAGCATTCGCGGATCGCGCACGGGCACGCCCGCGAGCTTGAGCGCGAGATAAGCCTTGATGGTGGCGTTCACTTCCGACGGGCCGCCGTGATAAATATTCCAGCCGCCGTCCGGCAACTGCATCGAGAAAATGTGGTTCACCGCCTTGCGCTGCCATTCCGCATCCACGCTGCCGTCCCAGTGGTGATAGACGATCATGTCCGAGGCGAGCGTGGAATCCACCATCAACTCGCCCACCCAGTAACCTTCGGGTTTCTGCTCGGACAAAAGATAAGCCTGCGACCGCTGGAGGGCGGCCTGCACTTTTTCGGAGAACTGGTTTGGCCCCGGGACGTGCGCGGCAGAAGGCGGCGGTGGCGTTCGGGAATCACTTGCGGTCAACACCGCTACAATTTGCGGTTTGCGGAAAATGCTGTAAAGAAATTTACTCGCGCCGGAAATGCGGAATAATTCCACGGTCATGCTGCTCATCGAAACTCGCGTCGCGCCCAGCGCCATCCACGGCCTCGGACTATTTGCCGTGAAAAAAATTCCGCGCGGCACACCCGTATGGAAATTTCAACCGGACTTCGACCGTGAATTTTCTTCGGCGCAATTCGCCGCCCAGCCGCCGTCCGCGCAAACGCATCTCCGCTGGTTTGCTTTTTTTGACCGGCTAAATGGAAGCTGGATTTTGAGCGGCGACCACGCGTGTTTCATGAATCATTCCGCCGTGCCCAACACCGGGGCGGCGGCAAATGCCCAAGCGCCCGTCGTGACCGTGGCTTTGCGCGACATTGCGGCGGGCGAAGAAATCACCTGCGATTATTTCACCTTTGACGCCGAGGCTACCAGTAAACTTGGCTGCAAAAATTGATCGCCAGCGGATAGTGGTTTTTCATTTGGTAGGGCGTCGTTGCCGCACCGTCGGGCCGACGCCCCAATAAATATTTCAACTACTTACCGGGCGAATTGTTTGCGTCCGCAACCTTGTTTTGTTAGCGTCCGCGCGTTCCCCAAAAAATATGTCCACGGAAAATTCCGCTAAAAATCACGGCTGGCTCGTCGCCTTCGCCGGCCTCGGCATCAATCTTGCGCTCGGCATTCTCTACACCTGGAGCATGATCAAGGCCGCCATCGAAAAGGATTTCGGCTGGCAGGGGAGCCAGCTCAACGATCCTTACGCGCTCTGTTGCCTCGTCTTTGCGTTCACGATGATTTTTGCCGGACGTTGCCAGGATAAATTTGGGCCGCGCGTCACGGCGTCGCTCGGCGGTTTGTTGGTCGGCGCGGGCATGGTTTTGATTTCCACGACGAACAGTTATTCGATGTGGTTGCTCGGCTTTGGCGTGCTGGTGGGAATCGGCATCGGCTTTGGTTATTCCTCCACCACGCCGCCCGCGTTGAAATGGTTTCCGCCTGCAAAAACGGGGCTGATCGCGGGATTGGTCGTGGCGGGCTTCGGTCTCGCGCCGATTTATCTCGCACCGGCATCGAAGTATTTGCTGACAAATTATGGTGTGCAAAAATCCATGCTGATTTTCGGCGTCGCCTTCACGGTCATCGTCTGCGGCCTCGCGCAATTTTTGAAAAACCCACCTGCTGGATTTGTCGCGGCACCGAAAACGGCGAACCCAAATGCAACGGTAGCGATAAATTTTTCTCCGAGCGAAATGTTGCGGCAGCCGGTGTTCTGGCTGTTGTGGGTTTTGTATTTCATTGGTTCCGGCGCGGGCTTGATGGTCATCAGCAGCGTGAGCGGCATGGCCAAAAAAACGATGGGCGAATCGGCGTTCATTGCCGTCGCGGTGATGGCTATCGGCAATGCGGGCGGACGCATCGTCGCGGGTTTGTTGTCAGATAAAATTGGTCGCCGCTGGACGCTGATGCTCGTGCTGTTGCTGCAAGCCGCGCTGATGTTCATTGCCATTCCCGTCACGGCCTCCATCGGCGGGGAGCCATTTGTGATCGTGTTCGTCGCGACATTTATCGGCTTTAATTACGGCGCGAATCTGTCGTTATTTCCGTCATTCACCAAAGATTTCTGGGGCTTGAAAAATTTCGGGATGAATTACGGCGTGCTGTTCACCGCGTGGGGCGTGGGTGGATTCGTGCTGGCCATTGTCCAGCAACGACTCAAAGCGAGCAGCGGGAATTTTACTTCGTCCTTCGAGACGGCGGGCGTGTTGCTGCTCGTCGGCGCGGCGCTAACGTTTTTCATCAAACCGCCGATAAAGCGGTAGCGTGGTTGTGGCTTAAGCTGGTGGGGCGAGCGCGAGCCGCTTGGTCTAGCGGCGTTCGGCTCG
>JANYCI010000332.1 GCA_025360325.1 Limisphaerales bacterium | reverse complement strand
GTGCGGCGGCGTTCATTGAGAAGCTCGACGGCTTCAAGAAAAAATAAATTTTCTTGTATCAACGCTTCGCGCCGCCGCTGGTATTTCGCCAGCGGCGGTTTTGGTTTCCAGAGTTTCCGTGCGGTGAACGAACTTTAATTTCACCGCGCGTCAATCTTGCCGCTGCGGGAAACTTCTGGCTTAATACGCGCCGCTAAAAATCATGTCCGCTCAAAAGAAAAAAGATCCCGGCCAAACTGAATTGCCTGCTGCGGGCGCGCTACCCATTGCGGCTGACGCCAAAGGCAATGGCGAACAACACGTCGTCGCCGAGGTCGTCGAGGCCGTCGCGCACAAACCGTTTGATCCGAAAAATCTCGGCGTCGGTTTGCACACACGCGTGGATCGCGGGTTTTTGGATTACGCGAGCTACGTCATCCGCGACCGCGCGATTCCCAATCTCGCCGACGGTTTGAAGCCCGTGCAGCGGCGCATTCTCTGGGCGTTGCATGAGAAAGACGACGGACGTTTTATCAAGGTCGCCAATGTCGTCGGTCACACGATGCAGTATCATCCGCACGGCGATGCGTCCATCGGCGATGCCTTGGTAGTATTGGCGAATAAGCGTTATCTCATCGAAGGGCAGGGAAATTACGGGAACATTTTTACGGGCGATCCGGCTGCCGCTTCGCGGTATATCGAATGTCGTTTGACGGAACTCGCGCGCACGGAAGTTTTTAATGATTCGATCACAGATTTTATTCCGAGCTACGACGGGCGCAACAGGGAGCCAGTGACATTGCCATGCAAACTGCCGCTCACGCTCATGCTCGGCACGGAAGGCATCGCGGTCGGTTTGAGCGCGCGGATTTTGTCGCACAATTTTCCTGAATTGCTCGAAGCACAGATTGCGATTCTCCAAAAGCAGCCGTTCAAATGTCTGCCGGATTTTAACACCGGCGGCCTCATGGACGCACGCGATTATCAAGACGGCAAAGGCTCGGTGAAGGTGCGCGCGAAAATTAAAACGAAGGACGAATCCACCGTCGTCATCAAAGAAATTCCGCCCACGACGACGACGGAATCGCTCATCGCTTCGATTGAAGACGCGGTGCAAAAGGGTAAGCTCAAAGTAAAATCCATCAACGATTTCACGTCTGAGAATGTGGAGATTGAAATCCGTTGTCACGCGGGCGTGGACGCGGAGAAATTGATTGATGCGCTGTATGCGTTCACGGATTGCGAAGTTTCGATCACGAGCCGCATCGTCGTCATCAAAAATAATCGTCCGGTCGAGTTGACCGTGAGCGACGTGCTGCGCGAGAACACGGATCAACTCGTCCGCATCCTCAAGCGCGAACTGGAGTTGAGCGAGAAAAATTTGCTCGATGAACTGCATTACCGCACGCTCGAACGCATTTTCATTGAAGAGCGCATCTACAAAAAAATCGAACAGTGCAAAACGAATGATGCCGTTATCGCCAGTGTTTACGATGGTTTTAAGCCGTTCGCCAAACAGCTTGTGCGCGAGATGATTGATGCGGACGTGGAAAAATTATTACAAGTTCGCATCCGCCGCATTTCGCTGTTCGACATCAATAAGCATCGCGAGGAGATGGAGAAGACGAAGGCGGAATTGGCGGAGACGCGCAAGAATTTGAGTGGCCTCACGAAATATGTCATCGGGCATCTCGAGGCGTTGCTGGAAAAATACGGCAAGGTGTATCCGCGCCTCACCACGAAATCGGCGCGCCACGAGGAAGTGGATGTGAAGGCCGTCGCGTTCAAGTCGTTCAAGGTCGCGTATGATCGCGAGAGTGGCTATGTGGGCTACAAAGTTTCGGGCGAAGAATTCAAACTTGAATGCACGAAGTTCGACAAAGTGTTGCTCGTGTTCAAGGACGGCACTTACAAAGTCGCCGAACTGCCGGAGAAATTATTTGTCGGGCAGGAATTATTTTTCTGCGGTCTGCCGGACCGCGAGAAAGTTTTCACCTGCGCCTACACGGATCGCGAGGCGAGTTATCTGAAACGGTTCACGTTCGGCGGCACGATCATGAACAAGGCGTATTCGTGCATCCCGGAAAAATCGCGCATTCTGTATTTCGCGCCGGAGACGCCGAAGCTGCTTTACGTCCGTTACAAACCGTCGCCGCACCAGAAAATTTCGCAGCAGACGTGCGACCCGTCGCAAGTGGATGTGAAATCGCCCAAGACTTTGGGGCGCCAGCTTTCTATCAAGGACATTTCGTCCGTGACCGCCGAACCGACGCGTGGCTGGGACGAGAAGGAAGCGACGACGAAGATTGTGTTTGC
>JANYCI010000315.1 GCA_025360325.1 Limisphaerales bacterium | reverse complement strand
CGCGCCGGGCGTCAAAACGAGTTTCGCGCCGAGCATCGCCAGCAACGTGCGGCGTTCGAGCGACATCGTTTCCGGCATCGTCAAAATAATTTTGTAGCCCTTCGCCGCCGCAACGAACGCGAGCGCGATGCCGGAAACGATGTCGCTCGAACGCCGCACGTTGCTGGCGATGCTCGGCGCGAAACTCGTTTTGACGCCCGGCGCGGAAGGCATGAAAGGCGCGATTGCCAAGGCCGAAGCGCTCGCGAAGGAAACGCCGAATTCATGGATTCCGCAGCAGTTTAACAACCCCGCGAACCCGGCGATTCACTCGAAAACCACCGCCGTGGAATTGTGGGAAGACACGGATGGCAAGATTGACATTCTCGTCGCCGCCGTCGGCACGGGTGGAACGATTACGGGCTGCGTGGAAGGCATCAAGCCGAAGAAGCCTTCGTTCCAAGCCATCGCGGTGGAGCCAAAAGATTCACCGGTTATTTCGCAGACGCTCGCGGGCCAGCCGGTGAAGCCGGGGCCGCATAAGATTCAAGGCACGGGCGCAGGATTCGTTCCCGGCAATTTGCATTTGAAAGACAGCGCGGGCAATCCGCAGATCGTCGAGTGCGTGCAAGTGAGCAACGACGACGCGTTCGCGATGGCGCGGCGGCTCGCGAAGGAAGAAGGATTGCTCGTCGGCATTTCCACCGGCGCGAATGTCGTGGCGGCGATTGAAGTGGCGAAGCGTCCCGAAAATAAAGGCAAGCTCATCGTGACCATCGCGTGCTCGACGGGTGAACGTTATTTGAGCACCGCGCTCGCCGCCGAAGCGAAGGCGGAAGTGGGCGGGTGAAGTTGTCCGCAAATTTGCAGCGCGCAGGTTCATTTGAATCTGCGCGCTTTTTTATTGGGGCAGCGTGAAACCAGCGTCGCGGCAGCGACGCCCTACCAACGCGCCGGATTTCAGGGCGAATCAGCCGAGCGTTATTTCGATCAGCGGCAGCGGCACTTTTTGACCCCAGACAACTTTGCCGATTTTTTTTGCGAGCACGAATTTCACCTCGCCGCCGCTCACTTTTTTATCGAGTAACATCGCGGCAAAAAGTTTTTTCCGCGCGGTAGGATTCAATTTTATTTTTACTGGCAAACCGGTGCAAATGAATAATTTTTCAATCCGCTCCACGTCGCCGGACGGCAGGCCGAGAATTTTTTGAGACAATTTCGCCGCCGCAACTTGGCCGATGGAGATCGCCTCGCCGTGCAAAAATTTTCCGTAGCCGGAACTGTTTTCAATCGCGTGGCCAAGCGTGTGGCCGAAATTCAGAATCGCGCGCAGCCCGCTTTCTGTCTCGTCCTGCCCGACGACTTCGGCCTTGATTTCACAGCACCGCGCGATGATTTGCGACAGCGTTTTTTCGTCGCGCACCAACAGTTTCGGCAGGTTGCGTTCGAGTTGCGCGAACAGAACGGCGTCGTAAATAATTCCGTATTTGATGACCTCGGCGAGGCCGGAAATGTATTCGCGTTGCGGCAGCGTCTTCAATGTGTCCAGGTCGCACAACACCAGTTGCGGCTGGTAAAATGCGCCGACGAGATTTTTTCCCGCACGCAAATTCACGCCGGTCTTGCCGCCGACGGAGCTGTCCACCTGCGCGAGCAACGTCGTCGGCACTTGCACGAACGGGATGCCGCGCAAGTAGCTTGCGGCCACGAAGCCCGCGAGGTCGCCCACCACGCCGCCGCCGAGCGCGACGATGAAGGATTTTCTTTCGAGCCGATGCGCTGCGAGTTCGTCGAAACATTTTTCCACGATGGTGAGGCACTTGGATTTTTCACCGGCGGGAACGGTGATGAGCACAGGTTCAAAACCGGAAGCGGAAAGTGACTTCAGCACCGCCGCCGCAAAAATTTTGCCGACGTTGGAATCCGTGATGACGGCGCAACGCTGACCGAGTTTGAGCTGCGCGCACTCCGCGCCGAGCCGCGCCAGCAGACCGGCGGCCACTTTGATATGATAACTGCGAGAGCCGAGGGAAACAGAAACGTTGCGCATGGCGGGAAGAATAGACACGCGCCGCACAGAGTCAAAAATTTTGGATGTCAAAACGGGTGGTGGGACAGTTGACAGCGGCGGAGCGCGAACCGTCCGCGCTCCGAATCAAACTGCGACCCGGACATTTGGACGGAAAAAAACGGGGCGGAAAAAATCCGCCCCGTTTGTTTTATTATTGGCACGAATCAGGGATACACAAGGCGGTAGAAGACCGTGCCGTTCGCCGGGTCAATCGCCGCGTTGTAGGTGTTGCTCGCGGCCGTGCCCGGAACGTCCGTCCAAGCGCCGGTCAGGCCGGTGTTAATGTCGTTGGTCTGCGATTGCAAGCGCCAGCCGGTGTGGTCCGCCGGCCACGAAAGCGTGAGCGTGCTGCCGCTAACGCTGGTAACGATGTTGGTCGGGTTGGTGTTGACGGTGACGACGGTGAGCACCCGGATGGAACCGTCAATGGCCGTCTTGTTCGTCCAGGTGTAAGTCACGCTGCCGAGATTTTCCGGCAGGTTCACCGTGGCGAACGCGCCGCTCACCGGGCCGTTGAACAAGACGAAGCGGTCGCCCGCCACCAAGTTCGGGCCGACGTTCGTGACCGTAAGCGAACCGCCGAGCACGATGCTGGCGGCTTTCAAGATGTCGTTCGTCTGCGCGCCATTGGTGCGGTTCAATTCGACATACAGATCGCCACCGAGCGTGGCGATGTTCGTGACGGTGAGCGTGCCAATGGATGCGCCGGGCGAAACCGTGCTGCCCGCCGCGCTGTCCACGTCGCCAAACACGGAGCCGTTGCCGCCGAGCGTCTGACCGGAGTTGAGCGACAATTTTTTGTCGGTGCGGCCCGAAACATCCAGCACTGTGCCGGCATTAATAGTGATGTTCGCGCTGCTGCCGATGGAACCATCCGTGACGCCGTCGCCCAGCGCGAGGACGCCGTTGCTGACCACGGTATTGCCGGTGTAGGAATTGTTGCCGGTGAGGGTGAGGACGCCGGTGCCGACTTTGTTGACGCCCGTTGTCGCGCCTGCGCCGCCGGTGCCGTTGGCGATGGTGCCGGCAAAGGTGGTGTTCAAGTTTTTCGCACCGATGGAATAAGCGCAGGCATTGATCGCGCCACCGCCGTTGGACGCGCCGCGAATGGTGGTGCCGGAACCGCCCGAAAGCGCGCCCAAGTTATACACGCCAAACGCCGCCGCACCGCCGTTGCGGTTCAGCAGCGTCACCGTGCTGTTGCCCAGATCAAACGTGGCCTGGGTGCTGCCGGTGGTTTGCTGTGCGCCGTTGCCGTTGCCCCCGCCGTTCAAGCGGAAGAAACCCGCGCTGCTGGCGCTCATCAAAATCGTGCCGGTGAAATTCGTGGTCATATTCCCATTGATGGTGAACGTGCCGCTCGCGATGTCCAAATTCAGCAGGCCCGCGCCGGACCACGGCCCTTGAATGATGTTGTTGTTGCCGCCTGCGGAGATCAGCGTGCTGGTGGCGAGGACATTCAGCGCGTTCGCAAACGTGGGCTGCCCGCTGACATTCATGCGCAACGTGCCGCCGGTGAAATTAACCGGCCCAGAGCCGATGGCCAGGTTTGTGGAGTTCACCTGGAGCGTCCCCGCGGCTGCCGTGCTGGCACCGTGGCTGTTCACGCCGGAAACAATCACCGTGCCCGCGCCAATTTTCGTCAGCGTGCCGCCGCCGGTCAGCGTGCCGGACAACGTCAGCGTGGTCGCGCTGTTGGTGATATCCAAAATGCCGTTCGTGCCGTTGAACGTCGCGCCGCGATCCGAACTTCCGTTGGCACCCGTGTAGCGCAAGGTCGCGTTACCGATCAGCAGATTCGCCGGATCGCTGGAGGCCGCGCCGATGCCGCTGCCTGCGCCGCCGTTGTCCAGTTGCGCCACCTCGAGCACGCCGCCGTTCACGGTCGTGATGCCGGTGTAATTGTTCGTCGTCAAAATGGTCAACGTGCCGGCATTGGTCTTGGTCAGGCTCGCCGGAAAACCGAGCTGCTCGCTGATGGAGCCGGTGCCGGTGAAGACATAATTCGACACGCCGGTATCCACGGTGACGGAGCCAGCGGTAAGATTGCCGATCAGGTTGACCAGCGAATTCGTTGCGCCCCGTCCATCAAAGCGCGCATTGTCGCGGGGAACAAAATAATCCAGCACCGCGCCCTTCAACCAATTCGTCGAGATGGTCAAATCCCAGTTGTTGCTCAAGACATTTGCGTTGCCAACCCACACGATGTTGGTCGCCGCGCGCGTGGTGTTCAACGACGTGAAGAAAATGGTTTTGGCCGCGACGCTGTTGGACAAAACGCCGATGGCGCTCAACGCGAAGTTGCTCAGGTCGCCGGTGAGACTGCCGTAACGGATCAACGGGTAGGTCTGGCCTACCGCGCCGCCGCTGATCTCGATGGTGTTCAGGCCGCTGACGGAAAAATTGCCGGCAATCGTGATGGCGTCATTGTTCGGACCGGGCGTGGCCGACAATTCAAAGTGGTTCGTTGCCAGTCCGGTCTCCGTCACTGAATTGGAAAAACTCAACACGCCGCTGGTCAGTGCATTGCTGCCGGGATTGATGATGCCGCCCGCCGCCACCACCACCGCGCCCGTCACGACGCCGGAACCGCCGAGCGTTTTTCCCGCCGCGAGAATATAACCGCCCGTGACCGCCGACTCGTCAAAAGTAGCGCCATTGCCGACGATCACCGGGCTGCCGGCCAATGAACCATTCACACCCAGCGCCAGCGTTCCAGCGTTAATCACCGTTGCGCCGGAATAAGTCTCCGCCGCATCCAACATCAACGTGCCATTGCCCGTTTTGGTCACGCTGCCGGAACCGCTCCAGACACCGTTCGCATAGACGTAATGAGGCGCACCGGCAACATCAGCAGCTTGCACGGTGATGCCGCCGCTCAAAGTCATGTTGGCATTGTTGGTATAATCCGTCGTGGCTCCAATGGTGCCGCCGGTCAGGGTAACGAAATAACCGCTACCACCCGCGCCGGGATTGCCCACCAAACCAATCGGACCAAGGTAAGCCGTCGCCGTGCCAGACATGGTCAACGTGCCATACGCGTTGGCGATGGTATTGTCTTTCACCAGCGTGATACCATTGGCGAACAGTGTGCCGCCGCTCAATTCCAAGAAACCGCCGAACACTGATGAGGCGGCGGCGGAAGCGTTCTGCTGGTAGCCCACAACAATGCCTTCAGCAATGGTGGAAACCACCGTGCCACCGAGCATCTGGAAATGCGCCTTGCGATCACCCGATGACGCCGCCGTGGTCGTATCGCTCACATGAAAAACACCCGTGTTGGTCAAGACGCCGCCATAAATCCCCGCATAAGCGCGCGAAGCACTGGTTCCGACTTGGAGCGCGGTGGCATTGACCACGCCGTTGCTGATCACAAAACCGGTTCCGGGCGTCGTGCTGCTGCGGGCCATGATAAAGTTGCCCAGATTCACCGTGCCGCCGTTGATGAGAAAACGGCACGCACCGTCATCCGTCGTATTGTTGATTTGCGCTCCGCCCAAAAGATTCAGGCTGCCGCTGTCCACGAAAATTTCGCTGCCGAGTCCCACGGTCGTGCCGGAAGTGGAACCCGCGATGGTGACACGTTTGTCAATCGTGGCCGTGCCGCCCAATACCTGAAAGCGTGCGCGCGAAGTGGCCGCAGCGTAGCGCCGGTTGTCGCCCACGAGCATGGCGTCGGAAGAATTTAGTGTGTTGGTGATGATCAGGCTGCCGCCCGCATTCACCACCAGCAATCCGTTCGTGCTGATGTAAAGTTGCCCGGAATTGGTCAGCGTCATCGCGCCGCCGGAATTAATGTTCAAGGTGCCGCTGCTGCCCGTCACGCCGATGGTCACATTTTTGGCCGTGTTGCCCGACTCCATATTGAACCCGCTGGCACCGACGTTCAAGACGGCAGCACCGCTCAACACCAGATTGGAAAAGGTCGCCGCCGACATGGCCGAACTGTAATTAACCGTGACGGCAGAACCGATCACGGCGTTGGTCCCCAGGCCGGGAACCACCAAGACATCCCAGTTGCCGGGAGTGTTCCACGAGCCGCCGGACGCCCCGGTCCAAGTGGCTGTTTGCGCTTGAACAACTCCAGTGGCCGCCAGCAGCGCCGCCGCGAGCAGGATGTTTCGGAACAAGTTGAGGGGTGACATAATTCGTGTTGGATCAGGTTGTGATTGGAAACGGGAACAAGATAATTTTTTCAAAAATACACCAATGGGTGAATCGCAAAAACTGGTGACAGGGCAAGCTACGGCAGCCGCAGCGGCGCGTCAAAATACGCGCCACTTTGATTTGTGCATCCGGCTTTGAAATTAACGCACCTTTCCTTTACACTTTACACTTTACACCGCCGCCACGGTTTCAAATCACTGCGCGTTCCGACCACCGGGCGAAGAGCCACAGCAAATCGGACAGGCGGTTGAGGAAGATCAAAACCTCCGCGTTTGGCAGTTCGCCCGCCGCTTGCAGATCAAACACGCGGCGCTCCGCCCGGCGGCAGATCGAACGCGCCAGATCAAGCGCGGCGGAATTGTGCGATGCGCCCGGCGTGGCCCAGCCTTTGAAGGAAATATTTTGCGCCTCGATTTCATTCACGAGCGCATCGAGCTTCGCCGTCAGTTCCGGCGCGGTGAGTTTGAACCCAGCCTTGGCGTAGCGCGGCAAATCTTCCGTCAGCACGCCGACCTCGCCCATCACATCCACGAGACTTTTTTGAATCCAAAAAATATTTTCAGCAATAAATTTTTCCGTCGCCGTCGCGCGCGCGAGGCCGAGGGCAGAATTCAATTCATCCAGCGTTCCGCACGCCTCGACACGTGGAAAGTTTTTAGGCACGCGGTGGCCATACATCAAGCCCGTGGTTCCGTTGTCGCCCGTTTTGGTAGCAATGCTCATATTGAAAAATGTCTAATCACTAAAGAATGTCGAAGTCCAAAATGCAAGATATCTGGCCGGTAGTTTTATTTGAGCATTGGGTCATTGGAAATATTTTAGTCATTCGCCGCGCCATCCGTTTCATGGCTTTTGCTTTTTCGGCAGTGCGGACGGCGCGGTAGATTTCTGATAATTCAAAATCCCCCTCACGATGGCGGCCGCCATTTGTTTGCGATAAAGCGCGTCGTAAATTTTTTTGGCCTCCACGGGATTAGTCATGTAGCCACCCTCGATATAGACCGCTGGCATGGTCGTCTCACAGAGCACTTCAAACCTTGCCCGGCGGACACTGCGGTCATTCGCACCCAAATTTTTTACCAGCGCACGGTGCACTTGATATGCCGCCAAGAGACTTTTCGCTTCAACCCGATTCCCCGCACACATTGAATGTCCCGCGCCGCGCCCGGCCGCCTCCGTCGAACTTGCCCCGACCGGAGTGATGCAATACGTCTGCAGACCCGCCACCTCATTCTTGGCCACCTCGGTCGCGTTAAAATGTAAACACACAAACAAGTCAGCTTTATTCCGGTTGGCAAAACTAGCGCGTTCAGACAACTCCAAATAATTATCCTTCCGGCGCGTCTGCACGACCTTGAAACCGGCCGCGACTAATTGTCGCCGCAATTCTTCGGCCAGCAACAAAGTATAGGTTTTCTCATCATGCCCACCGACTTGTTTGCCGGGGTCTTTTCCGCCGTGGCCGGGATCGAGGCAGATGGTGGTGATTTTTTTCGGCGAGACGGGCGGTGAAAAAATCAGCGGCTCCACGGTTTTAATCAGATCAAAGCGCGCGATAAAAAAAACACCGGATTTATCCAGTGCCACCGGAAACGACAGTGCGACTTTCACGCCATTAATTTCCGCCGTGACTGAATTTTTTTCAAACACCAGCCGCTGCGCCGCGCCGTTGGTCAGCGTGAAGCGGTCGCTGCGTCCGTCGTTCACCTCGCGAAATTTATTTTCCATCGCCCAGCCGGTGAGTGGGCGGTAATCGTGGCCGTTCACGACAACCGCGCCCGCCGGCTGAACGCACAATGCGCACAGCAGCGGGAGCAGGACGGCGGCAAATTTCACGCCGCGCAACTTGCCCGGCGGCACAAAATCATTCAAGGGAAATGGGGGCGCGGGAGGAAAAATGCGCGGTTCGCGCCGCTAGGACATTTTCAATTCCACGACAAATCTTCCGGCATCTGGGAGAGCAGTTTATTTTTCCAACCCCCTTTGTGATGCAACACTTTTTGCCAGAGCTGATCCGGCGGCGTGTTGAACACCAGATCCATCGAGGCAGGAAACGTCAGCCACGATTTACGTTTCATTTCGCCTTCCAACTGACCCGGACTCCAGCCCGCGTAACCGGCAAACATCCGCACCTTCACCGCCGGGGAAAATTTTTCGCCGATCTCCATGAGTTCGTCGAGCGAGTGGCCGAGCGCAAGGTTCGGCAACACGCCCGCTTCTGGTAAAAATTGATCGGTGTGCAGATAGCTCAACGCCGCCGGTTGCACCGGGCCGCCGAGAAATAGCGGTGCCGCCCGCAAGCCGTCCGGCAGGTTGGCGATGATGAGTTCGCCCACGGCTTTGCCGAGCGGGCGGTTGAGGACGAGGCCGAACGCGCCTTCAGGATTATGCTGGCAGACGAGGACGACGGTGCGCTGAAAAAACGAGCCGCCCAGTTGCCCGCTGTCGAGGAGCAACTGGCCTTGCAAGGATTTTAATTTTGCACTCATCGCTGGAGCAATTTGCACCATGATTTGTGGGGACGCCAATAGTTTTGTTCACCGCCGATGATTTTTTACGGAAGCTGAAGTTCATGCTCTACGCCGGACTCAACCTCCCAGATACGCGCCGAATGTTTCGTGATGGCGACGCAGCGGATCAACACTTTGGTCTGACCCAATTTTACTTTGGCTTCTTCATTGGGCGCGAAGGAATGTCCGTTGATGACGGCGAGCGGCGGCGCACCCCAGAAAATTCCCTCCAACTTGAACTCGGCCGCCGTCGCCAGCGGCAATACGCGCGGCAGCGGAGAATTAGTTTTTACCACCACCGCATTGGTTTTCACCAGCGGCGGCGGCAAAATCGTTTTTGCCACCAGCGGCGTCACCTCGCGAAGTTTATCGAGCCGCCCCGGTTCCAAATTCCGCGTGTTACCAAACTTCATCCAGTCGAGAACATCCTCGAAACCAAAACGCTGTTCCGCCTCAATGAATAAAAAAACTTGGCCGCGCGTGTAGCGATTACGCAGGATGATTTTTTTCTGTTCTTCCTCGTGCTGGGCGTCCATCAACAGATACGCGATCAGTTCACAAAAACCCTCCTCCGCATCATGCGACACCCGGGCGCGGCGTTCCTTGGGAATATTTTCTCCGACCCAAGCGTGGGCAAATTCGTGGGCACAAGTCGCCTTCAAACCAGCGGGCGTCTGCCCCGTCATCAACTGCATCCAATAACGTTTGCCGGCAAGGCCCTCCACCGGACGGATACAGCCGAGCAGATTCGGGCTTTCAAAATCAAAGCCGGTCTGGTGAAAAATTGAGAACAAATCAATGCGATCAATCACATCCACATCTACGTTGTCGGGAAACGTGGCGAAACGGGAAAATTGCCGGTCTAAATCATTTTTGATCTGCGTGCAAATGCGACGCGATTCCGTGGCGTCAAGAATGACGGACTTGGCATCGCGCTCGCACAGTGACCGGCCATCGGGCAGCACCGTCGGGTTGGTTTTCAGCGGCACGCCACAGAGAAAACAGCGCGGCAACATCATACAGTTTGAGCAGGTCAGGAATTTCTCGCCGGTGATTTGATCCGTGCCGACGTAAACGCCGCCGGTGATTTCCTGTTTGCAAGCAAAGCAATTATTAAGGGCCAGCGCGGCAAGCGGCAGCGTCAAATAAAATGCCGCAAACCAGAACAGCCACCCTCTACTTGGAGAAAAGTAATTCATCGCGTGCCAACAATGAATCGGTCAGCCAGCAAAAACGCAAAGGAAAACATGAGGAATTTCGCGCGCGCCGCGTGGCGCTCTAAAAACAAGAAAGCAGGAACCGGGAAAATTTCCTGCGTTCCTGCTTTCCTAATTTTATTTTGGCGCGCTTACAGCGACTTCACTTTTTTCACAATCGCTGCCGCGTCAATGCCGAACGCCGCCATCAGTTCCGCCGCGTGGCCGGAACGCGGAATGCCGACGACTGCGAGCTTGTGAACCTTGACACCTTCACACGAAAGCTCGCCCGCGACCGCATCGCCGAGGCCGCCTTCGGAATAATGATCTTCTACCGTGATGACCGTGTTATTCGTTTTCTTCGCCGCTGCGAGAATTTCTTTTTTGCCGAGCGGCTTGACGCTGTAAGCGTCAATGACCGTGATGGTGATGCCTTCCGCTTTCAACGTGTCCGCCGCTTTCAACGCTTCAAACAAAGTGACGCCCGCGCCGACGACGGTGACTTTGCTGCCTTCGCGCAACACTTTCGCGCCGCCGATGGGGAATTGTTCGTCGTTGCCGTAAATCACCGGCGTCTTCGGACGCGAGGTGCGCAGGAAGCAAACGCCTTTGTGCGCTGCCATCTGCTCCAGCAATTTTTCCGTGGCAACGGCTTCCGCCGGATACAGCACGGTGCTGCCGACGATCGCGCGCATGAGCGCCAAATCTTCCAGCGCCATCTGCGACGGTCCGTCTTCGCCGATGCTGATGCCAACGTGCGAGCCGACGAGTTTCAAGTTCGTTTGCGAAATGCCCGCGACGCGAATCTGATCCGCCGCGCGCGTGAAAAATGTGGCGAAGGTCGAGGCGAACGGAATGTGTCCGCGCGTGGCAAAACCCATCGCGACGGCCACGAGGTTTTGTTCCGCGATGAAACATTCGGTGAAACGGTTCGGAAATTGTTTGGCAAACTTTTCCGCGTAAGTGGAGTTTTTCGTGTCGCCATCCATCGCGACAATCGCGGGATTCGCGCCGCCAATGCGGACGAGCGCCGCGCCGTAGGCTTCGCGCGTAGCGATCAAATCACCGAGCTTGTGGCTGGTGGCCGGATAGCTCGTGGGCGCCGCAAGATTCGGTTCGGGCAACTTCGAAGGCGCTGTAATCGCCACGGTCAGACCAGACTTGGCACGCGGAGAAAGCTCGGCGATGGCTTTGGCCGCTTCGTCTTTGCTCAACGGTTTGCCGTGCCAGCCGTCTTTGTCTTGAATGAACGAAACGCCCGCGCCCTTGTAGGTTTTAGCGATGATTGCCAGCGGACGTTCATCGAGGCCGACGCCGCTCAACACTTCGAGAATTTCTTCCATGTCGTGGCCGTCATCGAGCGTCTCGACGCGCCAGCCGAATGATTCAAAGCGCTTCACATAAATGTTGATGTCGTGGCCAAACATCGTCGCTTGGCTTTGGCCGAGACGGTTCGCGTCCACGATGGCGATGAGATTACTCAATTTGTAAAAACCCGCGAGATTCGCCGCTTCCCAAACGGAGCCTTCCGCGATTTCGCCGTCGCCGAGCAAAACGTAGGTGTTGTAATCCAACTTGTCCTGCTTCGCCGCGAGCGCCATGCCCACGCCAACGCCAAGACCTTGACCGAGCGAACCCGTCGCCACATCGGCGAACGCGAGGCGCGGGGTCGGATGACCTTCGAGGTCGTTGCCGAACTGGCGCAGCTTGGTCAATTCGCTGACGGGAACGAAACCGTTTTCCGCCCACGCAGCGTAGAGCAGCGGCGCGGCGTGACCTTTGGAAAGAATGAAACGGTCGTTATTGTAGTAGTGCGGATTCTTGGCGTCATATTTCATGTGGCCGAAGAACAGCGCCGCCGTGACATCCGCCGCCGAGAGGCAGGAAGTCGGATGCCCGCTGCCCGCCGCCGTGGTGGCGTTGATGGAGTGGATGCG
>JANYCI010000308.1 GCA_025360325.1 Limisphaerales bacterium | reverse complement strand
CAGTTATGTGCAGGTCACGCGCAGCAAAGAATTTGTCGGGCAAAAACAAAAAGATGTGTTCGGCTCCTTCGACGTGAAATTCATGTGCTCGTTTTGAGGGCGAGCAGATAATTGCCACAGAGGCACAGAGAACACAGAGTTGAAAACCAAAATCTTTCTCGGTGCCCTCTGTGGCTCGGTGGCTAAAAATTATTCCACCCGCGCCACGCCCTTGCCCTTCACCACTTCGCCGATGATCCACGCCTTGTGCTTTTGCGATTGGATGAATTTCAAAACGTCTTGCGCTTTCTCTGCGGAGACGATGCTCACCATGCCGATGCCCATGTTGAAGACCTGATACAATTCATCGTCCGGCACGCCGCTCTGTTCGGCGATGATCTTGAAGACCGGCAACATTTCCCACGAACCTTTTTTGATGACCACGTCGAGCGACTTCGGCAACACGCGCGGGATGTTGTCCACGAAACCGCCGCCGGTGATGTGCGCAAAAGCCTTTACGGGAAGTGACGAGTGGCGAGTGGCGAGTGATGAGTTAAAACGCTTCAACAACTTTTGCACCAGCGGCCCGTAACTGACATGAACGCGGAGCAGCTCCGCGCCGAGCGTGAGCTTCGAACCGGGGATGCGGCTGGACGGTTTTAATTTCAACTGCTCGAAGAAAATTTTGCGCCCGAGCGAATAGCCGTTCGTGTGCAGGCCGCTGGATTCGATGCCGATGACCACGTCACCGCGCTTGATGGTTTTCTGGCCGTTGAGCATTTTGGATTTTTCCACCACGCCGACGATGGTGCCGCTCACGTCGTATTCGCCGTTCTGGTAAAAGCCCGGCATCTGCGCCGTCTCGCCGCCGATGAGCGCGCAATTATTTTCCGCGCACGCACGCGCGAAGCCCTTGATGATGTCCGTGAACACATGCGGCTCCAGCTTGCCCGTGCCGAGATAATCGAGGAAGAACAGCGGCTCCGCGCCCAGCACCGCGATGTCGTTCACGCAATGGTTCACGAGATCCGCGCCGATGGTGTCGTGCTTGTCGAGCGTGAAGGCGATTTTCAATTTCGTGCCGACGCCATCCACGCTGCTGACGAGAATCGGCTCACGATATTTTTTCACGTCCAGTGCGAACAGGCCGCCGAAGCCGCCAACCTTGCCGAGCACCTCGCGGCGATGCGTGCTGGCGAGGAGTTGTGGCAGCGTGGCTTTGACTTTATTTCCGAGATCAATATCAACGCCAGCAGCGGCGTAAGCTTTTTGCTTCTTCATGTGGCGCAGATTAAACCGAGAAAATGAATTGCGGGCGAGAAAATTTCTTACAGAGACGGCGAAGAAATAAATTTATGGAATGCAAAGACGATTTGTAATCAAACCCTGCCTTTGAAAAATTGAATTCAGGTTTATGCCACGCACCATTTCGCAATGACCATCAATAAATGAAAGAACACCCATAGAAGTTGTTGAGCTTTTGCCGTGAAGTTCAAGCGTCCAGTCCATGAAATAGCTGTTTGAATAAACAAATAATCCGGGTTTTACTGGCTTCCCGCTTGACTGCAAATGGCGGTCGCCAGTCAAAATGCTTGCAGTAGCATTTGTGCTTGCGTCTAGCCCCACAAAATAACTGATGTTTTGGTTGTGGAGTTGCACATTATTCGTGGCGGGGATTTTTGCATCATCCGTCGGGCATTTAAACACACTTGGGTTCTTTATGTAGTTTGTAGCAGCATTAAAATTGGGTGCATCATAACCCCAGTCTGCTGATTCCATGGTTCCATTGTTTGTGGTTGAAACCTGCCAAGGGAACTTATCGCCGTGATCGCTGTTCCACATGATAAAACCAATTGCAATTTGTCTTTGGTTGCTTAAACACATTATTACGGTCGAGCGTTTGTGACCGTTGCCAGTCGTAGCTGGAAGCAGCATCGCAGCCAAAACAGCAATCACGCAAATCACCACCAATAATTCAATCAGCGTGAGTCCGCTGATTTCCACCTTGGCCGAAAGCGTTTTCATGGCGGCTGAAACTGTAACTCCAAACGCCCCGGCAACAAGCGCGATTTTCGGTAGTGCCGTCGGCGCGACATCTTTGTAGAAATGTATCGAAAAAAAATCACCAGCTCCGTTGGAGCGGCATAGTCCTTGCGGACGGCCACCAGATGATGTCGCTCCTACGGAGCTTTGTCCGTTTTGCGATTGCGAATCTACAACTATGTCAGCCCTGACGGGCTTTGATTTGGTTGCCGATGTTTTTCGTCCCAGCGGGACAACCGGAAATTAGCCCGACACACCGTGCCGGGGCTGCCGCGCTGAAAAATTCCGTCCCGGCGGGACGGTGGAAAACCTCGCCGTATCCATCGTCGCTCCGCGACGAAATCTTTTTACGCCACGCAACCAGCCACTTCGTAGCTGGCTAATTTCCATCCGTCGCTTCGCGACTACAAATTCCGCTCGTATGTTTTCAACGCCCGTTACAGCGGCAATTACATAATTGCGGCGCGGCGTTGCGGCACGACGACGGAATCAATCCGTCCGCTCGGTTCCTACCACAAAAAACAAAAAAAGCCGTCCGGGGTGGACGGCTTGGGTGGCTGGAAAAAATGTGTTTACTTCTTTTTCGCCGAGACGGGCTTGGCTTTGAGCGTGGCCTTGAGCGTAGCTTTTTTGCGTTTGATTTGTTTCTGGCGACGGGTCGCTTTGATTGTTTTGTTATATTGTTTTCCCATAAGTGTCTTTACTTTGTTCGCGGTTTGCGATTTCGTGTTGGCACTATGAATTTTTCTGCACGACGATTCAATCTTTATTTGCTGCTGCTGGTTTCCGGCGGGTTGCTGGCCGCCGGTTGTGCGACGGGCAAGAAGTCCGATAAGCAGACGGCGGCGCTGCGGGTGCATTTGCAAAGCACGGAATCTATCAGCGCCAGCCAGACGGTGACGGTGCTGCGTTCGCAGCCGATGCTCGTGCCAATCGTGATGGATCCGATCCTGACGGAATCGCACGTGGCGAGCGCGAGCCTGCTGGAAACGCCCGGCGGGTTTGCGGTGGAGATCCAATTCAACCAGACGGGCACTTGGATGTTGGAGCAATACACGGGCGCGAATCCGGGCAAGCATCTCGCGATCTTCGGGCAGTGGAGCGACAAGCTGGTGGACGGGCGCTGGCTGGCCGCGCCGGTGATCAGCCATCGCATCGCCAATGGCCTGCTGTCGTTCACGCCGGACGCCTCGCGCGAGGAGGCCGGGCAATTCGTCAAAGGCCTTAACAACGTCGCCAAAAAAATCCGCAAGCAAACGCTGAAATGATTTCCCCCACCGTCCGGGCCGCGCGGCTGGCCGCCCTCATCTGCTTGTGCGCGGGAAAAATGTTCGCGCAGAGTCCGTTTCAATTTCCTACCGCGAACCATGCACTCTATCAGCCGGGCGCGGAGCTGAAATTTTTTGCGCCAACTGCGCCGGATAAGCCGTGGACGAGCGGCAGTTTTGGCTGCGTGCGGAACAGCGGTTCGCGGTTCCACGAAGGTTTGGACATTCTGCATTTGCACACCGACCGCCGAGGCGAACCGACCGATCCCGTGCTCGCCACGGCCGAGGGCACGGTGGCTTACGCGAGCGATAAACCGGGCTTGTCCAATTACGGACGTTACCTCGTCATCCAACACGTCGTCGAGGGCATCGAGATTTATTCGCTCTACGCGCACTTGAGCGCGCTCGCGCCGGGCATCGTCGCGGGCAAGCGCGTGCAGGCTGGCGAAACCATTGCGACGATGGGCCGCACCTCCACTGCCGAAACGATCGCCAAAGATCGCGCCCATGTGCATTTTGAATTGAACCTGTTGGTGAACGACCGTTTCGCCGCGTGGTTCCGGCAGAACAAACCGGGCGAGCGCAATGACCACGGCAATTGGAACGGCCACAACTTGCTCGGCCTCGATGCGAGCCAAATCCTGATGGCCGAACGGCCGGGCGAAAAAAAATTTAGCCTGTTGGATTTTCTCCGCCGCCAACCCGAGTTGTGCCGGGTGCAGGTGCGGGTCAAGAATTTCCCCTTTCTCAAACGCTACGCGCCGCTCGTGCAGAAAAATCCGGCGGCGGAAAAATCGGGAATCGTTGGCTATGAAATCGTGCTGAATTACAACGGCGTTCCCTGCGCCGTGGTGCCGCGTGCGGAATCGGAAATGAAAAGCCAAAGTAAAATTTTTCTGTTGTCAGTGAACGAGGCGATTCAGCGGGCGAACCCCTGCGGCAAACTGGTGGTATCGCGCGGCGGCCATTGGCAGTTCACGGAAAATGGTCGGCTCGATCTGGAGTTGCTGGTTTATTGAGCAAGGGACACGGTCTCAATTTGAGTTTGGTAGGGCGGTGCTGCCGTGCCGCCTTCCCCGCACCGACTGTGATTCACGCCAGCGTCGCGGCAGCGACGCCCTACCCATTAAAAAAGATTTGCGCTTGAAGTTGGCGGGGATAGATTCCAGTCGTGTTCCCAACGCCACCCCAAATGCCGCGTCTGCTATTCCGCCGGGCCTTCACACTGATTGAACTACTCGTGGTGATCGCCATCATCGCGATTCTGGCGGCGATGTTATTGCCGGCGTTGAGCCGAGCCAAGAGCCGGGCGCTGACGATAGCGTGCTTGAGCAACCTCAAACAACTTCAGATTTGCTTTCACCTTTACGCGCTCGACAACACCGATTTAATGTTGCCGAATAATTTTGTTTATGATCTGGGCACGTTGCGGGCAATTCCTGGCAATGAAGGTCCGTCTTGGTGCACCAATGTGGCCCCGTATGAAGCTGACCCAGCCGGCATCAAAGCCGGATTGATGTTTCAATACAATACCGCCACCGGCATTTATCGTTGCCCCGCCGACCAATCCACCATCCAAACCCCGACCGGGGTCAAACTTCCCATGCCGAGGCTGCGCAGCTACAATTTAAGCCAGTCAGTGAACGGCTTGACCTATGGTGGCCAGATTGCGAGCTACACTCCGCATTTTGCCAAAACCACGCAGATAAAAAATCCCGGCCCGGTGGATCTACTCGTTTTTTTGGAAGTGCACGAAGATGAAATCATTGACACCGAATTTGGCATCCCCTTGGCGAGCCAACCTTGGTTTGCGGGCTATTGGTGGGACTTCCCAGTGAACCGGCATGGTCGCGGCGCAAATTTTTCCTTCGCCGATGGTCATGTCGAAAACTGGCACTGGCAGGTGCCGAAGATTTTCACGGTCACGCGCGGACAAGCGCAGGCGGTGCTGGCCAGTGAACAGGCCGACTACAATCGCGTTGAAGCCGGCTTCAAACAGGATTTTAAGTAGCTTGGTAAGTCACTCAACATTGGCACAAATCGTGGCGGGTAGGGCGCGTCGCTCCGCGCGCGCCGTCGTCTGCCTGACCAAGCCCGGCGCG
>JANYCI010000305.1 GCA_025360325.1 Limisphaerales bacterium | reverse complement strand
CTGTTCGACATCACGAAGCTCGGATGGCCGGTGGCGCAACCAAGATTCACAAGGCGGCCTTCGGCGAGCATGTAAATGCTCTTGTTGCCAGGGAGATGGTAGCGGTCGTATTGCGGCTTGATGTTTTCGATGGTTACGCCTTTTTGTTTCTTGAGCGCGTCCACTTGAATTTCGTTGTCGAAATGGCCGATGTTACAAACGATGGCTTGATCTTTCATCGCGAGCATGTGCGCGACGGTGACGATGTCGCAGTTGCCGGTCGTCGTGACGTAAATATCGCCAACGCCCAACGTGCTTTCGATGGTGTTGACCTGGAATCCTTCCATCGCCGCCTGGAGCGCGTTGATGGGATCAATTTCGGTGACGATCACGCGTGAACCATAAGCGCGGAGCGAATGCGCGCAGCCTTTGCCGACGTCGCCATAACCGCAGACGACGGCAACCTTGCCGGCGAGCATGACGTCGGTGGCGCGCTTGATGCCGTCCGCGAGGGATTCGCGGCAGCCGTAGAGATTGTCGAATTTTGATTTCGTGACGGAGTCGTTCACGTTGATGGCCGGGACGAGCAACTTGCCCGCTTCCTTCATCTGATAGAGGCGATGCACGCCGGTCGTGGTCTCTTCGGAAACGCCGCGCCAATCTTTGACGATCTTCGTCCACAGGCCGGGCTTGTCTTTCGCGAGGCGGCGCAAGAGCGCTTTCACGACGGAAACTTCGTGGCTGTCGCCCTTGGTTTCGTAGGCCCACTTGGAACCTTTTTCGAGTTCGTAACCTTTGTGGATGAGCAGCGTCACGTCGCCGCCGTCATCAACGACGAGCTCCGGGCCTTTGTCGCCGGGGAACAAAATCGCCTTGAGCGTGAGTTCCCAATATTCTTCGAGCGTCTCACCCTTCCAAGCGAACACCGGCGTGCCGGTCGCGGCAATCGCGGCGGCGGCGTGGTCTTGCGTGGAGAAAATGTTGCACGAGGCCCAGCGCACGTCCGCGCCAATGGCGACAAGGGTTTCGATGAGCACAGCGGTCTGGATCGTCATGTGCAACGAGCCAGTGACGCGCACGCCTTTGAGCGGTTTGGATTTCGCGTATTTTTTGCGGACGGACATCAAGCCCGGCATTTCGTGTTCGGCGACGGCGATTTCTTTGCGGCCCCATTCGGCGAGCGCAAAATCACGGACGATGTAATTTTTCCCCGTCGGCGTCTGCGCGGCGAACGTGGCGTAATTGGGCAGCGCGGCGTTCACTTCAGCGAGCACAGCAGCGGCGGCGGTAGATTTTTTGGCTTTGGACATAATAATTAGGTTTCAGGTTAAAGGGTTAAGGTTTCAGGTAGGGCGGCTGCGGGCACGAATCAAGCCTTGCAGCATGGCGGAAATTTCTTTGCATTCTTGGATGAACAACTGGCACTGGCTTTGCACTAACAATTCCAGTTTTAACGCGAGATAACATTGCGTGCGAAGTTCTCCGGCAGAACCTTTGGCGATCCGCAAAAAACGAATCGTGTCCAACCGGCTATCGCGTTCATAACCTTCAGCAATGTTTGAAGGAATAGATATGGCCGCACGAATCATTTGATCTTTGAAGATATAATCCTTGGACTTTGAAAACGCGCGCGTAACTTCAATCGCCAGCCGACACGAGCGTTTCCAAACTTCCAAATCTTCAAAAGATTGATAGGCCATTTCTAGGGTTAAGGTTCAAGGTTGAAGGTTTCAGGAAAAAAGTTTTTGCCCTTTTGAGGCGATGGGGGAAGAGTCCTGAAACCTGAACCCTTCCCCCTTAAACCTTTTTCAGATCGCTTTCAGCAACGCAGCCACTTTGTCCGTCGCTTCCCAAGTGAGCGCTTTGTCGTTCTTGCCGAAGTGACCGTAGTTCGTGGTCTTGCTGTAAATCGGTCGGCGCAAGTCGAGTTGATCAATGATGTCCGACGGCTGGAAGCTGAACACCTTGTTGACGGCGCGGACAATTTTGTCGTTGGCAACTGTGTTCGTGCCGAACGTCTCGACGTGAACGCTGACCGGGTCAGGATGGCCGATGGCATAGGCGAATTGCAGTTCGCAACGCGTCGCCAAACCCGCCGCGACAATGTTCTTCGCGACCCAGCGACCCATATAGGCCGCGCTGCGATCCACCTTCGTCGGGTCCTTGCCAGAGAACGCGCCGCCGCCGTGACGACCCATGCCGCCGTAGGTGTCCACGATGATTTTGCGACCGGTCAAACCGGTGTCGCCCTGCGGTCCACCGACGACGAAACGGCCAGTGGGATTGATGAGGAATTCCGTTTTCGGCGTGAGCAAATTCTTCGGCAAAACTTTCTTGATGATGTTCTCGATGCAGAAGCGTTCGATCTCGGCGTGTTCGACATCTGCCGCGTGCTGCGTGGAAATCACGACGTTAGAGATCGCGACGGGCTTGTCGTTTTCATACACTACGGAGACCTGCGACTTCGCATCGGGGCGCAACCATTTCGCGCCGCCCGCCTTGCGGATGCGCGTGAGTTCGCTGCCGAGACGATGCGCGAACATGATCGGCGCGGGCATGAGTTCCGGCGTTTCGTTGCACGCGTAACCGAACATCAAACCTTGATCGCCCGCACCTTGTTTCGCGGTTTTTTTGCCCTTGGCTTTTTTCGCATCCACGCCCTGCGCGATGTCGGCAGATTGCTGCGTGACGATGACGTTGACGAACACTTTGTCCGCATGAAACACATCGTCGTCGTTGACGTAACCGATTTCGCGGATGGCGTCGCGCGCGATTTTCACGAAGTCGAGCTTGGCCTTGGTGGTGATCTCACCGCCGATAATGACGATGTTCGACTTCACATAGGTTTCGCAAGCGACGCGGCTCATTTTGTCCTGCGACAAACAGGCATCGAGAACGGCGTCGGAAATGGTGTCAGCGACTTTGTCCGGATGGCCTTCACCAACGGACTCGGATGAAAAGATGTATGAACTCATAATTTATTTGATGGTCACGCCAACAACATATTGACGTATCAGGATAAGATGATATAACACTTTTGAGCGGCGTCAAATGGATTTCTGAAATAATTTCAGGCGCGGCAGAAACAATCATGTCCTCCACCCTCAAATCCCTCCGCGCGCTGTCCGACCCGACGCGCATCCGCATCATTGCGCTGCTGGAGCGCGATGAACTTTCCGTGAACGAGCTGCAGGAAGTCACGCGCCTCGGCCAGTCGCGCATCTCCACGCACCTTGGTTTGCTCGCGGATTGCAAAATGGTTTCCGCGCGCCGCGACGGCAAGCGCACGTTTTACAAACTCAATCCGCAGGCCGATTCCGTGGCGAGCGAATTCATTCAGCTCGCCATTCGCGGCGCGAAGGAACTGCCGGAACATTCGCACGACGAAATCAATTTGAAGCGCGTGCTCGCCCGGCGCAAAGAGCAGGCGCAAGTTTTTTTCAATCAAGTCGCCGGACGATTTGATCGCGTCTATGGGCCGGGCCGTTCGTGGGAAGCGTTCGGGCATTTGCTGTTGCGGATGCTGCCGGCCATCACCGTCGCAGACTTGGGCGCGGGCGAAGGTTTGTTGAGCGAACTGCTCGCGCGTCGCTGCAAAAAAGTCATCGCCGTGGACAACTCGGAAAAAATCGTGGCGTTCGGCGCGGCCAAGGCAAAAAAAAATCACCTCAAGAATTTGGAGTTCCGGCAGGGCGATTTGGAAAATCCGCCGATTGAAGCGGGCAGTGTTGACTTGGTCATTCTAAGTCAGGCGCTGCATCACGCCAAGAATCCCGCTGCCGCCTTGGCAAGCGCCGCGAAATTGCTGAAGCCCGGCGGACAAATTTTGATTTTGGATCTCCTCGCGCACAAGTTCGAGAAGGCGCGCGAACTTTACGGCGATCACTGGCTGGGTTTTGCGGAAGGTGATTTGCATCGCTGGCTCGAAGCGGCGGGCTTGAAAAAAATTGAGATCACCGTTGTCGCCGCCGAGGAACAGCCGCCGCATTTTCAGACCCTGCTGGCGAGCGCGGAAAAATAATCGCTGGAGAATTTCAGTTGACCAAAAACGCGGTCTGGTTTTTCTGGATAAAATTTTCCGCCTGCGGCAGCGACTCCGGCGTGCCGATGTCGATAAATGCGGCTTCGCTCAAAACGGTTTTCAATCTTGCCCCACCGTTGATGAGCGCTGGGAACACATCCACCTCAAAACTCAACGGCGATTTGGCCGGAAATTTTTTGAGCGCGGAGTCGCGGAATAAATAAACACCGGCGTTGATGTTGCCCGCGCCCGGCTTTTTTTCGTTGAAGCCAGTGAGATCGCCGTTTGCATTTTGTGACAGCGTGCCGTAGCGCGCGGCGTCGGCCATCGGCACGCCGAGGATTGCGCCTTCATTTTCCGGCTGGTCGAGCGAAGAAAATAATTTTTCCAGCGGCGCGACGACGAGGGAATCACCATTCAACACAAGCCAGGCAGCAGGCTTTGTTTTTGCGCTGACGGCGGCGTGGAGAAATCCGCCCGCCGTGCCGAGCGGCGTAGTTTCGGGAACGCAGGAAACGTGGACATCTTGCAGTCCGGTGGGGCGAGCGTTCCCGCGAGCCGCTTGGTCTGGCGACGTCCGGCTCGCGAGGACGCTCGCCCCACCGCGCTTGACCAAGCCATACCACACCGTTTATTTTGAAAATTTCGCGCCCTTCTCAAAAATCTTTTTCAAGACGGCGGCATCCACATCGGCCAGCTTGTTGAGGTATAGGCATCCCTTGCTGGTTTTGCATTTTCCCAGTTGCATTAATTCCTTGGGATAGGCCGCCGGGCCGCCGGGAAGATAAACGCTGATGCTTTGTTCCCGGGGCGAAAAACCCATCAGGCAAATGTCTCCTTCGCGACCGCTCTCGTATTTGTAATGCACGCTGCCGAAGCCGATGATGCTCGGCCCCCACATCTTCGGCTCTAGCCTAGTCGCGCGTTGCATCATTTCCAAGATGACCAAAGCGTCCGCGCGCTTTTGCCCGACGGGAACGGCAGCGAGAAATTTTTTTACGGAAGCCTCGGTCGGCTTCGTTTTGTTTTCGGCCATGGTCAGCCTTGCTTCTTATACATCTGCTCCGGCGTGAGAATTTGTTTTTCCGTCGTCTTAAAAGTTTCGCCCGCGCCTTCGATGGAGCGGAAAAAACAGGAGTTGTAACCCTCGTGGCACGCCGGGCCGTTTTGCTCAACTTGAATCAGCAGCGTGTCTCCATCGCAATCAAACGCGATGTCGCGCACGGTCTGGGTATTGCCGCTCTCCTCGCCCTTCATCCAAAATTTCTGACGCGAACGGCTCCAGAAATGCGTCTTGCCGGTCTTGATGGTGCTTTCCAGCGACGCGCGATTCATCCACGCCATCATCACCACGCGCCCGGTTTTTTGTTCCTGCACGATGGCGGGAATCAGGCCGTTGGCATCGAATTTTAATCGGTCGTAGAAGCTCATGCGGCCAATTTACGATTTACGATTTACGATTTACGAGCCTTAAATCAGCTCGGAAGTTTGTAAAAACTATTTCGCGGCGGGCGTGTTGGTGGTGATGACAACGTTCGTGGAAATTTCCGCAACCGCATTGGTCGGCGGATTTTTATGATCGCCGAGACTGCGGATGAGCCGGGTTTTCAGCTCGGCAAAAACCGCGTTCGTCACCGTGTCGAGCTGCGCCTGCGCCTCGTCAAAAAAACCGGCGGTGATCTTCGTGCGCGCGAGGTGGAGCGTCACGCCTTCGCGCTCGTTCTCATCCTTGGTGATGCGCAGCGCATTGGTCCACGCGGCGAGCGCGGCGTTGGTGCGAAAGGGTTTGATGCCGTAATAGCTCTCCGCGTAATCGGTGGCGAGCACGAGATTTTGCGGCGCCAACTGCATGGCCTCGCGATAAAGTCCGAGTGCCTTGTCGAACACCTGCTGCTCGTTGAAGTGGTAAAATTCGCGCGCATCTTTGCGATACAGATAAACGGTCGTGGCAAAATTTTGGTAATACACCGGCTCGTGCGGATTCAGGCGGATGGCTTCGGTGTAACCGGCGAACGCGTTTGTGAGTTCGCCGTGCTCGCCGTAGTAATTCGCGAGGTTGTTCCACACGGCGGGGTTTTTCGGGTCGTAGTGTTTGGAGTTTTCGTATTGCGCCTTCGCGCCTTCCTCGTCGCCGATGTCATTCAGAAAACTGCCGTAAGCCAGATAGCCGTGGGCGCTGTCGGGATGGTTGCGGAGAAAATGTTCGTAGCTTTGCTTCTGCACGTCGAGCCGGGCGTGGATGCGTAAATTTATTTGCGCGATGGCGTTCGTGTCGGAACGCGGAATCTGGTTGGTGCTGATCCAGGAATTGATTTCATCCAGCGCGGCGTCGTCGCCGATCATCACTTGTTCGAGTTGTGATTGCACCGGGTCGGCAGCGGGCACGGTGATGCCGGTCTGGTTCTGGATCAGATTGCTCATGGCCGCTGGCTGGTTAGTGGCCAGCAGCGCGCTCATAAGGCCGATGGTGAGGTCGTTCACCTGGTCAAAGTATCAATTCCAAAAACAAAAGACAGAATTTCCAGCCCGCGAAAATTTTCTCTGATGTGTTCAGTCGGGGGAAATTTTAACCGCTAAATACACGAAATACGCGAACGGCAAGCCTGCCGTTTTTCCTCGCTCGTGTATTTCGCGTGTTTCGCGGTTCAGCTTCTTAAAAATTATTTCACCAAATCATGCGGCGCAAATTTTACCACCCAATACGTCGCGCGGTTCGTGCCGATGTTGATGAGACCGTGCAATTCATTCGAGGCCTCAAAAATAATTCCGCCCGCCGCGACGGTGTTCGTGTGGTCGCCTTGAATCGCGGCGAGCGTGCCTTCCTTCACAATCATCAATTCCTCGTCCGCGTGGCGGTGCGGCGCGTGCGGCGACTCGCCCGGATTCAGCGTGGTAATGTGGCACTCTAAATTGGCGAGCGTCGGCGTGGGCGTATCGAAGACCGCTCGCCGCTCGCCCATTTTCGTCGGCGCAACTTTCATGTCCGCCCAATTAAAAAACGTGGAGTGCATCACGGACTTCGCGGCGGATTGCGCGAACGTCATCACGGCGACGCTGGTGAAAATGGCAATGGTGGCAACGAGCACATCGCGGCGGGTAATCATGAATCCATTTCGAGGGGAAAATGGTTTGAAGTCAAGTGCGCTCTGGTTGGCGGAAAAACTGTGTCGCGCGAAGGAAGCAAAGGGAGCGAAGGAAAATAATTGTCTTCTTCGCTCCCTTTGCTTCCTTCACGCGACATTTTCAAAATGATAAATCGCCTGACGGGGCTTGAGCTTTCGATGGCAGCGGTTAATCTGACGGTGGTTTTGGAAGGGCGGAGAATCGCTCCGGGCCTGTCCCGCCGTAGCCTAGTGCGAAGGCGGACGCAAGTCCGGGGAGGAAAGTCCGAACTCCGCAGGGCGCGACGCTGCGTAACTTTTGAGATTTCAAATCTCTGATTTGCGATTTCAGAAGATACACGCAGGCGGAAAGTTGGAAGACTTTTCGACGGATAGTGCCACAGAAAATTAGACCGCTGCCATTTCGGAAACGGAATGGCAGTAAGGGTGAAAAGGTGGTGTAAGAGACCACCGCGTGAAGCGCAAGCGACACGGCACGGAAAACCCCGTCGGGTGCAAGGCCAAATAGGAAACCGAGGAGTTGCCCGCTCCGCGTATCGTGCAAACGAAACAGGTTTCGGGTATCGGTCGCTCAGACAAATGATTCTCTCCGCTCGCAAGGGCGCAGACAGAATTCGGCTTACAGCCCTTCCAAAACCAAGGTCTTGCCGAATGTGCCAATGTCTCTTTGATGCGCTATACCAGCCGTCGCAAAACAATTTTCTTCCCTTGGCGACTTTGCTTCTTCACGCCTTTGCGTTAAAACTTTCCGTGTGACTCACGCCGCCGCCCAGCAACGCCACACCGAAATCGCCGCCGAAATCCGCCGGCACGACCACGCCTATTACGTCGTCGGGCGACAGGAAGTTTCCGACCGCGAATACGATTTGCTGTTCCAGGAACTTCAGGAATTGGAGAAAAATTTCCCCGATCTCGTCACGCCGGAATCACCCACCCAACGCGTCGGTGGTGCGCCGAGTGAAAAATTTACGCGCGTGAAACATCTCGTGCCGATGCTCTCGCTCGACAAAGTTTCCGCCAGCGATTTGCCGACCAAAGACGAGAAACCGGATCGCGATGAACGCAATCGCGCGCAGGACGAAAACACGTTGGCGGAACTCCGCACGTTTGACGCGACGATTCGTAAACATCTCGGCCGCGATAAAATTCAATACATCATCGAGCCAAAAGCCGACGGCGTTTCCATCAGCGTTCACTATCGCGATGGCAAGCTCGCGCTCGGCGTCACGCGCGGCGACGGCACGGAAGGCGATGACATCACGACGAATCTCAAAACCGTGCGCGGCATTCCGCTAAGTTTAGAAACTAGCCACAGAGACACAGAGGCACAGAGAAAAGAAACTAAGCCTGTCAGCCAAGACTCTGCGCCTCTGTGTCTCGGTGGTAAAATCCCGGCCCTACTTGAAGCACGCGGCGAGGCTTACATAGCCATCAAAGATTTTGACGCGCTCAACGCGAAGCTCGCTGCCGCTGGTGAAAAAAGTTTTCCCAACGCCCGCAACGCCACCGCCGGCGCGCTCAAACAGCTCGATCCCAAGCTCGTCGCGCAACGCCCCATCCGCGCCGTGTTTTACGCGGTTGGCGCGATTGACGGCATTGAATTCAAGACGCACTCCGAGATGTTGGAGACGCTCGCCAAGTTTGGTTTGCCCACGCAAAAACTCTGGTGGGTCTGCGACAGCATCGAGGAAGTGCTGAAAATTTATCGCGATAAAATCGTGGCGCATTACGACGAGGAAAAGGATTTGCGCTCGCAGTTGCCTTACGAGATAGACGGCATCGTTTTGAAAGTGAACACGCTGGCGGACTGGTCGAAAATTCCGGGCCGTAGTCGTTCGCCGGGCTACGCCATTGTCCACAAACCCGTGCCGTGGATCACGCCGGCCGAGACGATTCTCAAAGCCATCACCATTCAAGTCGGGCGCACCGGCGTGCTCACGCCCGTTGCGGAATTGGAACCAGTTTTTGTGCAAGGCTCGACGGTGGCGCGCGCGACGTTGCACAACGAGGACGAGATTCGCCGCAAAGACATTCGCATCGGCGACACGGTGGTCGTTCGCAAAGCGGGTATGGTCATCCCGGAAATTTTTGAAGTGATGAAGACCAAGCGTCCGGCGGGCGCAGTGGAATTTGATTTGTTCAAACACGTCGGCGGCAAATGCCCCGCGTGCGGCGGGCCGATCGCAAAAGATGTGAAGGCCGAATCACGCACCGCATCAGCTCGACGCGCGCACTCTGACTCCCGCTCCTCCCTCAAAGGAGGAGAGGGCCGGGGTGAGGAGGCACAATTGTTCTCGACTCAAAACCCCTCACCCCAACCCTCTCCCCGTTTGGGCGGGGAGAGGGAGAAGACTGCCGTCAGCGAGATTGTGGGCGATGAAGAAGTCGCCTGGCGCTGCCAGAACATCGCGGGCTGCCCGGCGCAACTCACGCGGCGCGTGGAATATTTCGCGCAACGCAAAGCCCTCGACCTCGAATCGCTCGGCGGCATCGTTGCGGAAAAACTTGTCGAGCGCGGGCTTGTGAAAGAGCCGCTCGACTTGTTCGACCTGAAACTGGAAGTGCTCGGCAAATTAAATCTCGGCACGGACGAGGCGCCGCGCACGTTCGGCGAGAAGAACGCCACGAAAATTCTCGATGCACTTCAGCGCGCCAAGACCGCGCCGCTCTCCCGGTGGATTCACGCGCTGGCGATCAACAATGTTGGGGAAGTCACTGCCTATCAAATCGCCAGCCTGCATGCCGACATAGACGAGCTCAAAAATTCAAAAATCATTTCCGATTATTTGCGATTGAGAGATTTGATTGAAGAAGCAAAGCTCGTAAATCCAGATGCAACAAAAGGTGAAAACAAAATTTATGGAACAGATGATCAAATTAAAGATGAAAAGGAACGACGGGCAAAGCGTCATGCGGAATTGAATGCCGAAATAGAAACCCTCGCGTCTTGCCTTAAGGACGCAGGCGTAAAGCTAGAAGTGAAAGGCCAACCTAAAAAAAATGGAAGGCCAACTCTTCTTGATGTTGCTAGCGATTTAGAATCGGAAGCCTGCCAAAGCATCCAGAAGTTTTTCGGGTCTGATTTTGGAAAGCGGACTGTAGCGCGCATGAAGAAACTGGGAATAAAACCAAGTTCAAAAATTGACATAGCAACTCCAAGTTTAAGCGCCATAACCGGCAAGACGTTTGTTTTGACAGGCACGCTACCCACGCTTTCCCGCGATGAAGCTTCGGAAATGATTCGAGAGGCCGGCGGTAATGTAACCGGCTCGGTCAGCACAAAAACAGATTTTCTGCTCGCTGGCGAAGAAGCCGGTTCAAAATTGGATAAAGCAAAAGAACTCGGCACAAAAATTCTGACGGAGACAGAATTTCTGGAAATGCTGGGACAAAAACCGAAGCCAAAGAAAGAACTGTTCTAAAATGCCAGAGCAAAGCAAAAAAGTTTATGTGTTGAAGCCCTACAAATCTTCAGCCAAAAACAAACCCACCAAACTCGTTCCGTCATCGAAGGAATTTTGGGACGCGCCCGCTCCTGAAATCATTTTTCAAGGTCGTTCGTTTTGCTTTACGGGGGTTTTTGATTTTGCGGGTGGCGATCGGAATCAATGCGAGGCCGAGACTAAACTGCGCGGCGGATTTTGTTACGAGCGTCCCAACCGCGCGCTCAATTATTTGGTCGTTGGAAATTATGCTGAACCTTCGTGGGGTCATGGAAGCTTCGGGAGAAAAATCAGCGACGTGCTTGATTTCAAAAGATTTGGTGCAAAATGTCAGATTATTTCCGAAGAACTCTGGTCAAAATCTTTGCAAGCCGCTCCCAAACTTTCACCCGAGAGACCACCGCCTATCCAAGGTCATTCTAAAAGCGACCAGTTGGTTCAGTTGCAGCAGGATTTGGATCAATTGCGAATGAATCAACAACTTCTTCTTGATGCGCTTCAAAAAGATTTAAGCCCGTCAGACTGTAGCAAGTTTATGATTCGTCTGCGTGAATCCGGCTTTGTTATTTAGCTTGGCGCAAAATTTCCGTCCCACGGTGACGTCCGGAAATTAGATTAACGACCGTCCTCACCCCGGCCCTCTCCTCTGAGGAGAGGGAGAAACGGTTCCCGCGTCTTTGGAAAAACTTGCGGCTGGATTTGCCACGTCAGCATCCGAATAAATCAAAAGCGCGAGTGCAGAAATCCTCTCCCCGGGGGAGAGGACACAGGTGAGGGCGAGCAATAAAACTAACTTTGCAGCTTTCCCACGATTTATTAAATTCCCGTCATGGCCAAGACTCAACGCGCCCGCCAGCTTCGCCAGGTTGAAACGTGGGCGGAAAAGCTCATGTGGCGCTGGTTGCGTGACCGGCGATTTAGTCGCTACAAATTTCGCCGGCAGCATCCAATAGGTGACTACTACTTGGATTTCTTTTGCGAGGAGGCGGAGTTGAACATCGAACTGGACGGCAGTCAGCATGGTTTTTCTGACCAGCGCAAACACGACTTGGAACGGGAAAAATATTTACAATCACTCGGCATCAAGACGCGACGGTTTTGGAATTCGCAATTGCGTCGCAATGCGCGAGGCATTCGCGATTCGATTTTTGAGGAGCTGCAACAACGCGCGCCGCATCCGCTGCCGGAATACACAAAATCGATGGCCCCGAAAACGGGAAAGAAAATTTAGACTATTGCTCGCCCTCTCCCCGGTTCTCTCCCAGGGAGAGGCAGAAACGGTTGCAGCGCCCTTGTTAATACACGCATTGGATTTAACACGCCCACATTCCGATCATATAAAGAACGGATTAAAATTGTGGAATCTTCGCTGCCGAAAATGCTGAATACCGTTGCCAAATTGTTGCGCTCTGGTTCTCATGTGGCAAAGGCATGAAAGGAAAACTTTTGTTTCTCGCGTTGGTATGGCTCGCGCCGCTGCTCGGTTTCGCGGCGGAAAAATCCTTTTCGACGAACGTCAATTTACTTAGCGCCAGTTCGCCGAGCATCATCACGCCGCCGGCACCGGTGCGGGAATTTCGCGCGGCGTGGATAGCCACGGTGGGAAACTCTTCGTGGCCATCCAAGTCCGGACTTACCACGGCGCAGCAAAAGGCGGAACTCCTTGCGATTCTTGATCGCGCGGTGGTGTTGAAAATGAACGCCGTAATTTTTCAAGTGCGCCCGGCGTGCGATGCGCTCTATCAATCGAGTATCGAGCCCTGGTCGGAATATCTGACCGGCGTGCAGGGGCGTGCGCCGTCGCCGTATTATGATCCGCTCGCGTTCGCCATCACTGAGGCGCACAAACGCGGACTGGAATTGCACGCGTGGTTCAATCCGTTTCGCGCGCATCATTTTCAGGCCACCTCGCCCATCGCCAACAGCCATGTGAGCAAGGCGCATCCGGAATGGGTGCGCGCCTACGGCAAATATTTATGGCTGGATCCGGGCGAACCGGCGGTGCGCGATTACTCACTGCGCGTGGTGATGGACGTGGTGAAGCGCTACGACGTGGATGGGATTCACTTCGACGATTATTTTTATCCCTACAAGGAAACGAACGCCGCCGGCAAGGACATTGATTTTCCCGACTATCCGAGCTGGAAAAAATTCGGCGCGAGCGGCAATCCTTCGCGTGACGACTGGCGGCGGCACAACGTGGATGTGTTCATGGAGCAGGTTTATTTTTCCATCAAGGCGGAGAAACGCTGGGTAAAATTTGGCATCAGTCCGTTCGGCATCTGGCGGCCGCAAAATCCGCCGGGCATCAAGGGCTTTGATTCCTACGCGGAAATTTTCGCGGACTCGCGCCGCTGGTTGCGTGAGGGTTGGTGCGATTATTTCACGCCGCAACTTTACTGGGGCATCGCGCCGCCGCAGACGAGTTTCACGACGCTCTTCGATTGGTGGAGCGGCGAGAATGTGAAGCACCGCCACGTCTGGCCGGGGATGGATTCACTCAAGGTCGGCGCAAAAAGCAAGAATGGAGAAGTCCGGCCAACCTCCGAAATCGTTAATCAAATCAAGGTCACGCGCCGTTTCCCGGATGCGGGACACGTTCATTGGAGCGTTTCGGCGCTGATGAAAAATTCCACGCTCGACAACGCGCTCGCGCAGGAAGTTTATCAGCAACCCGCGCTCATTCCGGCGAGTCCGTGGCTGAATTCGACTTCGCCGCCGCCACCGAAATTGTCCGGTAACTTTGGAAAAAATTCCATGCACGTCCACTGGCAGAACGGTCAGGGCGAACCCGCGCGCTGGTGGTTGTTGCAAAGCCGCGAGCACGGAAATTGGAAAACGGAAATTCTTCCTGCGAGCCGCACGGATGCCTATCTCGAAAACGCCCATCCCGACGCAGTTTCCCTGCGCGCCGTGAGCCGCACGGGAAATTTGAGTTCGCCGGAAATCTGGTCGCCGACGCCGAAGAGTGAAAAATGAAGCGAGGTTTTCCGGCGCGCAAAAATGGCGGCAGCCAAGCTTTTGATGCCTGACGCCGTTTGGTTCCCGCCTCGACAATTCGCCGTAATTTTCTAAATTATCCGCGATGTCGTTCAAACCTTTGGTCATTGCCGGACGCACTTTTAATTCCCGCCTCATTCTCGGCACGGGAAAATTTCCGTCGCCGGAAGCCATGCGCGATGCGCTCGCCGCCAGCGGCACGGAAATGGTCACCGTCGCCCTGCGCCGCGCGGACTTGAGCGGTAAGAAGGATCCGTTCGCGAACATCCTTGAATTCATTGATCCCAAAAAATATCTGCTGCTGCCCAACACCAGCGGCGCGATGAATGCCGAGGAAGCCGTCCGCCTCGCGCGCCTCGCCGTCGCCGCCGGTTTGCCAAAGTGGGTAAAGCTCGAAATCCATCCCGACCCGCGCTACCTGTTGCCCGACCCGATTGAAACATTCAAGGCGGCGGAGATTTTAGTGAAAGAAGGTTTCACTGTGCTGCCCTACATCAACGCCGATCCGGTGCTGGCGAAACGGCTGCAGGAAGTCGGCTGCGCGACGGTGATGCCGCTCGGTTCGCCCATCGGCTCGAATCGCGGCCTTCAGACGCGCGACCAAATCCGCATCATCATCGAACAGGCCACCGTGCCAGTCGTAGTGGACGCAGGAATCGGTGCGCCAAGCCACGCGGCGGAGGCGATGGAACTCGGCGCGGACGCCGTGCTGGTAAACACCGCCATCGCCGTGGCAAACGACCCGAACCGCATGGGCATCGCGTTCAAACACGCGGTGGAAGCTGGCCGCGCGGCGTTTGAAATCGGCCTAGGCGCGCCAAGCGAAACGGCGAGCGCGACGAGTCCGCTGACGGCGTTTTTGAATTAAACTTGAGCCACAGATTTTCACAGATGAAACACAGATAAATTTCGTTGAGAGGTATTTGTTTTCATCTGTGTTCAATCTGTGTTTCATCTGTGGCTAAAATAAAATGAGTGCAAAAAAATTATCCGCATCCCGCGCCCGGCAGATTTTGACCGCCGCGCAAAAGACCCGCTTGCTCGTCGTCGGCGACGTGATGCTCGACCAATTTATTTGGGGCGGCGTGTCGCGCATTTCGCCGGAAGCGCCGGTGCCGGTGGTGGATTTCTCGCGCGAGAGCTTCATGCCCGGCGGCGCGGCGAACGTGGCGCGTAATCTGGTCTGCCTCAAAACGCCGACGGAACTTTTCGGCGCGATTGGCAATGACGATGCCGCGCGCAAGCTGCTGAAACTTCTCGGCGAACAAAACATCGGTTGCACCGGCCTCGTAAAAAATTCCGC
>JANYCI010000076.1 GCA_025360325.1 Limisphaerales bacterium | reverse complement strand
TGCACTGCCGCCGTTTGGTGCGCGATCACGAACAGACCACCGCTTCGGCCGCCGGCTGGATTTATCTCGCCATGCTCCGCCTCATGCTCCGCCGACTCGCATGAACACTCGCTCATTTTGATTTTTCAGACCGGCTCTAAGGCTTGGCGAACCAGTTGGATTCCAGGCAGCGGCGCAGCGCCATCCGCGCGCGGTGCAGCATCACCCACAGGTTGCTTTCGGAAATGCCCAACAGCGCACAAATCTCCTTGCTGTCCACATCATCCACCTCGCGCAGGTTAAAAACCGTGGCGACTTTTTCCGGCAGCTTGCCCGCGCAATCGCGGTAGGTTTTCCAAAACAATTCATTGTCCACGCTTTCACCCGCGTTGACCCATTCTTGCGGGCCGCGCTCGTGAATCCAACCGCCTTGGCTCAAGCCTTCATTGATGAAACGGTCGCTTTCCTCGTCGTCGTAAAATTGCAGGTCAGTGAAAGACGTTTCGCGGCTCGCCTTGCGGAAATGGTCGTAGATTTTATTTTTCAAGATGCCGACGAGAAAACTTTTTTCCGCCGAACGGCCTTGAAAATTTTTTCCGCCCTTGAGCGCGGCGAGAAAGGTTTCCTGCACGGCATCCTCGGCGCGCGATTCGTCGCGCAGCCGCAGCATGGCGAACTTGAAAAGATAATCACCATGCTCATCCACCCAGCGTTCGGGGTCGGACAAGCTGGTCGGTCGTTGTTTTTGCGATTCGTTTTGCGATTCGTTTTCCATGCGAATAATTCGGAACACAGTTTCTGCCCATCACGACGACTCGTGATGGCCGAACCATGAAACTTGTCACTAGCCTCTGTGGATTGAAAGAATTTTATTTTTTCCTGTAAGAAGTCGGCGGTCAGCCCGACCAACTCGCAGCTAAATAACATCTAAACATGATCACCATCATCACCGGCACGAACCGCCCCGGCAGCAACACGCGCAAAGTCGCGGGCAACATTGAAACCATTTATCAAAAAATCGGCGTCCCCGTGCGCCTGCTCGATCTCGCGGAATTGCCGCCGGAAATTTTCCAGCCGTCGTGCTACGAGAAAACGCCCGAATCTTTCAAGCCCTTCACCGACGCCGTGCTGACCGCCGATGGCTTGGTCGTGGTGACGCCGGAATACAACGGCGGCATTCCCGGCATTCTGAAATATTTCATTGATATGCTGCCGTTCCCGGAAAGTTTCGCGAATCGCCCCGTTTGTTTCATCGGTCTCGCCGCCGGACTTTGGGGCGCGATGCGTCCCGCCGAGCAGCTCCAGCAAATTTTCACCTACCGCAACGGCATCGTCTTTCCCGAGCGCGTTTTCCTGCCGGGCGTGAACAATCTTCTCGGCGCGGATAACAAACTCAACCCGGTGTCCGAGAAAAATCTGACGCAGCAGGCGGACGGCTTCGTCAAGTTCGTCGAAAAACTGCGCGAGAAAACAATCCGCAAAAAATAAATTCTTACCACCATGATCCTCATCATCAGCGGCACGAACCGGCGCGGCAGCAACACGCGGAAAATCGCGGGCATCGTCGGCGACGCGTATTCCAAACTCGGCGTCGAAAATGAATTGCTCGATCTCGCGGCGCTTCCGCTCGAAATCGCCTCGCCCGATGCCTACGCGGAAAAACCGGCGCCGCTGGAAAAATTCACCGCCGCGATTTTGAAGGCCGACGGCCTCGTCATCGTGACGCCGGAATACAACGGCGGCGTGCCGGGCATCTTGAAACTGTTTATTGATATGCTGCCGTTCCCCGAAAGTTTCGAGCGCAAGCCGGTTTGTTTCGTCGGCCTCGCGGCGGGAATGTGGGGCGCGCTGCGTCCGGTCGAGCAGTTGCAGGCCATTTTCGGCTACCGCAACGCGCACATTTTTCCCGAGCGCGTTTTCATTCCCGGCATCGGCAAGCTGCTGGACGGTGAAGGAAAATTCACGGACGCCGAAATCGAAAAACGCCTGCACAAACAGGCGGCGGGCTTCGCGGAGTTCGTCGAAAAAATCCACTGAACACTTTACAAAAAAAACTACGCGGCCTCTAATCAAACCAAACATGAAAACAAAATTACTCATCACTGTCACCGCCGCCGGCCTGTTGCTCGCGGCCAACGCCTTCGCCGTCGAGCCGCCGAAAATCGGCGACGCCGCGCCGGACTTCACGCTCGCCACGCTCGATGGCACGAACGTCACGTTGAGCGCGGAGTTCGCCGCGCGCCCCGTCGTGTTGCTCGTCCTGCGCGGCTGGCCCGGCTACCAATGCCCGCTCTGCACCTTGCAGGTTCACGACTTCGTGACGCACACCGCCGACTTCGCCAAGGCGCGCGTCATCATGGTTTATCCCGGCCCGGCGGACGAACTCAAGGCGCACGCGCAGGATTTTTTGAAGAACAAAGACTGGCCGAAAGAATTTATTTTCGTCACCGATCCCGACTACGCGATGATCAAAAGCTACGGCCTGCGCTGGGACGCCCCCGGCGAAACCGCCTATCCCGCGACTTTCGTGATTGATGCGAAAGGCAAAATCCAGTTCGCCAAAATCAGCAAGAGCCACGGCGGACGGAGCAAGGCGGAGGACGTTTCCGCCGCGCTGAAAACTCCTTGAGTGTCTGCGCCATGATCGCCGCCGTGTTTCTCATCTCGCTGGGAATCTATCTCGGCTGCGGCCTCGGGTTCGCCATCGCGTTTGCGTTGGCGGGCGTGAAAAAAATTGACCCGCACGCTGCGAAAGGTTCTTGGGGATTTCGCGTTTTGATTTTGCCCGGAGTCGTCGCGTTCTGGCCGCTGCTGCTCCGCCGCTGGCTGGGCGGCGCGCACGAACCGCCGGAAGAATGTAACGCCCACCGCCAACTCGCGCAGTCCGTTCACGCCTCACGCCTCACGCCTCACGCCTCACGAACCATGATTATCGCGCTGCGTCAACGTCATCGCCGCATTTTTTTTGCGCTGGGAATTTTCCTGCCCGCCGTGCTGGTCGTCGGCGTGGCGGCGCGGCGCCCCGTGCCGGTGACCGCCACATTGCCGGGCGTGCTGGAGGCGGCGGAAAAATTTGATCCGTCCGGGCCGCCGCGCGATGGACTATTTCCCAAATCCGCCGTCAGCGTTCAATGGCTGCGCGGACAAAATAATTCCGGCGCGCTGGCCGTCCGCTTTTCCGCCGCGAAAGATTTTGTGAAGCCGGACCTGATGGTTTATTGGGTCGCCGGAAATCCCAAGGCCACCGATGCCTTGTCCGCGAACGCCGTCCTGCTCGGCGCGTTCGCCGCTGCCGCGCTGCCGCTGCCCGCTGCCGCGCGGGATTCGGCGGGCGTGTTCGTGCTGTTCAGCCTCGCGGATGGCGAGGTGGTGGATGTTTCCACGCCGCTTCAACCTTTCAACGGTTCAAAATCTGGCGCTTTGAAATGAAATTGTGTCAGTCAAATTATTTTGGATGCCGACAAAACCGTGGCGTCATGGACTGCGGCGGGAAGCGGAGCGCCACGCCGCTTTCGCCCGCGCGGAAAGCCAACGAACCTTTGCCTCCGTCTTGCCCGCGCGAAAGCGGTGTCGCGGCTCCCGCCTTGCCACCGCAGTCCATGACGCCAAAGACCCGTCGTGCGCAATTCAAAACTCGCCGGCGCATGATTTGTCCTGATCAAAAAAGCCCATGAGCCTCGCCTACCAAGCCGTGCAGTGGAACCGGCAGAAAAAAATTTACGACGCCGCGCTCGTTGGCGGCGTGGCGGCGTATCTCGCCGTGTTCGGCGTCGTCACAAAAATTTTGTTCCCGCTCGTCACGGACGAGATCATGCTGATGCGCGCGTTCGGCACGGCGGCGTTGCTGCTGCTGCACGTCATCCTCTGCATCGGGCCGCTGTGCCGGTTGAATCCGAAATTTTTGCCGTTGCTCTACAACCGCCGCCACGCTGGCGTGACGTGCTTCCTGCTCGCGCTCGTCCACGCCGTGCTCGTGATCGCAACGTATCACGCAGGCGGCGACGCGAACCCGCTCTTGAGCATTTTTATTTCGGAAAAATTCGACGGCCATCTCGCCACGCTGCCGTTCCAGCCGTTCGGATTTTTCGCGCTGATGATTTTGTTTCTCATGGCCGCGACGAGCCACGATTTCTGGCTCGCCAATCTGACCGCGCCCGTTTGGAAGGCGCTGCACATGGCGGTTTATTTCGCCTACGCGCTGCTGGTGGTTCACGTCACGTTCGGCGCGCTCCAGGCGGAGACGAGTCCGGTGCTGCTCGCCGCGCTGGCACTGGGCTTGGCGTTGGTGCTGGGGCTGCACCTAGTAGCTGCAAAAAAAGAACGCGGCGTGGACAAATCTCAAATCAGCAATCGCCAATCGGCAATCGGCAATTTCGTTGACGCCTGCGCCGTGGCGGACATTTCTGAAAACCGCGCGCGCATCGTCTGTCTTTCTGGCGAGCGCGTGGCGATTTTCAAATACGATGGGAAAATTTCCGCTGTCTCCAACGTCTGCCAGCACCAGAACGGCCCGCTGGGCGAAGGAAAAATTTTGGACGGCTGCATCACCTGTCCGTGGCACGCCTATCAGTATTTGCCGGAGACGGGCGCGTCGCCGCCGCCGTTCGTCGAACGCGTTCCGACGTTCGATGTGCGGGTGGAAAATGGCCGCGTGTTCGTGAACCCCAAACCAAATCCGCCGGGGACAAAGGCGGAACCGGCAAAAATTTCGGAGAGTTTGGGCGGTTAAAATTTCGCTGAACATTCAATGGATAAAAAATCATGACGGTTGAGCATCCAAAACAATTTGAACGGTTTAGTTCCCCTCACCCTAACCCTCTCCCGTGGGGAGAGGGTTAGGGTGAGGGGAAACGAGGTGTGACAAACCTGACGACCACCGCATTTTTGAAAAACATTTTTGAAATTGTTCCAACTCGACCGGCGGGACGCCGGTCCCACTACTTGAAATGAACGACGAATTTTACATCGGCTGGGAAGCCAAGGCCGCGCCGGGCATCCGCCAAACCGTCCTCCGCGCGGTGGTGATGCTTTTGCTCCTCGCGCTGATTGTGCCGCTGGCATTGGCGATTTCGCAGCGGATGATCGGCGCGGCGGTGTTCGAGTGGGGCAACGTGAAGACGTTCACCGGAATTTTTCAGGCGCGACCGTATCCGCATTTGCTCGTGGCGCGTCCGGGCGCGGCGTTGGAAACATTTTCCAGCTATCACCTCGTCGCGCCGTGGAAATTTGGATTGAAGCCGGAAGCCGTCGCGGAATTTGACGGCAAAAATGTGACGCTCAAAGGCACGCTGATTTATCGCGGCGCGCAGACGATGATCGAGGTCGTGGACAATTCCATCCAACCCGCTGCGACAAATTTTTCCGCGCCGCCGTTGCCGGAAACCATTTCGCTCGGCCAGCAGACGTTTGTCGGCGAGATCGTGGACAGCAAATGTTTTCTCGGCGTGATGAATCCCGGCGCGCTCACGCCGCATCGCGCGTGCGCCGTGCGTTGCATCAGCGGTGGCATCCCGCCCGTGCTGCTGGTGCGCCGCGAAAATGCGCCGCCGGTTTATCTCCTGCTCGTCTCCGCCGACGGCCAGCCGGTCAATCAGCAAGTTTTGGATTTCGTTGCCGCGCCGGTGGAAATCACCGGCGACGTGGAGCGCCAGGGCGAAATGCTCATTCTGAAAGCCGACCCGAAAACTTTCCGTCGCCGCTAAATTTTTTTTCGCTGAATTTCTGAAAGCAATCGTCCGCTGTGCCGACCAACTTTAGCCATGAAATGCCATCGTCACGAAACCGTTGAAGCCATTGGCGTTTGCGCGCAGTGCGGACGCGCGCTCTGCCGCGAATGCGCGCCGCCGCCGCCCGCGCCGCTGGCGTGTTCCGCTGGCTGCGCCGAAAAATTTTCCGCCGAGCGCACCGCCATCCGGCAGCTCCTTGCGCGCAGCGAGCAGAACGCGCGGGCGAGCGCGGCGTATTATTTTTTGTCCGCCACGTTGTCCGGCGGCGCGGCGGTGGCGGCGTGGTTCTGGCTGCCGTCCCCGTTCTTGATTGCCTTCGCGGGCGGCGGCGCGCTGGTGCTGCTCGTGGCGGCACTGTGGCACACGCGCGCCGCGCGGAAAAATATTTCGCCTCCTGAAAACTAATTTTATGAAAACAAAAAAATCACAAAATCCCGGCGGTCAAAACTCCGAACTGACGGCGGCGGAACGCGCGGAGTTAATCCGCCAGCGTGCCTACGAAATCTGGGAGACGCGTGGCTGTCCGCACGGTTGCGACGAGGAACACTGGCTGCAGGCCGAGCAGGAAATTCGCAAGCTGTGCGGATGATTTTTGTCCGGTGGAACCGGCTTCCAGCCAAATTCCGCAGTGACGCCGCCAGCTCTGTGGACAGGCTCCTGTCTGGCGTGCGCGTCGCGTGGGTTTTCGGCAGGATGCCGGAAACGACCGGCTGGAAGCCGGTTCCACCCAGGCAACAAATTTCTTCGTCCATTGGAAACGTCGGATCAAAATGACCGGATTATTTGCCGAGCAGTTTGGTGATTTGAGCTTCGAGGTCCTCGGCGGAGGTGTAGCCGATGTGGCGCCCAGCAATTTTTCCGTCCGGGCCGATGATGAATAGCGTGGGCAGGCTGTCAATGCCGCCAAAAGTTTTTTCCAATTCCAGGCTGGTCATCGCGAGGCGGTAGCTGATGTCGTGCTGGGCGGCAAATTTTTTCACGGTCTTCTCGCCGGACTGATCTACGGCGATGCCTACGATGATTACGCCTTTGTCGGCAAATTTTTTCGCGAGGCCGTTCAACACGGGAATTTCCGCGCGGCAAGGCGGACACCACGTCGCCCAAAAATCCACGAGCACCACTTGGCCCTTGGTTTCGACGGCGGAGATTTTTTTGCCGGAAAAATCCGTGACCTGCCAATCGGGTTTCAGCGCATCGGCGGCGATGGCGTTTCGGGATAACGCGATGACGGCGGCGATGGCGGCTGGAATAATTTTTTGAGTGATGAATTTTGTTTTCATACCTGTTCGTCTCCGTGGCGGTCGGATGCTTACAAAAAAATTTCATCATCTGATTCATTTCCGCGTAAGGAATCCGCTGTCGAAGACGACGGATGAGTATGAGACAAATCACATTTCTCCTCGTGCTGGCGGCGATGGCGATGACCGGTTGCCGTCCGAACTCAACGGCCGCGCGCGAAAAAATCCAAAAGGAATTAACGATGAATAATTATCCCATCCCGGCGGCGGAGCGCCGCGCGAAGCTGACGGACCTCCAGTATCGCGTGACGCAGGAGGCGGCGACCGAGCCGGCGTTCGCGAACGCTTTCTGGGACAACCACGCGCCGGGCATTTATGTGGACGTGGTTTCGGGCAAGCCGCTGTTCAGCTCGCTGGACAAATTTGATTCGGGCTGCGGCTGGCCGAGTTTTTCCGCGCCGATTGAAAAAAAAGAAGTCGTGGAAAAAACCGATGCGTCACTCGGCATGGAACGCACGGAGGTGCGCTCGGCCTCGGTGAATTCGCATCTCGGCCACGTTTTCAACGACGGCCCGGCGGACAAAGGCGGACTGCGGTATTGCATCAACTCCGCGTCGCTGAAATTTATTCCCGTTGCCGAAATGGCCGCCGCCGGTTACGCGGAGCAGCTCGCGCCATTCGTGAAAGCCGGACTTATCGCGCCGCTGGCGAAGACGGAGACGGCGATTTTTTCCGGCGGCTGTTTTTGGGGGATGCAGGAAATTTTGCGGCAAATTCCCGGTGTCAGCACCACTGCGGTCGGCTACACGGGCGGCACGGTGGCCAACCCGACTTACGAACAGGTTTGCTCGCACACGACTGGCCACGCGGAAGCGGTGCAGATCGTGTTTGACCCGGCGAAGATCAGCTACGAAAAATTGCTCGGCTATTTTTTTCGGATGCACGACCCGACGACGTTGAATCAACAGCACAACGACGTCGGCTCGCAATATCGTTCGGGAATTTTTTACGCCAGCGACGCGCAAAAGCTGGTTGCGGAAAAAGTGAAAGCGCAGATCAATGCGTCCGGCAAATGGAAAAATCCCGTCGTCACCGAGATCACGAAGGCTGCGGAATTTTATCCGGCGGAAGATTATCATCAGGATTACCTGCAAAAAAATCCGGGCGGCTACAACTGCCACTACCTACGCGATTGAAAGACGAACGGACAGTTTCCAAGCTGGCCGGTCAAATCATTCGCTGAATTCATCTAGGCGTTGCTTGATGCGTTCGCGCGCGGCGGGGGAAAGTTTCTGTGGGCCGCTCTCCGTGAATTTTTCGGGATGTTCGCCGGCGGCTTGGCGGAGAAAGGCGGTCTGTTGCGCGTAACGACGGCACCATTTGCAGATCAATAGGTGCAGCCACAGGCCGAGGCGCGTGGCGAACGGCAGCTTGCGGTCGAGCTGGTCGGACTGTGCGCGCACGGCCTCGCGGCAATTCAACGACAACTGCCCGCAACCGGACGTGAGTTTTTTGAAAAATTTCATACGCGGTGCAAAATCATGCGGCTTCAACAGGTTTGGTCGTGCGGGCCGACGAAAGCTTACACAAATTTTTGAGCTTTGAAAATGTTTGCGCCTCGCGGGTAGTGGCTCAGTTTGATTGGTAGGGACAGCGCGCTGCGCTGTCCCCGGCGGTAAAGCCGCCGGAACGAACCGGGCAAAGCGTTGGTCTCACCACATTCGTTGCGCCTCGACTTCGCTCGGCGCGGACGGCGCAGCGCGCCGTTCCTACCAACGCTTGTCACCGATATAATCCCAAAATTTTTTGTAAGCAACGGGGAGTTTGCTAGACATACCTGATGAACATGAAATATTTTTTTCTCGCGATGTCCGCCGCGTGCGCGCTGGCGGCGGCGGCAGAACCGGCGTCGTTTCACATCGGCCCGGCGCAGGTGGCGCTGCTGGAACTTTACACCTCCGAAGGTTGCAGCAGTTGTCCGCCCGCCGACGCGTGGCTGAACCGGCTCACGAATTCGCCCGGCCTGTGGAAAGATTTCGTGCCGGTCGCGTTCCATGTGGATTACTGGAACAACCTCGGCTGGCGCGATGCGGCGGCGGCGCCGGAATTTTCCCAGCGCCAGCGGGACTACGCGGCGCAGTGGCGCGCGGAAAATATTTACACGCCCGAGTTCGTGCTGAACGGCGCGGAGTGGCGCTACGGGTTCGGCCTGCGCGGTGCGCCGGGGCTTGGGAAAGCGGCGGGCGCACTGGGAATTTCTTCAACAAACAATTTTTTATGGAACGTGATGTTCACCCCGCTTGCCGAGACGAACGGAACTTTTGAAATCCATGCCGCGCTGCTCGCGGGCGGCATCGTTTCCGAGGTGAAGGGCGGGGAAAATCGCGGGCGCACTTTGCCGCATGAATTCACCGTCGTCGAACTCGTGCAGGTCGGCTTGAAGACCGGCGACGGCGTGGCGCGCGGGAAATTCATCCTGCCAGCAGTGCGGCGCACGGCGGAAAAAAAACTGGCCGTCGCCGCGTGGATCACGCGCGCCGGGGAATTGACGCCGCTACAAGCCACCGGCGGCTGGCTGGTCGTGAAGGAAAAATAATTCGAGATTTTCCAGTCAACAAACGGGTAGGGATGGCGCACTGCGCCGTCCTCCGCTGGCGCTTTCCCCTCTGCCGCCAGCGGAAACGGTGTGGTCACGGTGCGGGGCATCCGGTTCCGTCGCCTGACGCTGCGCTCGGCGACGGGGACGCCGCAGCGCGGCGTCCCTACCAACGAACCCGCGGAAACGACGTGGTTTCAAAATAATTATGTAAGGCTCGCCGTGGTCGCGCGACGAACGAGCATGAAGAAAATAATTCTTTCAATCATCGTCGCGGCGCTGGCTTTGCCGGTCTTCGCGGAAAACAAAACGCTCCTCAACCTCGACAAGACCGGAGTCGCCATCCAGGGCTACGATCCCGTGGCGTTTTTCACCGACGGCAAGCCGGTGAAGGGCGCCGCCAAATTTGTGAGCAAGCGCGACGGCGCGGTTTATCTGTTCGCCAGCAAGGAACACAAGGCGACGTTCAACGCCGAGCCGAAGAAATACGAGCCGCAGTTCGGCGGCTACTGCGCCTACGGCGTCTCGCGGAACAAGCTCGTGGAGATTGACGTGGACGCGTTTCAAATCGTGGACGGAAAACTTTTGCTCCAATACAGCAAGGGCATCCGCGACGATTTCAACAAAGACGCGAAGGGCAACCTCGCCAAAGCCGACACGAACTGGACTGGCTTGGTGAAGAAAAAAGGCAAATAATTTAGCCGGCAAATTCACTTTTGAAACCGATGAAAAATGATTTCCAGCCGCGCGAATTGATTGCCGCCGTCACCGAAGCCTTGCGGCAAGGCGAAACGCTGCTGGCGGCGTTGACCGACGATGCCTACATGCAAAAATTGCCGCAGGCCTTCCACGCTTCCATCGGCGGACATTACCGGCATTGCTTGGATCACTTCCAACTGTTGCTCAGCGCCGTTGCCGCCGGTGATTTGAACTACGATCTGCGCGACCGTGGCACGTTGGTGGAAACCGACCGCGACGCCGCGCTGAAATGCACCCGTGAACTCATCGCCGGCTGGAGCAAAGTTGAACTCAATTTCCTCGACCGCCCATTGCGTGTTACCTGCAAAACCAGCTACGCCACGGGCGGCTCACAAACGTCGCCATCCAGCGTCGGGCGCGAGGTGATGTATGCCGTCGCACACGCGGTGCATCACTACGCGCTCATCGCTTTCATGGCGCGAATGATGGAACTACCGCTGCCCAACGGCTTCGGCGTCGCGCCGTCCACGATGAAATATCAACACGAAATGTTAAAAGCGAATCAAGCGCCTGCTTGAACGACAAAATACTGGATGACCGAAATGCTAACATGGCCGTGGCCAAACGCGGTGGAATGGCTGCCGCTCTGGAAGGGCGCGGGATTTTTCTTCGCCACATTCATCCTCGAAGACGCGGCAGCCATCGGCGCGGGCTTGCTGCTCGCGGCGGGCGGACTGACTTGGCCCGTGGCTTTTTTTTCCTGCTGGCTCGGCATCTGGCTGGGCGATGCGGGCTTGTATGCGCTCGCGCGTTTCGCCGGCCGCAAATGGTTTGAGCGTTCATCGCTCCAAAAATATTCCGCCGCCGTCGCGCGCCGCGAACAATGGTTCGGCGAGAACGGCACGCTCATTTTAATTTTCAGCCGCTGTGTGCCCGGCGCGCGTTTGCCGACGTATCTCGCTGCCGGTTTTCTGCGCTGGCCGCTGCCGCGATTTATTTTCGTCACCGGCCTCGCCGCCTTTTTTTGGACAGCCTTCGTGCTCTGGCTCACCACGCTCGTCGGACGACCGCTGCTGCAATGGCTCAATTTTTACAAGCACGGCAGCACTCTGCTCGTCGGCGCGATTATTTCTATTCTGATCGCAGCGCAATTATTTCGCTGGAGCGCGAAAAAATTTGACCTGCGAAAGAATTTTACCGTGCTCGCGCGCTACCAGCATTGGGAATTCTGGCCGGGCTGGTTGTTTTATCCGCCGGTGGTGATGTATTGCCTCTGGCTCGCCATCAAATATCGCGGCCTCGCGCACCCGACCGTTTCCAACCCCGGCATTTTTTCCGGCGGCCTCGTGGGCGAATCCAAATTTGCCACGCTGAAAAATCTGATGGCCACCAGCCCGGAATTCACCGCCGCCGCCGAATTGATTCCCGCGCGCACTGAATTTTTGGATCAAAATGGGAAAACGAATCTGCCAATAAATTTCTCACCCACATTCTGCGCGAACTGGCTTTCCTCGCCGTTTATTTTGAAACCCGATTTGGGCCAGCGCGGCGCGGGCGTCAAATTGATTCGCACCCAAACGCAGGCCGAGACTTATCTCCGCCAAACCAACGCCCCGCTCCTCGCGCAACGCTACGCACCCGGCCCGTTCGAGGCGGGCATTTTTTATTACCGCTGGCCGCACGAAATGCGCGGGCAGATTTTCAACGTCACTGAGAAAATTTTTCCGTTCGTCACCGGCGATGGCCGGCACACGTTGCGCGAACTGATCGAAGCCGATTCCCGCGCCCGGCTCATCGCCGAAAAATATCTGCGCCGGTTCGCCGAGCGGGCGGATGAAGTTTTGCCCGCCGGTGAAACCGTGCGGTTGGTCGAGGCGGGCAATCACGCGCAAGGCTGCATTTTTCGCGATGGCGCACGCCTCATCACGCCCGAATTGGAAGCGCGCATTGACGACATTTCCCAAAAGCTCGAAGGTTTTTTCATTGGCCGTTATGACATCCGCTATGCGAGCGAAGACGATTTGCGTGCGGGAAAAAATTTTCAAATCGTCGAACTGAACGGCGCGGCGGCGGAGGCCACGGCGATTTACGATGCGCGCAATTCGCTTTGGTCGGCTTATCGCACGCTGTTCCGGCAATGGGATTTGGTCTTCGCCATCGGTGCGGAAAATCGTCGGCGCGGCGCGCAACCCGTCGGCGTGTTCGCGATGTGGCGGCACTGGCGCGCGTATGGCAGGCTGGCGGCGAATTATCCCGAAGCCGACTGAATCAATGTGCACCGTAACTTTCATTGCGCGTAAAAACGGATTCGCGCTCGGCATGAACCGCGATGAAAAACTCGCGCGCGTCGCCGCGCTGACGCCTAAAATTATTTTTGCCGATGGACAGGAAATCATCTATCCGTCCGAGCCAACCGGCGGGACATGGATCGCCGCGAATGCCGCCGGCGCTGCATTCGCGCTCGTCAACTGGTATGCCGTGCCGGCGTGCGCGGAAGAAAATCCGGTCAGTCGGGGCGCGGTTGTGAACGCGATTGCGACCCAAACCAAACCGGATGCGGCGGAAAATATCTTGCGCTTGCTGCCGTTGCCACGCATCAGTCCGTTTCGCTTGATCGGATTTTTTCCGGCGCAGAAAAAAATCCGCGAATGGCGATGGAATGGAAAAAAGTTTTCAGCGCTTTCACATCCGTGGCGAACAGCGGTCTGGATTTCATCCGGTTTTGACGAACCGGGCGCGCAGCGGGCGCGCAAAAAAGTTTTCACGGTCGCATTGCGGCAGAAATCGGCTGGCAGTCTGGATTGGCTGCGTCGGCTGCACCGTTCCCACTTGCCGACGCGCGGTGGGTATTCGATTTGCATGCACCGCGACGACGCGGCGACGGTCAGTTACACCGAGATCATCGCCAGCGCGAGTCGTGTGCAAATGAATTATTTTCCGCATGCTCCGTGCGCCGGGAGCAAACTGCGGCGGATTAAAATTTCTCGAAAACGCGCCGCAATTTGAAATCATTCCCCTGCCCGGCTTGAACTGGCACTGACACAGCCCTACCTTGAGCGAATGAAATTTTTGGATTCATTTGAAGCCCTGCGCCGCTGGGTGCGCGTGCTTTTTTTGAGTCGGTTGTTGCCGCTGTTTTTGGCGACGCATTTATTCGCGACAGAAAATTCTCCCGCGCGGCCCGAGGAAAATTACGTCATCGTCAACTGGCAGGTGCAGGACGGGCTGCCTTCCGCGCGCATCAACGACATCGTTCAAACGCGCGACGGCTATCTCTGGCTGGCGACGCTGGACGGGTTGGCGCGTTTCGATGGCGTGCGGTTCGAGAGATTTTCCGAGACGGACACGCCGGGTTTGTTGAACGGCATGGTCACTTGTCTGTTGGAGGATCGCGCGGGGCGGCTGTGGTATGGCACGCAGTCCGGGGAAATCGGCTGGCGCGATGGCACGGGATTTCACGCGTTGCGCGGCGCGGGCGGACGGCTGCTGGATCGCGTGAACCGTTTGATCGAAGCGCGTGACGGCACGCTTTGGGCGTCCAGCAGCCAGAAACTTCTGCCCATCACCAATGGCGTGCCGGGCGAAATCATCGTGCGTCCGCAGCAACATTCCATCTGGGACATTTGCGCGGCGGATGCCGGCGGCGTGTGGGTGCTCGTGGACGGCGGCAATCTTTATCATCTCGAAGTCGGCTCGGACAAAATGGCGTTGGTGATCCCGGGCCAGCCGGGGCAATGGCGCAATTTGATTCAGTCCGAATCCGGCGGCATCTGGGTGCGGGAGGGGCAATGTCTGCGGCGCTGGCTGGACGCTGGCTGGGTGGAAAATCGCGGCGTCGTGGATTTGCAGGTGACGGAAAACATCGCGCTGCGGGAACTAGCTTCGGGCAAGCTCATTGTGGGAACCTACGGCCAAGGCTTGTGGTTGCTGGATGAAAATGGAACCCGGCGCAAATTGGATCACACTAGCGGGCTTTCGCACGACCAGGTTTTATCCTTGTGCGAAGATTCGGAAAAAAATTTGTGGGTGGGAACGGTTCACGGTTTGAACCGCATTTCGCGGCGCGTGGTGACGATGGTGACGCCGGCGGACAACTGGCTGAACCGCGCCGTGGCCACGCTCGCCCCCGCTGCCGACGGCGGATTTTGGGTGGGCACGGAAGGGGCCGGGCTGTATCGCATCAGTTTCGACGGCCAAGTTTTGTCGCATCAATCGGACGACCTCTGGCTTCAGGATTACATCCGCTGTGTGCTGGAAGATTCGCAAAAGCGGATTTGGACCGGGCTGTTCGGCGGCAACCTGCGGGTCAGAAACAAGGCGAACTTGCGCGGGACGATTTTGCCGGACTCGGCGGAAGGCTACGTCAACGCGCTGTTTCAAGATTCGCAAAAACGCGTCTGGGTCGGCACCACGAAAGGCGCGCTGCTATTTCCCGACGCCGGCCTGCAACCCAGCCAGCGATTTTTCAGCAACGAGGACATCCGTTGTTTTGCCGAAGCGAAGGACGGCGCGGTCTGGCTCGGCGCGGAAAGCGGCGGCTTGTTTGAGTTCAAGGACGGCGCGATGCGCGCGCAGCCAGCCAGCGCGCCGGTGAAACTAAACAACATTCACGCGCTGCATTTTGATTCACAAGCGACGCTGTGGATCGGCACGGGCGGCAATGGTCTGGCTTACTTAAAAAATAATTTACTCGGCACGCTGACGGATCGGCAAGGATTGCCGGACACTAAAATCAGCGACATTCAATCCGACCGGCGCGGGAATCTCTGGATCGGTGCCGCGAGCAGTTTGTTTCGCATTGACCGGAAACAGCTCGATGAATTCACCGCTGGAAAAATTAATTCCGTCAACTGCCTGCAACTCGGCGCGGGCGACGGTTTGGGAACGCGGGAAATTCCCGGCGGCTTTCAACCCATCGCCTGCCAGACGGCGGATGGCCGTCTGTGGTATGTCACGAGCGTCGGCCTGGTGGCCGTGGATCCGAATTCGATTCGGCCCAACGACCAAACGCCGCCGCTGGTGATTGAGTTCATCAAGGCGGATGACAAAATGATTCCGGTGAGCGGCGTCGCTGCGGACGGCGACTCAAAAAAAACTTCGCTCCGCCTGCCCGCCGGCGTCCGGCAATTGGAAATTCATTACACGGCGTTAAGTTTTTCCGGCCCGTCGCAGGTGCGTTTTCGGCATCGGCTGGAGGGCTTTGAAAAAAATTGGACCGAGGCGGCGGATCAGCGCGTCGCCACTTTCACCCACTTGCCGCCGGGGCAATACACGTTTGAAGTGACGGCGTGCAACAATCACGGACTTTGGAACGAGTCGGGTGTCCGGCTCAAATTTCAAGTGCTGCCATTTTTCTGGCAGACGATTTGGTTCAAGGGCCTGATCGGGCTGGCAATTATCGGCGTGGTTTGGATTGCCTACCGGATTCGCCGGGCGCGGCTGCTCGCGCTGGAACAGTTGCGCCAGCAGATTGCGCGCGACCTGCACGACGAGGTGGGCGCGAATCTGGGCAGCATCTCGCTGCTCACCGAAGTGATGGAGCTTAAACCGCAGCCGGGCGACCTCTCGCAAATCCGCATGACGGCTAATCAAACCGTGGACACGCTGCGCGACCTCGTCTGGATCATCAATCCGGCGCACGAACATTTTTCGGATTTGCGGCAGCGGCTGGAGCAGATTGCCGCGCTGATGCTCGCCAGCCACCAGTATGAATTTTCCGTGGATGACCGTTCCAACAATGTGAAGCTGCCCCTGGAACTGCGCCGCAACCTGCCGCCGCTGTTCAAGGAAATCCTGCACAACATCCAAAAACACGCGCAGGCCCGGCAGGTGAAAATCAAACTGTCCTGCGCGGCGGGAATTTTCACCATCGAAGTTGCCGATGACGGCGGCGGCTTTGACACCGCCCGGAAACGTCCCGGCAACGGGTTGAAAAATTTTCAGTTCCGCGCCGCAGAAATGGGCGGACAACTCGCGGTGGAAAGCCGTCCGGGCGAAGGCACGCGCGTCACGTTTTCCGCCACCATCACGAAATCTCGTGACTGGTTAAAACCGTTTAATTAGGAGTATTATGTAAAGAAATAAAACCCAATAAACCGCAGGAATTTTTGAACCTGCAAAAACTTTTTGAAACATGAAACTGACTGAAGCAGTCTTGTCCCCCGAGGAAATGATGGACGCAAAATTTAGCCCCGGTTCGCCGGTCGTGGTCTGGCTGATCGAGGACAACCAAAATTTCCGCAGCACGCTCGCCCGCGTCGTCAACGGCATGGCCGGCATGAAATGCACGCACCAGTTCGCCAACGCCGAGGACGCGTTGGACGCGCTGGAGGCTGGCGACATTCCCAACGTGGTGCTGCTGGACGTGGGCCTGCCGGGGTTGAACGGCATCGAGGCCATCAAAAAAATCAAGTCCCTCTCGCCCACCACCCGCGTCATCATGCTCACGGTTTTTGATGACCACGAAAAAGTTTTTAAGGCCGTCTGCGCGGGCGCTTCCGGCTACCTGCTCAAGCCCTCGAACACGAATAGCATCGTCCGCTCCATCCGCGAGGCCATCAACGGCGGCGCACCGATGACCCCGCAGGTCGCCAAGTCCGTGCTTGATATGTTGTCCGGTCGCAGCGCGCCGAAACCGTTGGCCACGCTGACCACGCTGACGAATCGCGAGCAAGAAGTGCTGCGCTTGATGTCGCAAGGCTGCGGCATGAAAGGCATCGCGGAAAAATTGGAGTTGAGCTATCACACCGTGGACTCGCACCTGCGGAACATCTACGCCAAGCTGCACGTCCACACCTCCACCGCCGCCGTGGCCAAAGCCATGAAGGAAGGTTTGCTCTAGGTCGCCAATAATTTCGTGAACTTCATCGCCCGATTAATATTGCTCCTAGCTTGGTTTTCCGGCGTATGCCTGGCTCAAAGCCATGCCCCCAATCTGATCATCATCACGACCGATGATCAAGGTTACTGCGATGTTGGCTTCAATGGCTGCAAAGATATTCCTACTCCCAACTTGGATTCCATTGCCAGCAACGGCGTGCGTTTTACCAGCGGCTATGTTTCCAGCACGATTTCCTCGCCCAGCCGGGCCGGCCTGCTGACCGGACGCTACCAGGAATTTTTTGGCTACGAAAGCGACGATCATTTTCAGCCGAAAAATCCGCGCGCCGGTTTGCCTTTGGGCGAAACCACGCTGGCGGACGCATTGCATCAGGTTGGTTATCATTCCGCCCTCATCGGCAAATGGCATCTCGGCACGCACCCCAAATTTCATCCACTCAAGCGCGGCTTCGATGAGTATTTCGGTTTCATCGGTTTTGCCTCGGCTTATTTTCCGCAAGAGCTGACCAACACTTCCTTCAACAGCATCCGCTACGATTACGAAAGCTATAACCTCCAGATTTTTCGCAATAACGAGATGATCGCCGTCACCAATTATTTGACGGATGAATTTTCCGACGAAGCGGTGCGCGTGATCGAACGCAACAAGGAGCGTCCGTTTTTTCTGCTGCTCAATTACAATGCCCCGCATCCGCCGTTGGAAGCGCCCGCCCAGTATCTCGCCCGTTTTCCCAACATGGATGGGCAGGGCCGCAAAACCTACGCCGCCATGATGAGCGCGGTGGACGACGGCGTGGGCCGGATTCTCAAAAAACTGCGAGCGGAAAATTTGGAGACGAATACGCTCGTGGTTTTTCTCTCGTGCAACGGCGGGCCGCTGAACCAAAATTATTCGGATAACTTTCCTTTGCGCGGCTACAAATTTTCTTCGTGGGAAGGCGGCTGGCGCGTGCCGTTTGCCCTGCAATGGCGCGGCCATTTGCCGGCGGGAAAAGTCTATGACCGGCCCGTGTTGTCGCTCGATATTTTCGCCACGATGGCCGCGCTGGCCAGCGTGCCAATCAGTTCAAACAAGCCGCTCGATGGCGTGAACCTCATTCCTTACTTGACCGGCGAAAATACCGGCTCGCCGCATGAAACCATTTTTCTGCGCCTGCCGGACATCGGGGCTTATGCGGTTCGCAGCGGCGATTACAAGCTGCTGTTTCCCGGCACGAACCAGTTGCCAGAACAACAGCGCCTCCGTCTGTATAACTTGAACCAAGACATTTCTGAAAGCAGAAATCTCGCGGATACCGAAACCAATATCGTCGCTCAACTCCAAAACAAATTGACGGAATGGAATCGGCAAATTTCCGCCGCGACCGCCAGTCCAGGTGCAAAGGCGAAAGAATGATTCTTGGGTCACAATCAATCCGCCTGACAAAGGAGAATTTTTCTTGAAGCTGCCAACAATCCTCAAGGTGATAGAAACAAGGTTAGTCATTGCTTGGCTGTTTACCTGTTTCCTTTCAGCCAACCTTCCCGCCGCCGTTCCAACCAAGCCCAACATCGTTATCATCATTGCGGATGACTTGGGCTACGGTGATCTGGGCTGCTACGGCGCAACAAAAATTAAAACGCCCAACATGGATCGGTTGGCGACAGAGGGTTTGCGCTTCACCCAAGGTTATGCGCCTTCCTCAACTTGCACGCCGTCGCGCTTTTCGCTGTTGACCGGTGAATATGCCTGGCGGCAGAAGGAACGCAAAACCAGCATCCTCGATGGTGACGCGCCGCTGTGTATTGAACCGGGGCGACGGACGTTGCCCGCCATTTTGCACCAAGCGGGCTACTTCACCGGCATCGTTGGCAAATGGCATCTCGGTTTGGGTGATGGCATCACGCCGGTGGATTTCAACGGCGAAATCAAACCCGGCCCGCTCGAAGTAGGATTTGATTATTGCCATATTATTCCCGCCACGGTGGATCGCGTGCCGGGCGTGTGGATTGAAAATCATCGCGTGGTCGGCCTCGACCCGGCCGATCCGATCAAAGTCAGCTACGTCACCAACATCAGCGACGAACCGACCGGGCTGGAACGCCCCGACCTGCTCACGCGTTACCGCGCGGACAAACAGCACTCGGACACCATCGTCAACGGCATCAGCCGCATCGGCTACCTGACGGGCGGCAAGTCCGCGCGGTTCAAGGACGAAGATTTGGCGAAGACGGTCGCGGCCAAGTCCGTTGAGTTCATCGAGCGGAATCAGAATCAGCCGTTTTTTTTGGAGGCCGCATTGTTCGAGCCGCACGTTCCGCGCGTGGCTGGCACAAACTTTGTCGGCACGAGCGAGTGCGGTTTGCGCGGCGACGTGATTCAGCAGATTGACTGGGAGGTCGGCGAAATCATGAAGACGCTCGACCGCTTGCATCTGGCGACGAACACTTTGGTTATTCTATCCAGCGACAACGGCGCAATTTTATTCGATGGTTACTACGATCATTCCGTCGAAGATTTGAATGGTCATCAGCCCACCGGCGGATTGCGCGGCTGGAAGTATCAGGTGTTTGAGGGCGGCTGCCGCGTGCCGTTGATCGCGCGCTGGCCGCAGCAAATTCAACCGCGCGTTTCCGGCCAGATGTTCAGCTTGGTGGATTTGCTCGCCACGTTTGCGGGTCTGACCGGCCAGAAAATTTCCCAAGCCAGCGCGCCGGATAGCTTGGATTTATCCGCCGTGTTGTTGGGAACAACCACGAATCAACTTCGCGAGAACACGGTGCTGCACGGCATTTCCGACACGCTGGCGTTGCGTGAAGGCGACTGGAAATTTATTCCGGCGAACGGCAAGGCCAAAATTTCCGGCCAAGGCAAGGGCGCGAATCCGAACGATGACCGCTTCGCCGCCAATCGCATCGCCCAGCCGCTGCTGTTCAACCTCGCCAACGATCCAGACGAAAAAACCAACGTATTCGCGGCCAATCCTGACCGCGCCGCCGCGTTGCAGAAAAAACTCGGGGAAATAAAAAACAACGGGCCGATCTCAAAATGAAAAAACTTTGTTCCCAAATATTTTCCGGCGCTGCCGCACTGATTTTATTTTCCGCCGCCGCCACCCAGGCCGCTGACGCCACGCACGATTTTGTCCCCGGCGAAATCTGGCGGGACGCCGACGGCAAACCCATCAACGCCCACGGCGGCGGCGTGCTGTTTCACGACGGCGTTTATTATTGGTATGGCGAGTTGAAGGAAGGCCAGACTTTTTTGCCGAAGGTGAACAAAAAATGGGGCGGCACGCGCGTCATCTCCGGCGGCGTTTCTTGCTACTCCTCGACCAATCTTTGCAATTGGAAAAAAGAAGGCGTGGCGCTCGCTTCAAATCCCAAAGACCCCGACGACGACCTCGCCTGCGAAAATGTCATCGAACGGCCCAAAGTTATTTTCAATGCGCGCACCAAAAAATTCGTGATGTGGTTTCATCAGGACAGCCCGGACTACGCCGCCGCCCGCGCGGGCGTGGCCGTGAGCGATTCGCCCGCCGGGCCGTTCAAGTATCTCGGCAGTTTTCGTCCGAACAAAAAAGTCTGGCCGCTCAACGTCACGCCCGCCGACAAAAAGCCGGGTGAAAAAAATATCCTCGCGCGCGATTTTGCCGGCGGCCAGATGGCGCGCGACATGACGCTGTTCGTGGACGACGACGGCAAGGCGTATCAATTTTACGCTTCCGAAAACAACGCCACGATGCACGTCTCGCAGCTCACCGACGATTACCTGCGGCCTGCTGGAAAATTCGCGCGCATTTTCATCGGACGTTCTTCCGAAGCGCCGGCGATTTTCAAACGCAACGGAAAATACTACGCCGTCGCCTCCGGCTGCTCCGGCTGGGACCCGAACACCGCGCGCTCGGCGGTGGCGACGAATATTTTCGGCCCGTGGACGGAACTCGGCAACCCGTGTCACGGCGCAGACGCGGAAAAAACTTTCTTCGCGCAGAGCAACTACGTTTTGCCCGTCGCCGGTCGCCCGGACGAATTCATTGCAATGTTTGACCGCTGGAACAAATGGGATTTGCGCGACTCGCGCTACGTCTGGCTGCCGCTGAAATTTGACGCCGAAGACAAACCGGCGATCGCGTGGCAGGAGCGTTGGGCGTTGCCGGAGAAAAAATTGGCGCAATCGAAGTAAGCCTCCCCGCGCAGCCGGTGGTTATCGTCCATGAAAATAATTAAAACATTCCTCGTCTTGCTGCTGGGCTGCGCGACGCTGTTCGCGGCGGACAAGCCCAACATTATTTTCATTCTCTCCGATGATGTGGGCCAGGGCGACCTCGGCTGTTACGGCCAAAAATTAATTCAAACGCCGAACCTCGACCGCATGGCCGCCGAGGGGACTCGCTTCACGCAGGCGTATTCCGGCACGAGCATTTGCGCGCCGTCGCGCACATCGCTGATGACGGGGCGGCACGTCGGCCATTCGCCGGTGCGGGGAAATTACGAGATTAAAGCGGTGTCAGCGTTTGGAGCGGGGCAACTTCCATTGCCGGAATCCACGGTGACGGTGGCGCAGATTCTCAAGTCCGCCGGTTACGCCACGGCCTGCACGGGCAAGTGGGGCATGGGGCAGTTCGACACCACCGGCAGTCCGCTTAAAAAAGGCTTTGATCATTTTTTTGGCATCAACGGACAGGTGCAAGCTCATGAATATTTTCCACCCGAGCTTTACCTGAATGATCAACGTATCGAGTTGCCGGAAAATAAATCCGATGCAAAAAAAACTTATGCGCCGGATTTAATTCTCAAGGACACGCTCGACTGGGTGCGCGCGCACCGGGACGGCCCGTTTTTTCTCTACGACGCCACCACGCTGCCGCACGGCGATTTCGCGATCAATGACCTTGGTGAATATGCAAATCGCGAAGGTTGGACGAAGGAGCAAAAAACTTACGCGGCGATGGTCACGCGCCTGGACCGCGATGTCGGCGCACTCTTCGCGCTGCTCAAGGAACTCAAGATAGATACGAACACGCTGGTGATTTTTGCGGGCGACAACGGCTCATCGTTCGCACCGAATTCGCCCGTGGGAAAACTGTTTGACCAAAGCATGGGCGGCAAACTGCGCGGTTTCAAAAGCACGATGTATGAAGGCGGATTGCGTCAGGCCGGAATCGCCCACTGGCCCGGCGTCATTCCTGCCTGTCGCGTGCGGGATGAGCCGTGGGCGTTCTGGGATTTTTTGCCGACCGCCGCCGAACTGGCAGACGCCAAGATTCCCGCGAGTTGCCAGCCCAACGGTCTCTCGCTGGTTTCTTTTCTCAAGGGCGGCGCGACACCGGAGCGCGAATTTTTTTATTGGGAACTGCACGCAGGTCAACCACTGACCGCGATGCAAGCCGTTCGTTTTGGCGATTGGAAAAGCGTGAAGAACGGCCCAAACGCGCCAGTGGAACTTTACAATCTCCGTGAAGACGGCGCTGAAAAAAATAATCTTGCCGCCAGCCAACCGGACTTGGTGCAGCGCGCCAAAACGCTGATGCAACAAGCGCACGTGGACGATGCCAACTGGCCGATGCAGCGCCCGCCAAAACCGAAGCAACCTTAAAAACCAACCATGCCACGTGCATCCATCAATCGGGTCGTCTGCCTCGTCACGGCAATTTTTTATAGCGCATTTCTTTATCCGGTTTGCGCGGCGGACAATCCGACCGCTGCCGCGAAGCCCAACATCCTGTTCATCCTCGTGGATGATTACGGCATCAAGGACGCGGGCATCGAAGGCAGCAAATTTTACGAGACGCCAAACATTGATTCGCTCGCGCGCAGCGGAATGCGCTTCACGCAAGGTTACGCCGCGTGCTGTGTTTGCAGTCCATCGCGCGCGAGTATTTTGCTCGGCCAATATCCCACGCGTCACGGTATCACGGATTGGATCGGTGCGGAGGCGGGCGCACATCCTGATAGCCAATCCAAATCCAAATTACTCGCGCCGGATTATGTTCGGCAATTGCCAGCGAACGAAACTACGTTGGCGGCGGCGCTCAAAAGTGCCGGCTACACAACTTTTTTTGCGGGCAAATGGCATCTCGGCGACAAAGGCGCGTGGCCGGAAGATCGCGGATTCGATATCAACAAAGGCGGCTGGGACGCGGGCAGTCCTGTCGGCGGTTACTATGCGCCGTGGACGAATCCCACTCTGCCTAGCGGTCCGCGCGGCCAATCGCTCACGCAACGGCTCGCGGACGAAACCATTGCCTTCATTGAACACAATACTAACAAACCTTTTCTCGCCTATCTTTCGTTTTACGCCGTGCATGGGCCGATCCAAACCACCAAACCGCTTTGGAAAAAGTATCAGGCCAAAGCCGCCGCGCAGCCTGCGCCAAAAAATCGTTTTGAAATAGACCGCACGCTGCCCGTCCGCATCGTGCAGGACAATCCGATCTATGCCGGACTCATTGATGAAATGGACAACGCCACCGGGCGCGTCCTGAAAAAGTTGGACGACCTCGGCTTGGCAACCAACACAATTATTGTTTTCACCGGCGACAACGGCGGCGTGGTTTCCGGCGACAGTTTTAGCTCCTCGGAATTTCCCTTTCGCGGCGGCAAAGGGCGGCAGTGGGAAGGCGGCACACGCGTGCCGCTCTACATCCGCGCGCCGGGTTTGACTTCGCAAAATTCCATTTGCCCGACGCCGGTGAGCGGCATTGATTTTTTCCCGACGCTGCTGCAACTCGCGGGCGCGACCAACGCGCCGAAACAAATCGTGGACGGCATCAGCCTCGTGCCGCTGTTGCGCGGCGGCAGCATCGCGCCGCGTCCGCTGTTTTGGCATTACCCGCACTACGGAAATCAAGGCGGCGAACCGTCGTCCATCATTCGCGCAGGCGACTGGAAGCTGATCCACTATTGGGAGGACGGGCGCAACGAACTTTACAATCTGCCCGCCGACATTGGCGAAACGCACGACTTGGCGAACACCGAAGCCAAACGCGCCGCCGAACTGTGGTTGCAGTTACAAACG
>JANYCI010000297.1 GCA_025360325.1 Limisphaerales bacterium | reverse complement strand
CATCGGCTCGGCGGTTTTTCTTTGGGGTTATTGGAGCCAACAGAAGCCGACTTACTTCAGCGCCTTTCTCGCCCCGGAAATCGAGGATGCAAAGCCAAATGCCGACGAACTCTACATCACGCCAATGGCCGAAGAATTTTGCCACTACTGGTCGGGCAAGTATCCCGAGCAGCGCGGGCCGGTGTTGACGAAAATAAAAATTGGCGGACTCACGAACAACGCGGATGCCGTGGTCATCGCCAACAAGCCTTTCAAAGTCACGGCCACGGTCAAAGAATTTGGCGGCGAGAAATCCAAATTAGATTATCGCTGGTGGATTTTAGACAAGTCCGGCAACACCGTTTTCGGCCCGCTCAACTCGAACCAACCCGTTGCCGAAATCACCGCGCCAAAAGAACCGGGCACGAACTATGTGGTGATGGGCTACGTCATCGCCGCCGAGAAACGCGCGTCCGGCTTCACCGTGCCGCTCGCGGTGGTGGCCGCCGATTCCAAGCCGGTCAACGGATTGGAAAAGCCGAACTAAAACCTCCGCCAAAAAACGGAGCGCGGCTGTATCGCCGGCCAGCCGGAGAACCAGCGACGTCTTGGACTGCGGTGGCAATGCGCAGCCGCGACACCGCTTTCGTCCGGGCCGGGCGGCATCAGAAGTTCGTGTAGTTTTCGTGCGGGCGAAAGCGGCGTGGCGCTCCGCTTCCCGCCGCAGTCCATTACGCCAAACACCAGCCGTTTCCTCAACCATGTTTGACTGCGCTTTTATAGAATCAGCTCTTCAGTTTTCGCGACGCCGGAAAAACTTCAAGCGAGCGTGATTTCAATTTTTCCCCCGGCGTTGATCGTGACGACGTTTTTTAAAGCCAACAAAGTTTTGGAGTCCGTCCGCTCGAACGTCGCCGGAATTATTTTTCCGCCGAGTTGAACGCGTGCCAAATGGACTTTTTTATTTTCCAGCGCAATCGTTTTCAATTTCAAAGTTCCCCAGCGCACGGAAATTTCCGCCGTCAGTTTTCCGTTTTCAATTTTCTGCGTGTAGCTCCCCCAGCCCTCGGCGCTGGTGAACGCGCATTTGAAATTCTCCGGCGAAATTTTCGGCGCGAAACCGATGTGCATTTTCGGCGCGTGATGTTCAAAGCCGCACGCGGCGAGATAAACGCCGTAGCTCGCCAGGCTGCGTCCGTAATGATCGCCGCACTCGATTTCATTCCATGGATTTCGTTTCGCTGCGCCGTAGCGGTCATGCACCGTGCGCTCAATAGCCAAGCCTTCCTGCACCATGCCTTCCCAGATCATGTGGCCGGCGACCTGATGCTCGAAGCCGTTCATGCACTCGTTGAAGTAACCCGCCGCCCAGTCCGGGCCTTTGCCTTTGGACTGGTCGTAATCCCAGTCGTCGCGCGGGAACGAACACATGAGCAAGCCGGCTTCGCCCGGCATCGCATACCAGCGGCCCGGTTTGTAATGCTCGCGATACGGCCCGACATCCGGCGTGAAATTATATTTCCACAACGACTTCAGCGCCGACAAAGTTTCTTTTTGCGGAAACACGCGCGGCAAACCAACTTGAAACGCCCAGCACTGGCCGAACACTTGATCAATTTCACAACCCGTTCCCGAGTTGATTGCGTCGAGGCGTTTCGGGTTGATGCGGTTGATGAAGTAACCGTCTTCAAACAGATCGCGCACAATATTTTTCTGGCCAGCTTTGGAAATTTCCCGGCACTGCGCGGCAAATTCTGCGTCGCCCATCTCATCAGCCATTTCCGCCGCCGCCGTCAACGCTGCGAGATACAGCCCGCTCAACCACGCGACTTTGCCAAACCAATCCGTGTCCAGCGTGTTGTGCTGGTTGCTCTCGATGAGGCCGTCGTTATTGGCGTCTTTCTTGATGAGCCATTGCATCGCGAGTTTCACTTTCGGCCAGACGCGGCGCAAAAAGTTTTCGTCCGCCGACATCTGATGTTCGCGCAGCGCGCGGAGAACGTAGCCGCTCTGCGAATCCACGGCGGCAATCGTGCAGAACTCGCCGCGAAAATGAATCGCGCCGTCGGGCATCTGCGCCAGACCAAAATCCGTGCGCTCGCGCAAGTCGCGCTCCAGATCGGGGAACAGCCGCGCGATGGCTTGGGCATACATATAAACGTGGCCGCAAGTGCCTTTGCAATCGCCGACGCCTTCCCAGCAATAAAATCTTCCGTTCGCGAGCCGATAGGCAGTCGAGGTCGCGAGAATGGATGCGTTCAAAAACGTGCGGTCGAGAAACCAATACGGCAGCGTGGAATCATACCAAGTGTCGCGCCACAACTTCGTCTGGCCTTCGAGCCGTGAAAAATTGTTAGCGGCATATTCCACCACGGCCTGCGCGGAGGAAAATTTTGTGGCGTAAAAACGTCCGCAGTCCGCGAACGAATCCTTGATCGAGAGATTCGGAAAATTCCACGCGAGCACAAACGTCACCGTCTGCGATTCGCCGGGCGCGAGCGTCAATTTTTTTCCGAGCGCGCCGATGAGTTTTTCTGAAAACGGAACGTCCTTGTCGCCGCTCGTTTCATCCGCGCCGCCGAGGAGGCCGAGACCCATCGTGCCGAAGTCGGACAGTTTTTCGAGCGGCGGAGAATCAGTTTTTTTGCCGGAATTTTCCAGCGTGGCATGGGCGGAGCAGAGCAGCGTGGTCACGCCGCTGCCTTGGGCAAAACGATTTTGCAAAACGCCGCCGAGTCCGCGATGATGGCGGCACACGCCGTTTTCCAGTTCGCCCGTGAGCGTCGTTGCCAGCGGCTCGCTCGAAGTGTTTTTCAAAGTGATTTGAAAAATGGTCGCGGGCAGGCTGGAGTCGTCGGTGTTCAGCGGAATGAAGGGCGAGAAGGCTTCGAGCTTCACAGCGACCGGCACGTTCGGGTCGGCGTAGTTCACGACGCCAATCGGATACTCACCGCGAAAACTCACGTCGGAAAATCCAGCGCGGTCTAGCGAAATAATTTTATCGCCGAGCTTCAGCGAAAATTTTTGCATGAGCGGTGCATCGGGAATCATCGGCTTGGCGTAATGTTCCGCGCCGGTGAAAATGAATTGGTTGAAAATGTCCCAGTGCCAGAGCTTGCCATCGCCGCCGAGATACAACTGCCCCGCACCGATGCCGCCGACGGGCATCCCGACGTATTTCAACTCATCGCCGCGCAGAATTTGCGGCGTGCCGCGTTCAAAAAGGGATTTGATCCACGCGGGCGAAAGTTTTTTATCAACGGGAACGAGCGATTCAAAATTCTTGCGGCGACCCGGCCCGGCTAGTGTCGGCAGACTGGAAAATGTCAGCCCGAGCACGCTGGCGGCGGATGCTTTAAGAAAAGCGCGTCGCGCCCATTGGCTGGCTGAATTTGGAATTTCGTCTTTCATGTGATTTCAGTAGTGTCCGGTTAAGTTTTTGCTGACTTCAATTTCGCCCTGACAGAATGCGGGTATTTTCGCTGTCCGGGCTTTTTTCGATTTCAATTTCATTTTGCTTCTTCGACGGTGGTTCGTCGCTTTTCTGCGATTTTCCACCCCATGCAACATGGCCGCACTGTCTTCGCCCAACTC
>JANYCI010000066.1 GCA_025360325.1 Limisphaerales bacterium | reverse complement strand
CGGGGAAAACCAGGTGGCCTACCGCTACGAATTTTATTCCGAAGATAACAACCGGATGCAGATCGAGACGCACTCGGTTTATTTTGAGCAAAAGCTGCTGGATAATCTCACGGCCAAAGGCGAACTGATTTATGACGGCATTTCCGGCGCGACACCGAAAGGAACTTACTTCTATCCGCCGGCCAACGGAAAGATTTTCACGACCAAGGTGTTTGACATCCGCCGCGCCTACAACCTGAGCCTGAACTTGAAGCTGAAGAACCACACCATCAGCGCCGGGGTGGCCGAGAGCAAGGAGCATGATTATCTCTCGCGCGGCATTTCGCTGGGCGACGCCATTGAGTTCAATGACAAAAATACGGTGCTGCATTTCGGCGTGTCGCACAATTTCGATTCCGTCCGGCACGCGAACCAGGTGGACTGGTCGCCAAAAGATTCCACCGAAGCGATTGTCGGCATCTCCCAATTGCTGTCGCCCAAAACCATCGCGTCCGCCGATTTCACCTTTGGCTACGAAGAAGGTTTTTTAAGCGATCCCTACCGGCAGGCAGAATTTATTTACGCCGGCCATCCGTTCGGATCGGTCCGCTCCGAAATCCGTCCGTCGCAACGCACCAAAGAAGTGGGACTCCTGCGGGTGACGCAGTATTTCGATTCTCTCAACGCCAGCCTGGAAGGCAGCTACCGTTTTTACCACGACAGCTATGGCATCGCCGCCAGCACGATCGGACTGACGTGGCATCAATGGTTGGGCAAGCGCCTCATCGTCGAGCCGGGCGTTCGTTTCTACCAGCAGGGAGCCGCAAGTTTTTATCAACCTCTCTTCAACGTGAACCCCGCCACCGCCGTCAATTATTCATCGGATTACCGGTTGTCAGAATTTTACTCGCTCGATTTCGGGGCGCAACTCACCGTCATCATCACCGACTGGCTGCGGGTGAATGGCGGTTTTCATCGTTATGAAATGCACGGCTTGGACCAGACGGCTCCTGCCATGTATCCCAAAGCTAACGTCTTCACGGTCGGCGTCCAATTTTTATGGTGATGACCAGCCCCAGATCCGCGCAGGAGGCCATCGAACGCGTGCGGCAATCGGCCCACGCCACGGTGGACAAAGACCTGCACCGGCTCGAATTTTGCGCGATGAGCACGCTGTGCCGCGTGAATTTTCACGGCGTCGCCGCCAGCGTCGCGCGTGATTTCCAGCGCGATGTCGTCGCGTGGGTCGGGCAGTTCGAGGCGCGCTACTCGCGCTTCATCCCCGACAGTCTTATCGGGCGCATCAACGCCGCCGCCGGTGAACATTGGGTGGAAACTGATCCCGACACGGACCGGCTGCTCGCGCTCTGCCACGAATTATATTTCTTTACGCGCGGTTCCTTTGACCCGACCGCCCTGCCGCTGATGAAATTGTGGAACTGGAAAATACCCGCGCTGCCCAGCGACGAATCCATCCGCGCCGCACTCGAAATTGTCGGCTGGAAAAAAGTCCAGCGCCGGCCCGGCGGCATTTTTCTCCCGCAGCGCGGCATGGCCCTCGACCTTGGCGGCATCGGCAAGGAATACGCCGTGGACTGCGTCGTGAACATGGCCATCGAACGTGGCATCTCCAATGTGCTCGTGGATTTTGGTCAGGACGTGCGGGCGCGCGGTCATGCGCCGGAAAAAAAATTCTGGTGGATCGGTCTCGATGATGCGGCGTCGCCCGGCAAATGCTGGGGCGGCGTGGCGTTGACCGATCATGCGGTGGCTACCTCCGGCGACTACCTGCGGAATTTCGTCATCAACGGACGTCGTTACGGACACATCATTGATCCGCGCACGGGCTATCCTGCGTTCAACGATTGTCGCGCCGCCTCGGTCATCGCGCCGAGCTGCACCATCGCCGGATTACTTTCCACCAGCATCTGCATTTTGGGAGCGCGCGACGGCTTGCAGCTCGTCGAGTTGCACCCCGGAGCCGCCGGTGCGATTCTTACCGAAAGCACAAAACTCTACTCCAGCAAATTTCATGAATACATCCCTGCTTAAAAAAATAATTTTCACCACGCTGCTCGCCGGAATTTTTTCCAGCGCGCTGGCCGCGTTGAAAGTCGGCGACGCCCTGCCTGACTTGGCGACTTTCAAACTGGAAGGCAAATTACCCGACACGCTCAAAGGAAAAATTGTAGTCGTGGATTTCTGGGCATCGTGGTGCCTGCCCTGCGCGGAATCGTTTCCCGTCATGGATGAGTTGCAGAAAAAATATGGCGGCCGCGTAGTGATCCTCGCCGTGAACGTGGACGAGAAGGCGGCGAAGATGGAAAAATTTCTCGCGAAGCATCCGGTGACCTTCACCGTGGTTCGCGACGCGCAGCAAAAACTCGTAGCGACGGTGGAGCCCGAAACCATGCCCACCTCCTTCATTTTGGACGGCGAAGGCAAAGTTAGATTTCTGCACAAAGGTTTTCACGGCGATGAAACCCGCAAGCAATACATCAGCGAAATTGATTCACTCTTGAAATGATTATGAAGCGAATCCCATTGATTTTATTGGCCGCCATGGCCATGACGCTCACCAGCGGTTGCGCCAACGTGAAACCGTGGCAGCGGGAACATCTGGCAGATTACACCATGCAGCCCGACCGCGATCCGCTGGGAACCTCCCAAGCCGAGCACATTTGGTTTTCGCGTGAGGAGGCCAGTGGCGGCAGCGGCGTCGGTGGCGGCGGCTGCGGTTGCAATTAAAATTTAGACGCGAAACCAATCCCCAAACCCAAACCTAAAACAACCATGAAAAGACTGATCCAATCCCTGCCGCTGCTGCTCGCGGCACTGTTGCAATTGATGCCGCTGATGCGGAACATCATCACCAATCCGGCCAACGCCTCGACCATCGCCGTCATCATGCGCTGGGGCATCGGTGCGGGCGCGGTGGTCGGAGCCTACGACGCGCGTTCGGCCAGTTCGCTGCCGTATTTTCTGCCGTTTCAAACCAACATCGCCATGACGGTTGGCGTTTATTTTACGAACAGCATCGTGGTGACCAACACCGGAACCGATCCGCATGGATATTTTGAACTGACCAATACCGTCGCCGATTCGGGGCAGATCTTGCCGAATGGGACCACGACCGTTTGCTTGCCACCAGGGATCATTCTTAAAAACTTTGATCGTTCATCCAGTCATTACCTCTATGCCGCAATCTATGGCACACCGACGACGGTGCAAGCCGCCGCGAAGGTGAACGTGGATGCCGGTTACTCCGGGGCCGGTGACATCTATACGAATATTTTCTTCACGGTGCTGGCCGGCGGAACTGCCCCCGCCGTCACCTCCCAGCCGGCGGGCGTTACCAATGTCGCTGGCGGCAGCGCTTCATTCAGTGTCACCGCCACCGGCACGGCTCCGCTCGCGTATCAATGGCGTTTGGCCGGTGCAAATCTCACGGGTGCCACCACCACCCCGTTGAACTTGTCGCAGATCCGCACGAGCCAGGCCGGAAATTACACCGTGGTCATCACCAACTCCCTCGGAGCCATCACCAGTTCCGTGGCCATGCTGGGCGTCACCACTCCATTGCCGCCAACCATTACTTCGCCGGCCAAAAATGGCAGCGGCTTTCAATTCACCTTTGTGCCCATCGTCGGCTTGACGAACACCGTGCAGGCAAACGGCGCGGTGAACGGCGCGTGGACTACCTTCTCCAACGTAGCGCCGCCCGTCAGTGCCAGCCCAGTGACGGTCACGGACGCCATCGGCAATTCCAATCGTTTCTATCGCGTGATGGTTCAACCCTGAACGGAAAAAACAATTCGCAAGTTTTCGGCGTTGCGCCTCACCGCGCAACGCCGTTAAACTTTGCGCCATGTCAGAAAATTTTCGCGCCGACGGGCGCACACCGAACCAAATCCGTCCACTGCGTTTTCAAAATGGCATCGCGCCTTACGCCGCTGGCTCCACGCTCATCGAATGGGGCAACACCCGCGTCATCTGCGGCGTCACCATCGAGGAATCCGTGCCGCGCTGGATGAAGGATCAAAAAATCACCGGCGGCTGGCTTACGGCGGAATACTCCATGCTCCCCTACTCCACTTTGGAGCGCAAACCACGCGACATTTCCAAAGGCAAACTTGATGGCCGTTCGTCCGAAATTCAGCGGCTCATCGGCCGATCCATCCGCGCCGCCGTGGATTTGGAAAAATTCGGCGCGCGGACGATCTGCATTGATTGCGACGTGTTGCAGGCCGATGGCGGCACGCGCACAGCGGCGATCACCGGCGCATTCGTCGCACTGTCGCTCGCGGTTAAAAAGTTGATGGCGGAAAAGAAAATTTTGGAAACGCCCATTCTCGCCGGGGTCGCCGCCGTGAGCGTGGGCATCGTCGCCGAAAAAGCGCTGCTTGACCTGTGCTACACCGAGGACGTGGCGGCGACGGTGGACATGAATCTCGTGATGAATTCACGCGGCGAATTCATCGAGTTGCAAGGCTCCGGCGAGGAGGCGACTTTCACCGATTCTCAACTCACCGAGTTACTCGCGCTCGGAAAAATCGGCATCCGCGATCTGCTCGCCGCGCAGCAAGCAGCCATTGCCCAAGGATAATTTCATTGTGACGAAACAAAAAAAACTCTGGCATCACCACGCCAAAAGACCCGCGACGCGGCTGCTGCTCATCCGCCACGGCGAAGTCGAGGCACGCTATCAAAACAAATTCGGCGGCGTGATTGACATGAATCTTTCGCCGAACGGAAAAAAACAGGCGAAGGTGCTGGCAGATTATCTCCGCGCCAAAACGATTGATGCGATTTACGCCAGCCCGATGAAGCGCGTGCAACAGACGCTCGCGCCGACGCTGAAATTGAGCGGCCACACGCAAACCATTTTATCCGGCTTAAAGGAAATTGATTTCGGCCATTGGACCGGCCTGGGCTGGCAGGAAGTGGAGAGCCAATTCAAGTTCCGTTCGCACGAATGGCTCCATCAAATTCATCGTCACGGTGTTCCCAACGGCGAAAGCGGGAAAGTTTTTCGCGCGCGCGTGGAACCCTGTTTGAAACAAATCATCGCGGCGCATCCGGGCGAAAACGTGGCGATCTTCTGTCACGGCGGCGTCATCCGCATGATTCTCGCCATCCTGCTAAAATTACCGCTGCCGAAAACGAACCAGTTTGATGTCGAATACGCCAGCATCACGCAGGTCGCGTTGCATGAGCACATGAACGAGGTGGAGCTGCTGAATTTTACACCGTGGCGCGATTTGGTTGGGTAAAAAATTAAACCGCGAAACACGCGAAATAAAACCAGCAATTCTATTCGCGTATTTTGCGTATTTCGCGGTTAACAATTCCGATTATGAAAACCACAAAACCTCTCTGGCGCATTTCCATCACCACCTCGCTCGCGGCGGAGGATGCGGTGATGGAACTGCTCGGCTCAACTTTTGGCGCGGCGGCCTCGGCCTATTTCAATCTCGAAACCGGCGTGAGCATCGTCTCGGTTTATTTGACCGGCAAAAACGAGCTATCCGCCGATCGGCAAGCGGCAATTTCTGCCGGGCTAGAACGGATGAAATCGTTTGGCCTCGACGTGGCACCCGGAAAAATTGAAATCACGAAAGTGAAGCGCGAAGACTGGGCGGAGTCGTGGAAAAAACATTTTAAGGCGATGGAAATCGGCACGGCACTGCTCGTCAAACCGAGTTGGATCAAAAAAAAGCCGCGCAAAAATCAAGCGGTGGTCATCCTCGATCCGGGCTTGAGCTTCGGCACCGGGCAACACGCGACAACTTCGTTTTGCTTGTCAGAAATTGTCCGGCTGGGCAAAACGGGACACGGAAAATCATTTTTGGACATCGGCACGGGCTCGGGAATTTTGGCGATTGCGGCCGCGAAACTCGGCTACCAACCCGTCGAGGCATTCGACTTCGACCCCGAATCCGTCCGCGTGGCTAAAGCGAATTCGGCGGTGAACGGCACGACCAAAAAATTAAAATTGTTTCAAGGCGACGTGACCAAGCTGCCCTTGCGCGCACCGGAAAAATCCGATCTCGTCTGCGCCAACCTGATTTCCAACCTGTTGCTGGCCGAGCGCAAACGCATTGTTAGCCGGGTGAAACGCGACGGCGCGCTGGTGCTGGCAGGAATTTTAGCGGCGGAATTTGCGGAGGTGCAGGCGGGTTTTGAGAGCTTGGGTTTGAAATTAGTGGCGGACAAGATTGAAAAAGAATGGCGCTCCGGCACGTTTGAATTTTTGCAAAAATAGTTTGAACAAACTGTCGGCGGTGTGAGTCTCATTTGTGTTCGTCATTGGATTTCTAAACGAGCCAATAAGTTTGGCATTGTTTAGGCTGTAATTCCGGCGACGGTCAATGAAAGGTAAAATGCTATGATGAAAACCATGCAAGCCATCAGTGAAGCGATTCGCGATCCGAAACATCCCTTCCGCAAAACGGATCATCAACCTAAAAAGTCGCTCAAAAATCGTTACGAGCGGCGCAAAATCAAGGAATTCCTCCACCTCGGCGACTGGTTGTCCGAGGAAGCCGCCTGAAATTACGCGACACGCGCTGTCCTAAAACCGCCGGTTGAATGAGGATTCAACCGGCGGTCATAAAAAATCACGCCTGACACTTCGGGCAGGTTCCGAAGAATTCGAGTTTGTGCGTCACGTTTTTGAATCCGTTGGTTCGAGCAATTTTCTTTTCAATCTCCTCGGGAAAACATTCTGCAATCTCCACCACACCGGCACAGTTCACGCAAACAAGATGATGGTGATGGCCATTGTCGCCAGCACCAACCAGTTCAAACCGCGCCGCGCCATCGTGAAAATGGTAGCGTTTGACCATCCCCATTTTTTCCAGCAAGTGTAAGGAACGATAAACCGTGGCGAGGTCGCAGGAGCTTTTGGGCAGCGCAGATAAAATTTCCCGGTTCGTAAGCGGATGCGGATGCGCGTGCAAAATTTCCAGAATGGCCGCGCGCGGGCCGGTGATTTTCCGAGACTCACGGCGTAGGCGTCCAGTGAGGTCGGAGATTTTTTCGCGGCGCGGCGGATGCGGGTGCGCGCATATTTTTTTCATGCCTCAAAAATCACACTGGCGATTCCAAGGGCGAGGCCGGTGAGCAGCGCTAAAATTTTCGGCAGCGGGAAACGGTGGTGATCCTCGCTCTCAAATAAAATCGTCGTGGCGATGTGCATGAAAATGCCGATGACCACGGCGGTGAGGTAGCGTGAATAAACCGCGAGACCGGTGTGGGTGCTGATGAACATTCCCAGCGGAGCCATCACCGCAAACAAACCGAGGCACGCGAGCGCGCGGGATTTTTTCATGCCGCTTTGCAGCAACATTCCCAGCAGCGCGATGGAGATGGGATAATTATGGACGACCACGCTGATGAGCAGAAAATGGCGGGCGGCGGTTTCGGTGTGGTCAGGAGATTTTCCCAGCGCGAGTGCCTCGACGAAGGCATGAACACAAAGGCCGGCCAGAATTCCAAAGGCCATGCGCCCGTGAATCTCATGCGCGTGCCCATGCTCAATGCCCATCGAAACCACATCGAGCGCGAGTTGTAAAAAAAATCCGGCGAGGATAAAGCCGCCAATGACGAGCGGAAGAATTTTTACGCCCGTTTCCACCGCATACACATCGGGCAACAAATGCAGCACGACGAGGGTGAACAGATAGGCGCCCGTGAAGGTGTTCAACAGCTTGACACGGCGCGCATCCGTAAGTTGCAGCCCAAAAACGGTGAGCGCCCCCAACCCAATGCTGGAAAGTAAAACGAAGTAGTCCATGCCAATAATTTTTTAATTGCAAATCGTTTGCAACACGCGCGGGCAAAAAAAGTCCGTTTTCGCACGCGGCGAAAACGGACGGTGAAATCACTTCATCAGGAGCATCTGGCGCGCACGCTTGATGGCGGTGGTCATGCGGCGCTGGTAGGGCGCGGGCAAACCAGTGTATTTGCGCGGCAGGATGCGGCCCTGATCGGTCACGAACTGCTTGAGCAGGGTCGTGTTCTTGTAATCCAGCGCATCAATGGTGAAGTCAATTTTCGGCTTCGGGCGCGGGGTGCGGTTTTCGCGGACGCCTTTGCCGCGCTTGTCGGATTTTTCGGTGTTGGTCTTGCGGGGCATAATTATTTAATTTCCTTGTGCAATGTGTGGCGGCGCAGGGCGGGGTTATATTTCTTAACCTCCAGCTTTTCCAGCTGCAGCTTTTTGTTGCGGGATGTGGTGTAGCGCGAAGGCGATTTGCCTTCCTTGCGCGCCTCGGTGCATTCGATGGTGATGGTTTCGCGGGCCATAAATTATTCTTTTTCTTTTGGAACTTTTGCTTCTTCAGGTTGATCGTCGTCGTCGGTTTCCACTTCCGGCACGGCACCGGTCGCGTCAATGCTTCCTAGTGCGCCGAGGCGACGTGACCTCAACGCCCCGTCTTTTTCCAGTTGCGCTTGCGCCTCAACCGTGAAGCGAGTCCACGGAATCGCTTCCAGCCGCGCCTTCGGAATCGTTTTGCCGGTCAATTCGCACACACCATAGGTTTTACGGTCGATGCGTTTGAGCGCCTCTTCGATTTCAAACACAGCGTCCTGATCCGATGACAACAGGCTCAACGCGAAATCGCGATCAAAATTATCCGTGCCGGAATCCGCCATGTGCAGGCTGTAACCGGCCAGCTCCTGCGCCGACTCCTTCGCCAGTCCGTTCATCTGCTTGACGAGTTGCTCGCGCAAATCCAGCAGGTTCTGGCAGAATCCGTGCCACTCGGTCTTGACTTTTTTCAAGTCAAAATTTGTCCCCGACTTTCCCAGCTTGGTGGCGGGGCGGCCTAAAATGGCGGCCGCCGTGGCCACGGACTGTTGTTTGCCCCGTGGCGCAGATTTTTTATTCACAGCTTTTTTTTTCGCACTCACAATTAAAATCGGTTGAGGCCGGAATTCGCTCCGGCCATTGATTCAAAGGGGCAGGAATCTAGCAAAGCCGGGCAAATAATCCACAAAAATCTTCCGTTTTTTATGACACCTGTAGATTTGACCGGAAACCGTCACTGCCGCGTGGTTCGGAGGCGAAAAAATCCCGTCTGGTTCGTCACCGCCAGCAAAGTGGTTTGCATCGTCAAAACGCGGTTGGTCACCTGATCTATCGCGTTTATTTCTTGGACATAGCCCACGCCGGAAAACCAGTTCAGCAAATTCGGCGACCATTCCACCAGCAGCGAAACATCTGTGGCGGCTTTCGACTGCGAGAACGTGATTTGAAAATTTCCATTCGTCATCACCGGCGAAAACGGGTTTACGTTCGCAGACTTCGGCGCAAGGCCGAGCGCGTATTCTAATAAGTTTGGCAACGCGTCGCTATCGGGATTTGCCGCATCGCCGCTAATCAGCGGGTTGGATTGCTCGCCCGCCGTGAAGTTGGCGCGCAGCCAGTTATTGATGGGGCGGTCGAGCAGGTTGATCGTGGCGTTCGACAGCGCATTCAATGAATAACTCGCCGAAAAATTCAGGTTCAAAATCACGCTGGCTTGGTTCGTAGTCAGATTACTACCGAGCGGGGCCACCAAAATATTCGTCGTCATCACGCCCATCGGGAGTGTCAGGCTTGTCGGCAATGCGGCGTAGTCGGTGCCGGGAATGGCCGAACCGCTTACCGAATAATTCACGGTCACGGCGGGATTCGTGTCGCCGCTGCGGATGATGGCGAAGCGCGCGGTGTTGGTGGCAAATTCTCCGCCGACGGCGTCGCTGGCCACAACCTCAATCGTCGGGGGCGGCAGCAACGCCGCCGCGCCAATCCCAAGAAAGCGGATGCCGTCCGCCACGCAATACGCGCCGACGTCCGTGTTGTCGTTGCGGATGAAAACTTTCCCATTCGTGCCGGCATTAAAATTGGTCGTCAGCAATTTGAACCAGCCGCTGCTGGAAAGTTTCTGGTTCACGAGAATGGTGTTGGTGCCGTTGGGATGAATGATTTGATACGGCGTATTCGTCGCGCGATTGGACGCTTCTACCCACCACGCATAAACTTCGTAGGTGCCGTTCGTGGGCAGATTGGGCGCGTAGCTAACCCAGCGCGAACCCTTGTTGGCCGCGCCATCCAGCAGATAGTTTCCGTTCCAGCCGCCCGCATTTGCGCCGGGCGACCAACCACCGGAGTTGGCTGTTCCGGGAATCGTGTCTTGATCCAAAATGATGCCATTCGTCGCACTCGTCGCCGCCGCCCACGAGAGCATCAGTCCATCAGCACGGAGTTGCGCGGAAAGTTTTGCGTAGTTCAAATTTTGAACGGCCACGTTGTCATCCATGGCAAACGCCGCCGCCACACCCGCCGCGTGGCTTGCCATCATGAACACCGGCTCCATGCGGCACGAGGCGAACGCAACGTGGCTCGCCGAGAGCGCGAACGTGGAGAAAACATTCTGGCACTCGTTGCTGCGCGGAATGATGGAGCGATAGCTGATGGGATACGGATACGGCACCGACCCGCCGATGCTGCCTTCCCAACGCGTGACGTTGCCGCTGGCTACGCGCTGAACGCCGTGCGAATCAATCGTGTAACTCGCCAGACAGATGCCGTCCGGCGCGGTCACGCGCGATTCGCAGTTGGATTGCGTCATCACATAATCGCTCTGCATCCGCCGCGCTTCGCGGACGTAGATCTGCCACGGCCAGCCGCCGGTGTCGGTGAATTCATCTTTCGCGAGTCCCCACGATTGCGCATCGGTATTCAGTTGCGCCGGAACATTCGTGCTGGTGGCATAAAAATAAAGCAGGCCGCGCAGATAATCTTCGTGCTTTTGGCGCAGCACCGCCCGCTCCGCATAGTTGTTGGTGGCCCAGGTGTAATTGTAGCCGACGTAATCCGTGGAGAGTTCGTCACGCGCGTTGATGTCCGTCTTGCCGTTCGGAATGAGGGTTTGAATATCAATCAACTGCGACAACCGCACGACACCACCGGTCGCACCGGCAATCGCGACGCGGTTCGTGATGTAGCGGCGCACGATCTCAAAATTCGTTTCGGAATAATTCGCGGGCGGCGCGATGGCGATTTTGTTAGTGGCAACTTGTGTCAGGCAAAGCCGGAAATTGTAAGCCTGCAACCGTTTGTCGCCATCACCCACCACGCCGACGGTGTTGGGGTTGACCAGCGGCAGCAATCCAATGGCGGGATTGCCGGGAATGACATACGGATCATAATTAAAACTGCCGCCGGCGGCGCGGATGCCGGCAGACGATTCATTGTAAACATTCGTCCCCTCGCGTCCCCAGGTGAAACTCACGCCCGTCGCCGCCATCAGATCGCCTTCGTAAGTTGTATCTATGAATTGCTTCGCGCGGAAAATCGAGCCGTCCTGCATGGTAATTTGCGTGATGCGATTGCTCACGAGCGTCGCGGAAGCCAGCAGCAGATTGGTGTAAACCGCCACGCCCGCATTCGTGGTCATCTGCCAGAAAACTTTTTCGGCTACGCGCGGCTCGAACCAAACCACGATGTTCGGCGAGCCATAAGCCGCGCCAACGCGCTGATAAAATTCGCGAGAGATGCCGCTGATGGAGGCGGTGTTGCCCACATCGGTCACCCCCAACCCGCTCGCGCTCATGCCGCCGAGATGGTTGTTCAGTGAAATGAGCGCAACATTTTTTCCGAGTCGCGCCGCCGCCACCGCCGCCGCCATGCCGCCGGAAGTTCCGCCATAAACGCAGATGTCAGCGTCCACCGTCACGGGCGCGGCAAAAGTGAGTCGGCTGGCGAAAACCAACAGGGCAAAAATCTGGAAGATAAATTTCACCGTGAACTATTTCATCGCCAAATCTTTCGGCCACTCCAGCCGCACGCCGTCGGTGCGGAGCAGTTGTTGGAAATCGGCCAGCAATTCAGATTTCGCCCGCACTTCACGCGGCTGTTTCTTTTGCGCGACGCAAAAGGCCGCGAGCGTTCCCGCCGCTTCGCCGATATTCCATTCCACGGGATGCAGGCGATAACAGCCATTGGTGAGATGCGTGACGCCGAGATTTTTGCAAGCGGGCAGCAGATTTTCCACGCGACGCGGAATCAACGCGCCGAGCGGAATCTGGAACGGCAGCGTCCCGCCATATTCCGCGTGGTCGCCGCGCGTGGTGATGTGCAGGTCCATCGCGTAATGCCCGATGCCAACGGAATCCGCGAATTGCATCGCTCGCACTTCGTCTTTGTTCAAGCCGGTTTCGGCCATGCGATCCTTCAGCGCGAGATGTTGTTCCAACACCGTGAACTCTGCCTTGATGCGACGACCTTCGCGGATGTAAGGATACTTCGCCAACCCATCAGCCGTGCCGACGATGTCCGTGCGCAGGCGCAATCCCTTCCAGCCTGCACCGCCGTCGGGTCGTTCTAACTCGGTTTGCAGCCAGTAGAGCAGCGACAAACTCATCTGCTTGGCCGCCGCGACGTGCTTTTTGAATTCGTCCTCGCTCACGTCGCAAATCGGGCCAAACGAATAATCATTCTGCGGCCAGTTCACGACGGTGATGTCGCCGCGATAAAATCCGGGGCGAAAATTATCGCGGTCGGCGATGCGGCGGTAGGTGAAGAAACCTTTGCGCGCCTCCGGGTCAAAACCGATTTTCTTCGAGGCGTTCTCCTCAAAGTTCAAGACGTGATAATTTTTCTGCACGCTCGTGCTGAAAGTGAAGTTGCGCCAGTAATCGTAATCGCGTGGCTTGGCAATCGTGTAATCCTCGCCCGCCAGATAATCCATCGCAAAGCACATCGTGAAGCCCTGCAAGTTGCCGGGATCAGCGACCTCTTTCGCGTGCGCCTCGCCCGTCTCGGACTTCGCCTCCGCGCCGACGGCGTATTCGGTTTTCGTGAGCGGCAGTAAATCGCCTTGCTCCGTCGCGTCAGCGAAAAATGGCGCGTGCAAAACTTTTTCGTGGCCGGAATCCAGATTCAAAACGCTGATGGCCTCAACGCGATCGCCGCTCACGGCGGCGGAAATCGCCTTGTGCCGCAAGAGGATTTTAACTTTTCCGCCAGCGACGAATGGCGCGAGCATTTCATTCAACACCGCCAAGGCCACGCGCGGTTCGCCGCCGATGGCCGTGACCCACGAGTTGCCGGGATTGAATTTTTTATTAGCACGCGATTTTTCCGTCAGCGGATAATTGCGGAAATAATAATCACGGATGCCGCTGCGGAATTTCTGGTAGCTCGCCGTCGCGCCGATAGTTTCAATCCACCGATTTTCATCCGGCGGCACCGCTTGCTGCGTGACTTGTCCACCGATCCAATCCGTTTCCTCCGTCAGAATCACGTTGATTCCATTGCGTGCCGCCGCGAGTGCTGCCGCAATGCCACCGAGTCCGCCGCCGATGATGACTATGTCGGCGGAAAATTCCTTCGCGCGCATTTGCGTGATGCAGCCCGTGAGCACTGCGGGCGCGGCGAGCATCAGCGGCGCGGCCAGCCCAATGTTTTTCAAAAAATCACGGCGATTAAATTTGGAAATGTTCATTGGATTTGCTGGCAGTTAAAAAATGACCGCGCGACGGCAGGATGGAGTTTGTCGCGCTGCGGCAAACCCGTCGCCGAGCGCAGCGTCAGGTGACGGAATCATTCGCGCGTAAAAAGTCTCCTGCCTCAAAGTGACCGCTGTGCGTTCAGTGTCTGGTCGCAGCGCAACCAGATCCACCACCAAAAACTCACACCTTGCCGAGTTCCTTTAGCTTCGCATACATCTTCGCCACGGTTTCGAGCGGCTTGCTGCTGGTCTCGTGTTCGACGACATACCAGTCGGTGTTGCCCTGCGTTTCGCAAAATTCAAACACGCCCGGCCAGTTGATTTTATCTTCACCAATCACCGCTTCAGGGCCGCCGCCGTTGGGCTTGATGTGGATGCTGCGGATGCGACCGGGATAACGATGCAGCACTTCCACTGGATCCTGGCCGCCGTCGCGGCAATTGCTGGTATCGAGCTGGCAGATGACTTCCTTTTTTGTGTTGCCGAAGAAAATGTCCCAAGCGGGTTCGCCTTCGATGGCTTCAAAGTCGTGCTTGTGCGCGTGGTAACCGGTGAATAGTCCAAGCGGCGCGAGTTTATCGGCAAGGTCGTTGAACATCTTCGCGTGCGCGAGCCATTCGGCGCGCGTCTTGCCGGTCATGTAGGGGCAGATGATAAATTTGTTGCCGATGATCTGGTTGAATTCAATCGTGACGTCAATTTTGTCCGGCTGCAAATCGGCGAACTGCGTGTGCGTGCCGCAGGTGACGAGGCCGTTGTCATCAATCATCGTGCGGACTTCTTTCGCGGAAAGCCCCCAATAGCCGGCGAACTCCACGCCTTTGTAGCCAATCTTCGCGACCTGCTCAACGGTTCCGTGGAAATCATTCTTGCATTCGTTCCGCACGGAATAAAGTTCCAGGCCGATGCGCGGTTTTCGTTTTGCCGGGTGAAAAGATTTGCCCGTATCGCAACCGGCAAGGCCGAGCGCTGCGCCAGCGAGACCGAGCGCGGAGAGTTGGAGAAATTGACGACGAGGGAGTTGGTTGTTGGTTTTCATTTTGGAAATGCTGGCAGAGAATTATGGTTTTGGAAAGTGCGACGCTTCACCCTCAACCGCGCCTCATTCCCGGCAGATGCCAGGGCTTGCGGTATTTCACGCCGACCAACTTGTCCGCCTCGTGGTCGCCCACAACTTTTTCCGCGACATCGTCCCAAACAATCTTGTGGCCGGTGCGGTAGGCGATGTTGCCCAGGTGAGCGAGCGTGGAGACGCGGTGGCCGATCTCAAGATTGAGCGCTGGCTGCTGGCGCGACTTGCAGCAGTCGAGAAAATTGCGGACGTGCGCCGGGCGCGGGTCGCCGGAACTTTTCTTTTTCTGCGACGGGATGTTCGCCTTCTTCGGCTCGGTGACG